>JAZKZG010000001.1:0-26425 GCA_045612565.1 Eubacteriales bacterium
AAAATTCTTATTCTTGACGACTCTACAAGCGCGGTTGACACTGCAACCGAGGCAAGAATAAGAAAAGCTTTCCGCGAAGAACTCGGTGACAGTACAAAAATCATTATTGCACAGCGTATCTCGTCGGTTATTGACGCCGACAAGATAGTTGTTATGGATGATGGCGTTATAACAGGCATCGGCACACACGATGAACTCCTCCAAAACAACAAAGAGTACGGCGAGATTTATTATTCGCAAAACGAGAAAAAAGAAGGAGGTATTGCATAAGTATGGCTGCAAGAACACTTGAAAAATTAAAAGAGCAATACAAAGGTACCTCAGGTAAAGGCCCTGGCGGTCCAATGGGTCCGGGACGCGGACCGGGACGTGGTGGTCCGCATATGCGCGGTGGCGGCGGTAAGCCAAAAAATTTAAAACCCACTATAACCCGTCTTTTAAACTACATCGGCATATATAAATATCGGTTGTTTATGGTACTTTTTTGTATGCTCGCATCAACAGGTGCGTCTCTTGCGGGGTCGTATGTACTGCGTCCTGTTATAAACGGACTTGTTGACACTACAAAAACAGTTAGCGAACGCATATCAAATCTTATTATGACACTTGGTATTATGATTGCAATTTACCTTGTGGGCGTCGTCTTTACCTATTTACAGCAAAGACTGATGCTCGGCATTTCACAAGGCTCTATCGAGCGCATCCGTAACGACCTTTTTGACAAGGTACAGACACTCCCCGTAAGATTTTTTGACAACAACCCAACGGGTGAGGTTATGAGCCGATTTGTAAACGACGTTGACAACATCGGTATGATGCTCGACCAGGCGATTATTTCGCTCATCTCGGGTACAATCACGTTGACAGGTACTTTTGCAATGATGGTTTATACAAATATCTGGCTGACACTTATAACAGTTGTTTTCACCCCCATCTTTGTGTTTGGCGGGCAGGCAATTGCAAAGGCATCACGCAAGTACTACTCGGCACAGCAAGCGGCGCTTGGTGCGGTTAACGGCTATATCGAAGAAAGTGTTACGGGTCAAAAGGTTGTAAAGGTATTTAACCACGAACAAATCTGTAAAGACGAGTTTGGACTTTTAAACGAGGATCTTCGCAATAAGCAAATCGGTGCACAGTTCTGGGGCGGTATTATGGGACCCATTATGGGTAACACCTCGCAGATAAGTTACGCACTCACCGCAGGTATCGGCGGTATTTTGTGTCTTCTTGGCAAGTTCGACCTCGGCGGTCTTACAGTATTTGTTCAGTTTGCACGTCATTTCGCAATGCCGATAAACAATATCTCACAGCAAACATCAACTGTATTCTCGGCACTTGCAGGTGCTGAGCGTGTGTTTGCAATACTCGACCTCGACCCAGAAAGCCCCGACATCAAAAACGCTCACTCGGGCGAGGATATGAAAGGCTATGTTGAGTTAAAAAATGTTTCGTTTGGCTACAACCCCGACAGACTCATTTTAAAGAATATTTCGCTTTACGCAAAACCCGGTCAGAAGATTGCATTTGTAGGCTCAACAGGTGCAGGTAAAACAACCGTTACCAATCTTTTAAACAGATTTTACGATATACAAGAGGGTTCAATCACCATTGACGGTATCGACATCCGCGACTATAAGCGCAATGACCTTCGAAAGAATATCGCAATGGTACTTCAGGATACTCATCTGTTTACAGGCACAATCAAAGAAAACATCCGCTACGGCAGACTTGACGCCACCGATGAAGAGGTTGTTGCCGCTGCAAAGACTGCATCGGCACACAGTTTTATTATGCGTCTTGAAAACGGCTATGACACCGTTATCGAGGGCGACGGCGCAAATCTGTCACAGGGACAAAGACAGCTTCTTAACATCGCACGTGCGGCGCTGTCAAAAGCACCGATACTTGTGCTTGACGAGGCGACAAGTTCGGTTGATACACGTACCGAGCGTCATATCGAACACGGTATGGACAGACTGATGAAAGAGCGCACAACCTTTGTTATTGCTCACCGACTTTCGACAGTCCGCAACTCAAACGCCATTATGGTGCTTGAACAGGGCGAAATTATCGAGCGCGGTGACCACGATGACCTTCTCCAACAAAAAGGCAGATACTACGAACTGTATACAGGCAAAAAGGAATTAGATTAATTAAAAAATCCACTCGTGAGAGTGGATTTTTTATTTTATTGCTGTAAAAATTCTTTGTAAGCCGACGAGAATCTGTACATATCGTTAAGAAGCCAATAGTATTTTGATTCTACTGTAAAGCAGTTGGGGTTACACAGCCACCCGCCGACTTTGTTAAGTCCCACGCATCTGTAATAGTAGTTTATCATATCGCGTGAACTCTCGTGACGGAACCAGGTTGAGCACATGGGATAAACGTCATAGCCCCAGGTCACGATCTCGTCGTTAAACTTCATTTCTGGCTTAACGCGATTCTGCTCAATATAATGAGGATAGATTGGTTTAAAGTAAAGATACGAGAGAATTACGTTTTTGGGGATATTTATTAAAAATCTCTCTTTACCGCCGAGTTCTGTTACGGTTTCCTCGTCAACCCAGATAATCGGTCTTGTGCCAAACTCGTTACAGATATCAAAAAGTGCGTTCATATCGCGGTAAAGCGTGTTCCAACGACGCTTTGTGATAACAGGGTTACGGCTCTGTTTTTCATAGGTTTCCGCCTCAAAGCCGAGGTGGCAAAGTTCGGGACTTTCAAAAAGCTCAAGAACTTCTCTTAAAATATCACAGCAAAAATCCTTATAAAGAAGCGAACCTGCTGTGGTGCAGTATTCGCCTGTCCACGCATTGCGTACTGCCGAAAAGTCGAGCATAGGTGCAATTTTCATACCGAGTGCCTTGATTTTATCAAGGTATTTTTTAAATTCTGCTTTGGGCATCGAGCCTTTGATTGCGATTTCGGGGTGCGAATCGTAAACGATTCCCTCGCCAAGATTGAGCATAACGGTGTCAAAGCCGAAGCCCTTTGCCTCGTCGAGCATTTTGTCAAAAGTGTCTTTATCAAAATACACCTCGGTCTTGTAGCCGCCGTCCTCGATATCAAGCGGTTCAAGTGCCTCGGGCTTGTCGTAAAAGTTTGAGCCGACGCGTAAAATAAGTACCTTGTTCATCATTATTTTTTCACCTCATCCTTCCAAGCCTTGTCAAAATTATAAAGATTAGTGAGAAGTGCATATTCCTCACCTTTAACACAGTGAAGCCACGGTGCAATCATATAACCTACCATATCATTTTCGATAGTGTTTTCGCAGTAGCGCAAAACGTCCTTTGAATTGAGATGATAACCCCAAATTGAAGTTGTGGGAACCTGTTCATAACCCCACTCGTCAAGTAAATTAAAGAACTTGATAAAATCATACACATACTCGGTTGTTTCGAGTTGCTTACGTCTTATATCGTGGTAGTACCAGTTTGACAAAAGAACGTCTTTTGCGATGTTTTGGAAAAAGAATTCTGCACCGCCCATCTCGGGAATCGCGGTGGGGTCGAGCCATATCCACGGACGCACACCCTTTGCTCTCACAACATCAAAAAGATAGTTCATATCCTCAAGACGTTTTTTATGCGTTCTTGCAACAGATACATGGTAATTTATCTGCATAATGTGGCATTCCTCATCCATACCGAGATGTATAAACTCGGGTGTATCAAAAAGGTCAATAATCTCCTCGATTGTGCCCTTGCATACCTCGTAGTATTTTTTGGTGCCTACCATATACGAATACTCTTTGAGCCATGCATCGTGACCTGTTGAGAAGTTAAGTTTAGGATAGGGTGTAAGCCCGATTTTTCTAAGTCTGTCAAGTTCTTTTTTAAATTCCGCCTTTGTCCAGCTGCCCTCGATAGCAAGTTCGGGATAATTATCATAAATTACCGCCTCGCCCATATCAATAAGGACTGCGTTGTAGCCGAGTTCCGCCATTTTGTCGGTAGTCATTTTCCACACGTCATAGTCCATGTGAAGCGGATTGCCGTCATTTTCGCGCCACATATTTGTGCCGAAGTGCAATAATGCTGCTTTCATCGGTTTTTTCATAGTTCTTTCCTCACATAAAAAATTCCCCCACATAATGCGGGTATTCATGCCTTCATTATATGGGGGCGATATTCAAAAGTCAATGCTTTTTATACACTGTTACAAAAAAATCGGAAGATATTTTTATTTTGTCAAGTTTGTCAAGTTTGTCAATATCTTTCGGTGACGTTTTGTAGTAATACGGCGTCATTGTAAACAGGTTTTTTGCATCAGTTTTGTCACACTCGAAGGTGTATTTTATCTCTTTGTTTTTTACCATTTCAAAGCCATCGAGTTCAAGCGGTAAATCGTCGTTGTAAAGCGGATTATCGTAAACCGCTTTTTTTAATTCAAACAAATGGTCGTGCGCGGGGGTGACGCGGATAAGCGTACCCTCTTTTTTTAGTACGCGCAAAAACTCAGCTTCGGTTATCGGAGCAAACACCGATAAAAGTGTATCAAAACTTTCGTCCGCCAACGGCAGATTTGCCCCCGATGCAACGGCAGTTTTTATACCGCGAGGTTTTGTACGCACACCCGCAACCTCTAAAATTTCTTTAGAAATATCTATTCCAACGCAGGTCATATCTGAAAAACTATCTTTTATAAACGAAAGATAATAACATTCACCGCAACCGATATCTAAAAGACTGTCACCACTCACCTCATCGCAGATTGCCTCTGCAAGAGGCTTATAAAAGTCTTTACTGAGGAAGTCGGCGCGCGCACGTGCCATCAGTTTATCATCGCCGTGGTGGCGGTCTTTTGACACCTGTGACATAAGCAAATTGACATAACCTTTTTTGGCTACATCATAACAATGACCGTTTTCACACTTATAACTTTTATCGTTTAAAAACAATTCTTTTTTGCATTTGGGACAAATAAACATTTATCTACTCCTCAAAATCAGGAATGTAATTTTCGGTTGCTGACGTCTTTTCTTGTATAAAAGCGTGTGTTATTCCGATACTCACAGTATAATTAACCACACTTTTATACTCTCGGTCATTCAAAACGCGTGAAAGTTCGGGGAATTCAGTTTTGCACACCGGGGTATACTGGCTCATAACAGAAATATAAATATCGTCACCGAAAGTGTTGTAAAGATACTTTATTGTCTGCTTTGCATCTATTATATTTTCGGGAAGCACAAGCACACGCACAATAACACCACGCGTCATTATACCGTCTTTGAACTGAGGTTTGCCTACTTGATTTACCATTTTTGCAATTGCAATTTTAGCAATATCGGGATAGTCGGGTGCACTTGCGTACTTATCGGCTGTTTTTTTATTGAAAAATTTAAAGTCAGCAAGATAGATGTCAACAGTACCGTCAAGTGCATCGACTGTCTTTTCGTCAAGGTATGACGAGGTATTTAAAACTATCGGCAAATCAAGGGCTTTTGCTCGTTTTAAAACAGATAAAATCTGCGGTATAAAGTGGTCGGCTGTGACAAGATTTATGTTGTGAACACCCTGCTCTTTTAATTTTAAGAATATATCAAACAGCTCGTCTTTGGTTACCGTTTTACCTACGTCTGAGCGCGAAATCTCGTGATTCTGGCAAAAAACACAGCGAAGTGCACAGCCCGAAAAAAAGACGGTACCCGAGCCGTTTTGTCCCGAAATACACGGTTCTTCCCAAAAATGAGGTGCGGCGCGGGCAACTTTTATATCGTTACCCGCACCGCAAAATCCGTTTTGCAAATTTCTGTCTGTATTACATTTTCGTGGACAGACGTTACAAATCATAAATCAAGTATACCGAGAATTACAACACCGACGAGCGTTACGCCGAGTGAAAGGTAATGCTTCCACGAAAGGCGCTCTTTTAAGAAGATTGCACTCCATACCATTGATGCCATACAGTATGACGAAATGATGGGAGCTGCAAACATAACGTGTTCGGTATCTGCAAGTGCGTAAATATATGCAAACTGACCTGCAGTTTCAAAGATAGCACCGATGTACTTGGGACGCTCCTGTTTTGCAACGAGCGGCTGTTTTTTGATAAGTACAACATAAATAAAGCAAAGTACACCCGCAGCAAAGAAAGTGAGTTCGTATGCTACGTTTGCTGCGTCTTCATTAAGAGTTTCGAGGACTACGCTGTCTGCAAACGTACCTGCTGCATCAAGTATGCAGTAAAGTACGGGAAGAAGTATTGCAAGAAAAGACTTTGAATACTTGAAATTACCTTTTAGCTGACGTGCCGCACGGAGTTCATCGTCCTCGTGTGACTCAACAAATCCAAGACCGATAACGCCCGCACAAACAGCTATAAGTGCAATAAACGCAAAAATACCGTTGCCTTCAAACGAAAGTTCACCCATACAGATGTATACAAGTGCAACACAAGCGCCCGAAGCGTTACAAATAGGGCTTGAAATCGAAAGTTCAATATAACGGAGTGATACGTAACCCATTACCATTGAAACTATGTACAAAAGCGATACAGGAAGATATTTGAGGATTACATCAAAAGTAACCTCTGTACCGCTTATCATTTCGTAAATAGCGTGTACGCCCATTACAAGACCTACTGCCATTACCATTTTCGACTGTGCATATTTATCTTTTTCACGACAGCCTATTTTGCTAAAAAGGTCAGAACCTGACCAGCACAAAAGTGCAATTATTGAAAATATAAACCAATTCATCTTTTTTCTCCTAATTAATGGTGCCTCCGCCAACGACCGTATCCCCAATATAGACGACTGCCGCCTGACCGGGTGTTATGGCGCGCTGAGGAGTGTCAAATACTATTTTAACACCCGCACCGTTTTCAAGCGGTGTTACTGTGGCGGGTGCTTCTTTTGCTTTGTATCTTGTTTTGACATTTGCCTTAAAAGGAGTATCAGGAGGCGCGAAAGCGATCCAGTTAAAGTCCCACACAAAAAGCGTGTCGGTAAACAGCTCATCGCCTTCGCAAAGCACTACACGGTTTGTGTCGAGCTCTTTTTTTAACACATACATAGGTTGTGGCAGTGCAAGGCCAAGTCCTTTGCGCTGTCCGACCGTGTAGCGTATAATACCGCGGTGCTGACCGAGAACATTTCCACCCGTGTCAACAAATTCACCCGCAGGATAAGTCTTTTTTGTATGATTTTCAATAAACTTTGCATAGTCACCATCGGGAACAAAGCAGATATCCTGACTGTCGGGACGGTCGGCATTTACAAAATCAAGTGTTTTTGCAATTTCACGAACCTGCGCCTTTGTCAGTTCGCCGAGTGGCAAAAGCGTGTGCGAAAGTTCGTCCTGTGTAAGCGAGTAAAGCACATAACTCTGATCTTTTGACTCATCGAGACCCTTTTTTAAAAGGTATCTGTCGCCTGTCTTTTCAATACGCGCATAGTGACCCGTCACAATGTGCGAACAGCCGAGTTTTTTTGCCTCGTCAAGCAAAGCACGGAACTTCAGACGACGGTTACACTCAATGCAGGGGTTGGGAGTGAGACCGTTTTCGTAAGCTGACACAAAATAATCGATAACCTCTTTTTCAAAGTCACCCTCAAAGTCAAAGGTGTGGTGGTCAATTCCTAAGTGATTTGCAACATCAATTGCATCACCAACGTCTTTACCACCGCACGAATGCAGACGCATAGTGCCGCCAATGCACTCTGCGCCGCTTTTTAGTATGAGAGCCGCGGCAACTGACGAGTCAACACCGCCGCTCATTGCAATAAGCGCTTTTTTTACCATTACTTTTTGCGGATAATACCCATAGGTGTCTGCTGACGCGACTGACCGAGGGGGTTGTCCTTTAAGATTTTTGCATAAAGTTCACGCGAGATGCTCTCGTCAGAAATACCGAGAATGTCGCCGTCGAGATCGTTTATGTCAACAATGATTGTGTCAAAGCCGATGCGCTCTTTAATCTGTCTTGCAACCTTGTCAGGTTCAACAGGACCAAGCACAACGCAGTGGTTATAAGGAGGAATTGTACAGTCGCAAGGACCGTCGATTGACTTTGCCTTTTTGCCGACAATATCATAAAAGATACCGCGTTTACCAACGAGTTTGCCGCAAGCAGAGCAGAATGCCGCAAACAAAATCTTTAAAGTGCCGCACTCTTTGAGTGCCATTTCCATTGTCTGCGGGATCGAAAGACCGATTCCGTAGGGTGATTTATAAACGAATTTACAAAGAAGTTTTGCAAGTGGACGCGGCTTTATTTCGTCCATAGGAATTGCACGTTTTTGTGTACAAGCAACGCATTTTTCCGAAATAAAGAGAATATCCCCCTCCTGCATTACGTCTTTTGCGTACTTTTCGCACACGTCACAGATGTCATCAGCGTCTGTGATTACGTGTGTTTTTATGGGGTAACGCTCGTATTCGTTGCCCTCCACCTCAATTACAAGATTTTTGTTTTCGTTAGCCTGCATTTTTATATCTCCTTATATTTCGATTTGTGTTAAACTGTCTGCACAGTAAAGTTTTATATTATTTTCGAGTCCGTATTTTGCAAGTTCGCACCGCACGGTGTCAAGTGCGACAAGCGGAGTGTTGTTTGTTTCACTAAGATGCGCAAGTACCGCCGTTTTTGTACCGTTTACTGCAAGATGCACTATTGTTTTGGCGCAGTCCCCGTTTGAAAGGTGTCCCTCGCGTGAGGCAATTCGCTGTTTTAACTGATACGGATAGGGTCCGCATCGGAGCATCTCGGGGTCATGGTTACATTCGAGCATAACCGCATCACAGCCCGTCATTTCACCAAGCATACACTCGGTGACAACGCCTGTATCGGTTGCAACAGCAAGTGTTTTGCCGTCAGCCGAAATTTTATAGCCGACGCAATCAACATCGTGACAGCAATCAAAACCTGTTATATGCATACCGTCAATATCAAGACCGCCGCAAAATTTTTCACATCCGCAGATATCAACTCCCGAATAAAACGGAGCCGAAAGTTTTTTTGCAAGGGTTGCAAGACCTTTTGTGTGGTCGGAGTGGCTGTGGGTTACAAGCACCGCGCTGATGCAAGAGGGCGAAAGTCCCGCTTTTTCCAAAATTTCACAAAGCGCCTTGTAGGAAGTGCCGCAGTCAATAAGCACCGCCGTTTCGTTATGTATAACAAGTGTAGCATTTGCTTTACTGCCCGATGCCGCTATAAGTAGTTTGAACATTTATAACACATAAATTCCCATCATAATATTGATTTTATTATATATTGCAGAAATTAATTAGTCAATAAAAAATGCTCCTATTTTGGAGCATTTTATATAAGTGTGACGTATTTACCTAACAATTCTCTTGCGTGATTCATATCGTCTTTTGACGGTATCCATTCAGGATGGGAGTTGTCGACCCTTCCAAGATGTACGCTTTTGGACGCGCCGTAGGTATGGTACTCTATAAGTTCCACACCTTTACAATGCTCAAGCGAATTGAAAATTTGCGCTATTTGGGTCAGATGCCCATCGTCCATATTGACAGATTTTAGCAGTATGCATCGCATTATGGTTTTGGCACCAAGAGCGTCAGCCGCCCTGAGATTCCCGATGATTTTTTCAACGTGTACGCCCGTATTGGACAAGTGACGTGCATCATCGGTGTCCTTTATATCCCACAAAAACAAATCGGTAACATCAACAAGATCGCAAAGGCGCGTTCTGTCAAAGTATCCGCACGTTTCTAATGCGGTATTGATATTATTTTCTTTAAACCGTTTAAGAAGCGGAATGATTTTTTCAAGATGTACTGTCGGCTCACCGCCAGAGATAGTAACTCCTCCGATGTTGCCATAAAAAGCAGCATCTTTCATAACACGGTTGAAAATTTCATCCTCTGTCAGAAAGTCAGCACATTTTTCCATCGCACCGCTGTAACAGACGTCGGCACACTGCATACAGTCTATGCAGACGCTTCTATCAACAGTGTGGCCATCATCAGTAACGATATGTGCGTTTTGCGGACAGACACTTTGACAATTGCCGCAGCGTACACACATATTATCGTAATAAAAAAACTGCTTCGATGATGACTGCGTTTCGGGATTATGGCACCATACACAGCGAAGCGGACATCCCTTCAAAAACACTGTCGTTCGAATACCGGGACCGTCCTTTACGCAAAAATGTTGAATTTTTGTAACAGGTAACATATAAAAATTGCTTCCTTACAGATTTTGTGATGATCGTTCAATAATCATGTTCTGCCACTCTTTGTCGAGTGTTACAAATCGAGCGTTCCAGCCCGACACACGCACAGACAGAGTCTTGAACTTTTGCGGATTCTTTTGCGCCTCCAAAAGTGTGTTTTTATCAACTGTATCAAGCTGCATAAAAAATCCTCCCAGAGTAACAAAGCCATCGATAAGCGCTGTGAGAGCGACAATTCCGTTGTCACCGCTGAGTGATTCGGGAAATATCTTGACGTCGAGTGCTGCCCCGTTTTGTTGCTTTACAAGGTCAGACTTGCAATAGGATTTTATAACGGAGGTAGCACCGCAGATATCGGTTCCCGGAACGGGCGAGTCGTTTCCCGAAAGAATGTCACCTTTTTTGTAGCCAAACGCTGTGGCGCATCTGTTGGGAAGCCACTCTATCTGTCTGCCGAAGGTACTGACCCCCGGAATAAACTTAACGGGACAGCCACCTTTTACATTACAGCTTTGCGTAATATCGGCAAAATCGTTCAACAGTCGGCTATGCCACGAGTCAACATCGTCTGAGTCGTTACCGTAATAAACAAAGTTGTTTCTTACGTAAAGACGAAGAAGTTCGTTGCCTTCCCAGTTGTTTTTGATAATATTTACAAAGTCAGTAAAAGAAACCTTCTTTTGTTCAAAAACTAATTTCTGTATTGCATACAGCGAGTTGGCAACGTCGGGCGCACCGCCTATATGAGGCGAACGAACAACATATTTTGGACCGAAGTCAAAGTAGGAACGCGCATTTTCGATGCAACCGTCCTCAAAAAGACTTACAACAGACGTAGGAATGATTTTTTTATTCGCCTGCCACTGTCCGTTTTTGTACACGTATGCGTTTTCGACGTATTTTTGATACTGAAATTTTATCTTGTCACGCAGTGAATCACAAAATGCGGTATAAAGCTGTTCAATATTGGTAAAATCGGGAATTTTATCGTCCGGCAAACCGATTACCTCGTTAAAAATCCCGAGTGCGTCAAACGGCAGATAGGTAAAATCAGTTTTGCCGGGAATTTGTATTTCCCAGCAGCCGTCGTTGGCAAAGCACCGCGATTCTTTTTTAGGATAGCCGAGACTGTCAAGTGCTCTCAGTATAAGTTCTTCGTTATATACCGCAACAATACCGCCGCCGTGTCGCATAACTTGCGCCACCTTTTGCTTTAGCAATGCAGGAGTGTTTTTATTTATTCGGACCGTTATCGGAAAATCGGAAATTGCAAGTTCTTCAACAATATCAAGCACAAAATACGTAACTGAATTTGTAAGCTCCACACCATTTTCGTCAACACCTGCCAACACAATGTTCTGATAGTGCTGTGCATCTCCCGAACCAACAGGAGTATCTGACCTAATCCACTCGCACCCTTTGATAAAAAAGGACGCCAACAGTTCCCGTGCCTCAGACTCGTCGCAAATGCCGTTTTTGAGGTCACGTTCAAGATATTTTCCAAGCAGCCAGTCTATTCGTCCAATGCCTGTCCAGTTGCCACAAAGACGCACAAACGCAAAAATAAACCACAGCGACTGTAATGCCTCATGAAAATTACGTGCAGGCGAAAAGGGAACACGTTTTAAAAGTTCGTGCAAATCCGGTCTTGCTTCCTTGGTTGCATCAAGGTATCTGCCATGCCATATACGGATACTTTCTATAACATTTTGCAAACTGTGCAAAAACTCGATTTGAGAATCGCAAAGACCGTCATCTTCAAGTCGTTTTGAAATTTCCTCCGAATAAGCTTCAAGACCACACTCTAATACTTTGTCATAGCGGATTGTAAGATGACTTACAGAACTAAAAACTGTTTCGCCGTTATATCTCGCGGGCACAACGTGGGAAATTGCATCGCCGAGTGTCGCAGCTGCGCATATCCGTTCTTCGTTACAAATTCTTATTGGAGCTTTACTCGCGATTTCTCTTATTGCAACGTCATATTTTTGAGTATCAGATAAATTTTCAAAGTTTTCAACGTTGTCAAGCGACACAAATCGGTTTTTCATCGTATCATCACCGTATCTGCCGTGAAGCGAGTCATACGCCCATTTTCTTGTTGAATCTTTTAAACGTATTGGACGAGGTGCGCTAAATGACGTATAAAATTCCATAATTAATTGCCTCTATTTAAATAAAGCCTGAATGCCACTCAGGGCACTCAGGCTGATAATTTTTTGAATTAGTCTTTCTTTTTGCCGAGAATAAGGTTGATTACAATGCCGAGGATAAGAGCGGTTGCAATTGATGTGATTGTAATCTTACCAAATGTAAGTGAGAGACCGCCGATACCTGCAATAAGGATTGCTGACGCGGTAAAGAGGTTCTGGTTTTCTTCAAGGTTTACTTTTTGGAGCATCTTAAGACCGCTAACTGCGATAAATCCGTAGAGAGCCATACAAACACCGCCCATAACGCATGACGGAATTGAGTTTACAAATGCAACAAAGGGTGAGAGGAACGAAATGATGATTGCAAGGATTGAGGTTGTAAAGATTGTTACAACCGAAGCATTACCTGTGATTGCAACACAAGCAACCGACTCACCGTAGGTTGTATTGGGGCAACCGCCGAATAAAGCACCTGCCATTGAACCAACGCCATCACCGAGAAGTGTTCTGTGAAGACCTGGCTCTTCAAGAAGGTCTTTTTCAATGATTGAAGAGATATTTTTATGGTCGGCAACATGCTCGGCAAATACAACAAAAGCAACAGGGATATAAGCTGCTGCGATTGTACCGATGTATGCACCATTAAGTTCGCCAAAAGCACCAAATGCTGTAAGGAAAGTAAACTTAGGCACTGCAAAGAAAGTTGAAACTGTAACACCGCCCTCTACAAGTGCGCTAAGGGGTGAAAAGTCAAGAATTTTGAGTGCATCGATACCTGCTGCGTTACCGATTACGGTAAAGATTGCAGCAAGAGCATAGCCCGAAAGGATACCGATAATAAACGGAATGAGTTTGGTCATTTTTTTGCCGTATGTTGAACAAAGGGTTACAACAATAAGTGTTACAACGCCGCAAAGAACAGCAATAAGTGTATGTCCGCCCTCAACGTTTGCTTTTTGAAGGTCGCCCACAGCGTTACCTGCAAGTGAAAGACCGATAATTGCAACGGTAGGACCGATTACAACAGGCGGCATAAGTTTGTTAAGCCAGTTAACACCTGCAACTTTTACAATAATTGCAATTGCAACATAAACAAGACCCGCCATAACGGCACCGATAATAAGCCCAAGATAACCAAGGCTTACCGACACACCACCTGCAAATGCTGCAGCCATTGAGCCAAGAAATGCAAACGATGAACCAAGAAAAACAGGACTCTTAAATTTTGTAAACATCAAATATACAAGTGTACCCACACCTGCACCGAAAAGTGCTGCCGCAGGGCTCATATCGCTGCCGACTTTTTGGTTTATTACAATCGGCACAACGAGTGTTGCTGCCATTATGGCAAGCAGTTGTTGGATTGCAAAGACAATTGTTTGTGAAAACTTAGGCTTGTCCTGCACATCATAGATTAGTTTCATTTTTATATCCTCCTAAAAATTAATTAACGCTTACCTGAAACGTGCCGTCAAACTCCGGCACCTGAACATAAACACGCTCATTTGCGTGGGTTGGGATGTTTTTGCCAACATAATCACCCCTTATGGGAAGTTCCCTGTGACCACGGTCAACAAGCACCGCGTACTGTATACAGGCGGGTCTGCCGAGCTTTATTATCGCATCGATTGCGGCGCGGGCGGTACGACCCGTATACAAAACATCATCAACGAGTATTATCGTTTTACCGTTTACATCAAACGGAATATCGGTGCCGTGAACCTCAGGCTGCTGTGCCTTTTCCAAAACATCGTCGCGGTAGAGCGTAACATCCACCTTGCCTGTTGTTACCGACTTATCCGACAAAGTTTTGATATTCTCAGCAATTATGTTTGCAAGGCTGACACCCCTGCGGCAGATACCAATTATATAAAGATCATCCTTGTCCTTATTTTTTTCGATTATCTGATGCGACAGTCGTAAAAGTGTGCGACGTGTCGCGTCACCGTCAAGAATTATTTGCATATCATCTTCCCAAAAACAAAAAACTATGCCTCCCTCACCAGAGCAGAGCATAGTTTTAAAAATGCCGTTATTACACTCCGCCTTGCAGATATCTCTGTATCTAATTTAAAGGCTAATCTCATATTAACAGTTTTAATTTGATTTGTAAAGCATTTACTATAATTTTCTTTACATCATATTTTAAATTGTTTATAATATATAAAAAGGAGGCAGGGCTATGCAATTTTCAGATTTTTTTGATGACGTTCCAATTGTTGCCGCTGTAAAAAGTGAGGATGAATTAAACGAAAGTCTTATGTGCGACAGCAATATGATTTTTTTGCTGTGCGGAGATATCCTTTCAATCGACTCATTGGTATCAACGGTAAAAGCGGCAGGAAAACTTGCAATCGTACATATCGATCTTATCGAAGGTCTTGCACCACGAGAAATAGGTATTGATTACATAAAAGAACACACACGTGCCGACGGTATTATTTCAACAAAGGCGGCACTTGTAAAATACGCAAAGGCACAGGGGCTTATTGCAATCCGCAGATTCTTTCTGCTTGATTCAATGGCACTTGACACAATATCACGCGCAAGTTCCTCAAATGATGCCGATGCTTACGAGGTGCTTCCCGGCGTTATGCCAAAAATCATTTCGCATATCGTGTCGCAGTGCGAAAAGCCCATTATTGCCGGAGGTCTTATCCGCGATAAAGACGACGTTGTAAACGCGCTGTCAGCAGGTGCGATTGCGGTTTCGAGTACAAATTCAAAGGTATGGTTTTTATGATAAAAGCATTTATTAGAAAATTAATTTATAAAAATGACACTGACTCGTTTTGGAAAAACTACAAAAAGGCACAAAACGGCTCACTTTTACACGCGATATATTGCCGCAGACGTGCCGAAAAATACGGTGCGTTTATCCCTGTTACAAAAGGGATAACACCGTTTAAAACACCGCATCAACTTTATGGTATTTTTATATCACAAGGGGCTTCGATCGGCAAAAACTGCACAATATTTCAACACGTGACCATCGGTTCAAACACTCTTGACGATGCAAAATCGGGCGGTGCGCCGATTATAAAAGATAATGTATATATCGGTGCCGGTGCAAAAATCATCGGCGGTATCACAATTGGCAACAATGTTCGAATTGGTGCAAACTGCGTTGTTTTTACCGACATACCCGATAATGCAACGGTGGTTTTGCAAAAACCGCGTATAATCACACACGATGCCCCTCGCGACAATACTTTTAAATTTTTGAAATAATTTTTACTGTCCGTTTTATTGTACATACACTCTGATACAATATGGGTGTAAAACAAAAACGGAGGTAAAAATCTTATGAAAAAACAAATTGGATATATCGAAAATCTTTTGATTGCAGAATGCAAAAAAGACGAACCCAACTTTATGCAAATAAACAGATTGTTTGAACTCGGCGCCGACCCAAACGCAGTAAACGAATATGGCGAAACTGTGATGGCAGTTTTATTTGACAGTTTTTGCGGCGAAAGTGATGTTATCAAAGAGGCAACTTATGCACCGCAAATCGTACTTGTTTTTTTGATGAACGGCTTTGACGTACGCAAAAACGCACTCAAAGCAATAAGTGCTATGCAAAACAACATCTATGACCGCAATATGCGCGTTGCTATCAAAATTTTGCTAAATCGCCGCCGCGAAATAATAAAAGAAGATTGCAAAACAGTGCATCTTTGCTTAAAAGCAATCGGAAACAGAGTTTTTAAAAGACAAAAAGTGCAAACGGCATAAGAGGAATAAAAAATGCAAGATAATTACGTTGGTGATATTGGTGATTACGGAAAATACGGATTGTTGCGAAAGATATGCTTGGCGGGGTTGTCGCTGTCTGTCAATTGGTACAAAACTGTCCCCAAAAAAACAAACACACAAAATGACGGCAAATTTGTAAATTATCTATCCAATCCTGAAAAATACAGAGAATATGACCCGCATTTATTTGATTCGCTATACAAGATTGTTTGCACAGAAAATCAAAGAAAAATTGAAAGAATTGAAAAAGAAAATCTGTTTATTGCCAAATGCTTTTCAGATGAAATCAGAGGCAACAGATTATGTTGGCATCAAAATGCATTAAATCAAACCGCAAATACTGAAGTTATATTTCTCGATCCAGACAACGGACTCGAAACGGTTAAAATGTTTAGTTCAAACGGTGCCACGGAAAAGCACGTCAAGTGGGCGGAGATAAAAGACTATTACGATAGAGGTCAAAGTGTGATTTTGTATCAGCACCTCCCTCGTATCACAAAGGAACAACTTATTGATAGCATTATGTCTTTTCAAAAAGAGTACCTTAAAGCAGATTTTGTTAAACTATTAGAATTTCCTAAATACACAAATAGGTTCTATTTTATATTCTCACACGAGAAACACATCGGGAAATTCGAAATGATTTGCAATTCTATGGTTGAGCAGTGGGGCAAAAATAACTTTTGCAAAGAAATAATTATAAAATAAAACGATGATTATATTTAAATTTTTTGAGTTTTTCTTTGGTACTCTGCCGCTTGCACTTGTATGGATGTATTTATTGGCTGCTGTGTTTTTTGTTGTTCTACATATTATGAAAATTAAAAACAAAACAAAAAGCACACTCAATCAATGGCTTTTTGCAATCTTGAACTGTATATACATACTTTTCTTTGTTGTTACTTTTATATTTTTCTTTGAAATTTGGAGGTCTGTTTTTTCGGTCATTGGTATGTTGGTCATTTTCGTTTCACTTGCTTGGTCAAGATATGAGGACAAGTGTAGCGGAAAAAGATGGTGGGATTGGTAGTATTATAAAAAGATGTGTAGAAATATCTACACATCTTTTTGATTATGAATATCAAGACCGGCTCCCTCTGACGAGGGAGCTGTCAGCGAAGCTGACTGAGGGAGAGATTTTTTAACAGCTAAATCAATATATTCGCATACTCCACTAAAATTCTTTTCGATATCTAAATTACAAACTCTCAATACTGTTAAATTCATACTCTTTAACTCTTTGGTGCGCATACGGTCATTTTTCATTTGTTCAACAGTATAATGTCCTCCACCGTCAAGTTCAACAACAAGCTTTGCTTTTGCAGAATAAAAATCTACAATATAATTTCCAATGGCTTTTTGCCTTTGAAATCGTACAGGATAATTCCGTAGAAATTCATACCAAAGCTTTCGTTCCCAAGGTGTCATATTTTTTCTTAAGGTTTTTGCAAGAGGGATATTTGATTTATTATACTCTTTCACATTCTCTCCCTCCGTCAAAACTAAAGTCTTGACACCTCCCTCGTCAGAGGGAGGCAGGTATTAGTTCTATTTTATAACTACAGGTGCCCACAAAAAGCCGAGACCTGTGATTTTCCATAGTGCCGCGATAACAAGCGGTGCGAGTACACATACTAATATAAACAGCGGCCAATAAAACTTAAATTCTTTTACATTTTTTGTATACTCAATTTGCTCGTCTTTTGACATATCGTTAAAAATCTCACCGCGCACAGTACGGATATCTTTATTAAGTCCCCACACTCCGACGCGCTCTTCGGAGTTGCCCTCTTTTACCTCGTGCCACGTTGCTGACATAAAAACAAGCGTTATAACAACCGAAACAGGAAGCGCCCAGTTCCAGTAAAAGAACGTATACAGCGCGGTATTGAACGTTATTGCAATTGCACCGTAAAACATCATAGCGGTGGGTCCGCGGCGCAGTCCCAGCGCACGTTTATATACAATTGCACGTACAACGTAAAGCAAAACAGCAATCAGAACAATTATCCCAAATATTTTTGCGGCAGTAAGTGCATTTAAAAACGGTAGTATTGTTTTATCTGAAACGTCCTGTGGCATTTATCATTTCCCCTTTTTTAAAGATAGTATAATAATAGCATTTACCAAAGAATAGGTCAATAAAATAAAATAAATTTAACATTTTTTACATATTCGCGTGTTGACTTTAAATTTATAGAGTATATAATTAAATTAGATAGTAATATATAGGAGGACACAAATATGTCTAAAATATTTAAAGTAGGCATTATCGGCTGCGGCGGCATTGCAAACGGCAAACACTTACCCGCTCTGAAAAAACTCGATAATGTTAAAATAACATATTTTTGCGATATAATCCCTGAACGTGCCGAAAAAGCACGTGAAGAGTACGGCGCGGAGGGCGCTGTGGTTACAACAAACTATATGGATGTTGTAACCGCTGACCTCGATGCAATCCACGTTTGTACCCCCAACAGATCACACTGCGAAATCTCGTGTGCAGCAATGAACGCAGGTAAGCATGTTATGTGCGAAAAACCGATGGCAAAGACCGCGGCAGAAGCAAAACTCATGGTGGAAACTGCAAAGAAAACAGGCGTTACACTCACAATCGGTTATCAGAGCCGTTTTACACCCGAAGCTGAGTACGTAAAGGCTGAAGCAGAAGACGGATTTTTCGGCGATGTATATATGGCACGTGCTTATGCAATCCGCCGTCGCGCTGTTCCCACATGGGGCGTATTTTTAAACGAAGAAGAACAGGGCGGCGGTCCGCTTATCGACATCGGCACACACGCGCTCGATCTTACGCTCTGGACAATGGATAATTACAAACCCAAATACTGTGTAGGCACCGCTTATCACAAATTAAACGGAGATACAAATACAGGCAACGCCTGGGGCGACTGGGATCCCGACAAATTTACCGTTGAAGACTCGGCGTTTGGCTTTATAGTTATGGAAAACGGTGCAACAATTATTTTACAGTCATCATGGGCACTCAACACCAGCCATCCGTGTGAAGCAAAGTTTGCGCTTTGCGGTACAAAGGGCGGTTCTGAAATGTATGACGGCGACCTCGTTTTGAACACAGTCCGCCACGGCAAACAGGTTGACATCAAACCCCTTACAAACGCTAAGGGCGTTGCATTCTATGATGGCAAAAAGGACGCTCCCGCCGACAAGGAAGCACGCGAGTTCTACAAAGCACTCGAAAACGGTGTGGCTCCCCGCTGCACACCCGAACAGGCACTCGTCGTATCACAGATTCTTGAGGGCATTTACATATCTGCAAAAACAGGCAAACCATTCTATTTTACGGAGGAATAACATATGAAAATTGGTGTACTTACAGCGCTTTTCCACGACAGAGATTTTGAGTCGATGATAAAATATCTTCACAGCATCGGCGTACAGGCAGTTGAACTTGCATCGGGCGGTTACCCCGGCAAATATCACATCAACCCCGAAGAACTTTTAAAAACTCCCGAAAAAATTGACGAAATCAAGGCTATTCTTGATAAATACGGGATGGATATTTCTGCAGTGTCTGCTCACGGCAACCCCGTGCATCCCGACAAAGAGATTGCAAAGCAATATCACGACGATTTTATAAACGCAATTCTGTTTGCAGAAAAACTCGGAGTTGACACAATCGTTGGTTTTTCGGGCTGTCCCGGTGACCATGACGGCGCAAAATATCCCAACTGGGTAACTTGCGCATGGCCGCGTGATTTTGGCAAAATTCTTGAATATCAATGGGATGTTCTCATAAAATATTGGAAAGAGACCGCAGAGTTTGCAAAGGCTCACGGCATCAAAAAGATTGCATTTGAAATGCACCCCGGTTTTTGTGTATACAACCCCGCAACACTCAAAAAACTACGTGCAGAAGTCGGCGACATCATCGGCGCAAACTTTGACCCATCACACCTTATCTGGCAGGGCATTGATCCCGCTCTTGCAATAAAAGACCTGGAGGGTATGATTTATCACTTCCACGCAAAAGATACCTACGTTGACGAGGCAAAGGTAAAAATCAACGGTGTACTTGACACAACAAGCCTTGGCGCTATCAAAGACCGCGCTTGGTACTTCAGAACTCTCGGCTACGGCACACCCGAAAAGAACTGGAAAGATATGATTTCTGCGCTCCGTCTTACAGGATTTGACGGTATTTTGTCAATCGAACACGAAGACGCTATGATGACAAACGAAGAAGGACTTGAAAAAGCAGTTGAATTCTTAAAAACAATAATCCCGACACAAGCTATTAACAGCGACGTGTTCTGGGCATAAAAGAGGATTGAAATGTCAGAAAATAAACGTCCTATACGAAACGTAACAGGCTCTTACCCCGGTGCTACCGGTTCATACAAACGACCCACCGAGGCAACGCCGACACAGCCGCAAAAAGAAGTCACCCCACCTAAGTCCGATGCAGTAAAGCAACAGTCACAGCCAAAAGAGGCTACAGCGTTTGACTTCAAACTGTGGTTTTCACAAGAAAACGTACGTGCATTTTTTAAGCAATTTGCCTATTACGGCGGCATTGTGCTTGTATCACTGTTGCTTACAATCGGAATTGTAAGTGTATCTAATGATATATTCTCGTTTATAAAGCCCGACAACAGCATTGTTGTAAACATCGAACAGGGCAGTTCTACAATGACTATTGCCAAGGCACTTAAAAATGCGGGAGTTATTGACCATCCCGTCGTTTTCAGGCTGTACAGCAAACTCAAAAAGGCCGACGGCACATATCAGTTCGGCGAGTATTCGCTCAATTCCAATCTCGGCTATGACCAGCTTATCTCAAAACTCAAAAAGACTTCGGTACAGGCAGAAACTGTGACATTTACCATTACTGCTGGCAGTACGCAGGACGAAATAATGGAAATGCTTACAACAAACAAATATTTCGACTATACCGAACTCGACCACGCTTTTAACGAGTACAAGTACAGCGATTTTGATTTTATTTCAAAAATTCCCGAACGCCGCTGTCGTCTTGAGGGTTATTTTATCCCCGGTGACTATGAGATGTCAAAGGGCGAGAGTGCAATTTCGGTCACAACAAAACTGCTCACAAAGTTTAAAGAAACAGTGCTTAGCGAACAAAACGCAACACTTATTTCGCAAACAGGGCTTTCGGTTGACGAGATTGTGACATTTGCCTCACTTTTACAAAGCGAGTGCGGTAGCGCTGATATGTACAAAACCGCATCTTCGGTAATTTATAACCGTCTTCGCGGTCAGGTGCCAATGAATCTTTCGCTTACAAGTCCAATAAACTATATTTTGCCACAGCCCAAACTCCAACTTGATGCAAATGACAAAAACATCGATAACGTTTACAACACCTATGTGAATGCGGGACTTCCCGCAGGGCCTGTATCATGCCCATCTGTTGAGGCGATAAATGCTGTTTTGTCACCTGAAACATCATCGTATCTCTACTTTATAAGCGACGGCACCACCGCATACTACGCTCAGACAATTGAAGATCACGATAAAAATCTTGAAAAAGCATCAAAGAATGTAAAAGGTACAAATACAATAAAATAACGGAGACACCATGGCTGTTAAACTAAACGAAAACAAAGAGATTGTTGCAAAAATAAAAGAAGGTCTTAAAGCAAAAGGCGGATACTGCCCCTGTCGCATACCCAAAACAGAGGAGTATAAATGCATCTGCAAAGAATTCCGCGAACAGATTGCAGACCCCGATTTTGAGGGATACTGCCACTGTCTTCTTTATTACAAATCAAAAGATTAAAATTCACCCGCCACATAACACCCGAAAGGAGAAATTTTATGCTTAATATAACTGCAGATAACTTTGAAACCGAAGTTTTAAAATCCGACAAGCCCGTGCTTATCGATTTTTGGGCAACATGGTGCGGTCCTTGCAAAATGATAGCGCCTATTGTTGAAGAAGTTGCAAATGACCACCCCGAAATAAAGGTGGTAAAAGTAAATGTTGACGATGCAGGTGATCTTGCTGCCGCTTTTGGAATTGTCAGCATCCCGACGCTCGTTCTTGTAAAAGACGGCAAAGCAGTAAATCAGGTTGTGGGCTATGTTCCCAAATCAAAAATCGAAGAAATTCTTTAATAATCCCACAATTAAAAAATGCTGAGTGAATTATCACTCAGCATTTTTATTTCGTATATTATCCATTGCTTTTTTCTTTGCCATCATATTCAAAACAAGCATTATCACAAATACAACAAACGCAACAGAAACAATAGCAATAATCACCACAGTTGTAAACTGTTTCATTGTCATACCCATAAACCCGCGAACTTCGGTTATTTCATACTGCTCGGTTACGGGAACATAGTTTTCAAAACGATTATCATCTGTCACGGGGCGTTGTTCAATTTGATCAGGTGACACACCTACCACATTTACGCCGATTACATAGCGTTGTCCCTTATTGATATTTGACACTCTGAAAGCGGCAATACCGTCATTGATGGCAACTGTTTTAATTTGTTTGAGTTTTCCTCCAAAAGCATCATCAAAAAGTGTTGCGTTACTGTTGGTAAGCGAACCGTCAATATATGCCATAAGCGTTATCGGGAAGTCAATCTTGTCGGTAGTCTGCAACTTGTATGCCGTTGAACCGCCAAGCGTTGCACTGTGCGATTTTGAAAATTTCTCATAAAGAGAGTAGTTATATTCGAGGTTATATTTAGCCTTAAAACTGTATCCCGCTATCTTTTTTCCGTGAATTTCCCATCTACTGCCGTTTGGAGTACATACCTTTAGCGCAACACGTCTACCGGCTATTTTTTGAAGCGTTTCGCGATAAATATAACTACCGTCAAGTAATGTTACATCTACGTCTATATCAACATCGGTTTTTGTTTCACCTTCAAGGGCACCGCGATTGGCATACTCAGTTTCAAGACGTGTATACAACTCGTTCCAACCGTCTTTTGTTGCAATCGTTGCATTTATTTTTATTTTTGCATTGTTCTTTTTTTCGGAATAACCGTCTTCGGTTGCGGTATGGTACACTGAAGTCTCGGTTTTTATAACAGCGTTTGGTGTGTTTTCAACTACGCTGTCGGTACGCACATACTCGTCATCCTCTTTTGTAACGACGGTATTGGTTGATTCTACCGGTGGAGTCTGAACTTCGCCATTGATATTAACTTCATAAAATCCGTCCTGGGTTGCCTCAAGGCCCTGTTTTAACTGCTCGGTCTGTTCCGCATTGCCCTCGTGGTTGAGATAAGTCAGAACGTCACAGCCCTCAAAGGCTTTATTTCCAATTGTTGTAACAGTAGCCGAGAGATAAAGTGTGTTGAGGTTTTTGCAACCG
Organism: Eubacteriales bacterium; assembly: GCA_045612565.1. Taxonomy (GTDB): domain Bacteria; phylum Bacillota; class Clostridia; order Oscillospirales; family QAKW01; genus RGIG9041. The sequence continues at coordinate 23,411 of JAZKZG010000001.1, forward strand.
TAAAATGTCCATTCAGGAAGGGCTGTGATGTTTGCATACACATTAACACTTAAAAGTTCTTTACAATATGCAAAAACTGAATCGCCCATCTGTGTTACCGACTTGGGTATGCTGATTGTGCAAAGTGATTCGCATCTGTAAAAAGCACCGCCGCCGATTGTGGTAAGTGTTTGAGGCAAAACAACAGTTTGCAATTCAAGACAATGTGTAAACGCCTGTTCCCCAATAGTTTCAACCTGTAAAAGTGTCAGATTTTTTGCATTTTTGCAATTTGCAAAAGCCATATATCCAATATTTTTTACATTTTTGGGAAGGTCGATTGTTGCAAGTGACTCAAATCCATAAAAAGCAAGGGCGCCGATTGATGTAATACGGCTATCGATTGACAGATGTGTAACTGTAGTTGCATATTCAGCCCACGGCGCAGGGTTATGCTCGGTAAAATCGGGCATTTGTCCTTTACCCTCAATTGTGAGAAGTCCACCGTCAACCGACCATTTTATGCCGCCAACCTTGCCCGTTTGCGCGTTGGCAAAAACAGGCAAAATCGTAACGCACAAAAGGAGAGCCATGAGCACAGCCATAAAGCATCGCCAAATATTTAATTCTTTAAACAATTTATTCATAGGCTCTCCTTTTTAAAATGACATTAATAATCCTGTTTGATTGTAATTGTTTTATCTAACGTGAAATTATAAGTTGCGTTATTGTAACTTACATTGAGTACAGATGCAGTTATTGTACCTGCCGGTGTTTTAGTACCTTCATCGCTGACAACTTCAGTCAGTCTTCCGACTGCAGCTGTACCGTATCCTACATATCTGCCACAGGTTGTAGTCGAACCGCTCCAACTATAAGCTGTATTTCCACCCGAGTTAGAATAATTTCTATACAGATTATCTTCTGAATAAGAAAATCCTGTATAAAGGTGTGTGTTATCGCTGAAGTTGAGAGTTGCACCTGTTCCGACACCTATATTCGAAAGTGTCAGCGTTACCTTAGGCGGACAGTAACCGTGGTAATAAGTTTTTCTGATCAAACCGTATTTACCGCGTGTACATCTGAGTGGTGCAACCGCAGTAATTCCATCTGTGATAGAAGATGTTACATTTGCGTGTCCGTTAGCCGTTTCACCTGTTGAACCGCTACCCGATTTATCTGCAACAACGGTTTGTGAGCTGGTCGGTGTTACCGTTATAGCAGAGGTGTCAGTTGAAACAACAGAATATTCTATCTTAGAAACAGATACTGACGGTTTTGATGAAGTAATTGTATAGGTATGTGCCGATTTACTTGCTGATTGAGGCACTAAATAAGTAACAGATTTTCCGTCTTTGGAAATTGTCAATTCTATTTTTGTTGCTTTATACAAGCCGGGAACAAACGCCGATTTATTTGTGGTTGTAAGGCTGTATACATTACCGTTTGCACTTGATTTATTAAATTCAATTGTTGTCTTTGCAACATTGCTGTTAAGCATACTGTTCCATTCACTGCTTGAAATAGAATAGCCGCCATAGTTATTAGTAATTGTAGAGTTGACTGCATCACCCACGCATGTTTTGTCATACTGATAGGTAACTTTAACATTATCAATTACCAAGCCATAATCAGCAGGGTCTGTGCTGCTGCCACCTGCTACAGATACAGATACATCAAAGCCATCAAACTGATGTTCTTTACCAAATGTTCCTGTGTATTCCAATGTTGTATCACTTGAGTCAACAGAAACATCAAATGCACTGACTATTTTAATTACAGGCGGTTCAGTTTCATCTTCGTTTGTAATCTCATCAATCGGCATATTAAGCCATTTGAGATAATAGTTTTCAGATACTTTATAAAGCGGTTTATCTTCGGTTAAAGTATCGGGTCCGTTCGCTGTAGAACCATCATAAAGGATGTTATTTGCACCGCCATAGATATTTGTGAGGTAAATTCCCTCAAGAGTGTATGTTCCGCTCTGAGTACCATTGATTATAGGAAGAACAAAGGTGAAATCCTGTTCTTTTCCATAGTCTGTCTTTGAACCACGCAGATAGAACTCTTCACCTGCCTCGTTTTTAACCTTGGCATCAATTGTTGCAGCACCCGAATTCATCATTCTGATTTTAAAGGATGCCGGTACTTCTGCAGAAAGAGAGAACGCTTCGCCAAAGCCCGATTTGCTTATATACGTAGGCGGTGTAAGCGAAATCGCAGTGATTGTAGGTGAAACAACTGCGGTATTGAGTATATTCTGTTCACCGTCAATATCAACAGAAACAAAATGGTAAGTATATTCACCCGCATTTTCAATATGGAAAGTACCTTCATACATACTGCTTGAAGCATTCCATACCATCGGTGCGCTTACGGTATTGATTGATGAGCCGTTAAGCGAATAATACAACCAGATACCTGAAAGATTTTCAATCGGGTCACCCGCATCGTTCTTGATTACAAGTGACATTGAGATATCGCGGGGTTCGCCGTTTTCAAGCGCAAAGTTGTTATCGCCGGTATAAACGCTTGTGGTAAGACCGAGTTTTAAGTCAATTGTTATATACTGACTCGGATCAAGACCTGTATACTCATCATCAAGTTCAAGGTATTCGAGTTTGTAATGGCCCGAAGTAGAAAGCGTAGCATCACCCGTCCAAGTAGAGCCTGTACCCTTGGTGAAATAAACGGTGGTACGGTTACCCGTTTCTTCATGAATAAACGCACCTTTTACACTGGTTGGCATTTTGGTAACATCATTTGTAGAGAACGTAACACTTACTGATGTATCAAAATGATTATCGGTAGTCATATACGATCTGCCGTCGTGTTCGCTGTATACGTTTGAAATTGTAAAGCCTTCAACTGTAAACACAATCGGTTCATCAAGTTCATACGAAACTCCATCAAGCATAACTTCACGAAGGATATATTTACCCGATGTGGTAAACTGGTAACTTGCCCCCCAATTTCCGTTAGCATCAGGAGTGAATACCATTTTATCCTGACGGATACCCTGTGTCGAGTTGATTT
>JAZKZG010000002.1:0-10001 GCA_045612565.1 Eubacteriales bacterium
TGGCCTCCGACTTGTGGACGAGTCCGTGTATTTCAAGATCGAGGATCGATCTCGTTAAACCTTTTTAGCTCCACATACTGTGGATAGTTGTGTGCGAGGAGGCTGTATCCCACCTCAGCAACATAGAATGTGTGGAGAGCATCGGCATATGCTGCATCGTTCTTCGGGAAGATCGTTATTACAGCCTCACCATCGTCTATCCGAATATAGGCAGGCTCGCTGAGTTGATGCCGTCTCTCCATGTTCTTGGCTTCCTGAGCTACCGTATACGCGAGGATGGAAGCAGAGGCACAGATTATATCGCGCCCCGCTTCTGCTGCTCCTGCGTGACCTGAGACCTTCAGGATAATGTTCTTAGCCTTCTTGCTTCGGAAGAAAGATACTGTGATCATGTCGGTGATGTAGACTCAGCTACTCGCTGACGAGCATTCCTTGTAACGGAAGACTCCTGTCTGTCAGCTTCTGCCATCGGCTTTGCATCAGGTGTTGCTGCCGGAGCTGCCTGTCCCAGAACACCTGCCGCGATCTGCTCGGAGATGTTTGTTCCCTGCGTTCTGTCTACGATCTCCGCAAGGGAGAGCATCTGCTGCTGCATCATAAGCATCTGCTGATACATCGTGCCGTTCTGCGCGATCTTGTTCATTACGAACTGCTTGCGAGAGAAGTCCATCATATCGAGAGCCATAAGAGCCTGATCCGCGAGCTGAGGATTGAAGAATCCTGCTTGATAGAACTGAAGTGCAAGCTCGTTCTGACTCATCTTGGAGTACGGAGACTGTTTCTCAGCGGAGATCTCAAGGTCGAACAAAGGAAGTCTGTAACCCATATCCGCGCCGAAGTCTGTACCCTGCGCCTGAGGCTGAAGGTTCTTGTTTACATACTCGACAAACTTTTCCTGACCGTTCTCGCCTACGATGCGGAACTGTCTCGGCAGATCGTAGAACTGTCTGATGAGTTCGATGATCATCAGGATCAGCTTGCGGTATGCTCTGTAAGCCGCTCTGTTGTCTCTTCGGACGAGTTTTGCGGAGGCTTCCTGTAACGCAGCCAAGCCGCTTGCTGCTGTTACACCGCCCGTTGTGCCGCCTGTGGACACATCTCGGTTGCCAGTTGTCTCTTTAAGCTCATCGATCTTGTTGTTGAGGATCTGCACATAGATGCCGCCAAGCGTATCACCCTTAACGGGAATGATGCTGTCCTGACCGAGGTTGCCATCTACATGAATGAAGTCCTTGTTTGTATCCGCATACTCGTCTTCGTTGACTGCACCATCCTTGCGGATGAAGTATCTCGGCTTTGCGTTAACGAGCATATTCTTGAGGATCGCCTGATTGCCTCTGTCGATATATTCCTGTGCGCTCTTGCCTACATCGATATAGCTGAAGCCTGCCGGTGTGCCTTCTGTTTTGAAGAGCGGATCAAAGATAAAGGGATACATCCCGTGATCGTAAAGACCTCTCTCAGCAAACAGAGGATCGTTCTCGGTAGCGAACAGGACTTCATCGTTAACGTATTTGCAGTAGTGGAGGATCGTCTTGCCGTTAACATTCTTCTTGTAGTACCAGTCAACGACCACGGATTTGTTTGATGTATCCACGGCATCATCGTAGATATACTTTTTGATATCGATAGTGGGATTGCTGAGTCTGCCGTTGAGCTGCGGATATGTGCCTACAAGCAGATCGTTGTCAACGAGATCGACATGGAACAGGTTTCGGGACTTCTGAATGTCTGTGATGCCGCTCTCCCAGTAGAGACTGATGATATCTACCTTTGTGATCTCCACATCACCGAGACCGTTTAGTTTGTCTTTGTTCCAAAAGACACCGTATACACCTGTGCCTGCTCTCAGCTTGTATTCCCAAACATCGCTGTATGTCTGCTCAAACTCGTTCTGATCGAGGATGACGGGGATGATAGAAGACAAAATCTCGGCTTCCTGCTTGTCTGCCTCTTCTCTCGGAAGGATGTTCGCTGTCGGAGCGTTGTCCATAGCATCCGCATGCTTGTTGGCGAGGCAGTTAAACATCCAAGCCGATACAGGCTCGACCTCCTGTGTGCTGCTCTTGCGCATACACTCCCAATGTCTGAGCTTGTACCATTGCTCATTCTCAACAATGCGCTGTTCAAGGTTCGCCTTGCCCTGCTTGTATGTCTGCAAGGTCTGCTGAGCCTTGTGGATCTCATCCTTGCCGATAGGCAGCTTCGGCTGTGCAATGCCAAGGTCTGCCGCGTTCGTTACTTCGTTCGGTTCTTCAGTATTCTTTTTACGGAAGCGATCAAACATCGCCATCGGTTATAACCTCCATTCTCGGCAGTCGTGCTGCCGCTCTTATGTTTTCCTTCGGAATGTCTAAGTATTGGAACAGTCCGCTCTCCTTGTACTTGTCGGGAGGAGGAGCTATTCTCGGCTTGATCGGTCTGCTCATACAGAAGTACCGAACCTCGTCTGCAACGTGGTCTTCGCCGTCTGTATTAAGATCCTCAGGCTTGTGTTCGTCATACATCAGCAGAGGAATCGTGCGAATGAATGCCTTGCAATTCTTAAAGACATACATCATCGCGTATCCGTTTTCATCGAAGGACATCCTGTAATGAACCTGCATCCATCCGTTCAGCCTTCGGTTATCTGCTTTTGTGAAGTACACCTGATTCTTTGCAGCCGTCTCTGCGATGCTTTCGCCTGTCTCTGCGTCCCATATTGCAGGATCGGCAATGCCTATGATGTTTTTGCCCTTCAGCCATCTATGCTCGCTCTCAATGCGATGTATCTCTGCAAACACCTGATTCGGTGTCCACTTCACACCTTCGTTTGGAGTCTTCGTGCAGCCGTAAAGTTCAAGTATTCTGTAAATGACACCGTCTGGATCTACTGCCCACCATCCACAAGAGAACGGCTTTGCGTAACCCCAGTCGAAAGACCTGTAGATCTTCCAAGTGTCAGGAATCTCAAACGGTTCAATGATGTGGGTGTTCTGCCTGTCGATATAATGGTCGGGATCGTCCTTGAATTCCTCAAAGAACATTCCTTCCAACACATCCCATCTGCCGTGTAACCACGCGTCACGAAGCCGAGGCGGAAGAGATTCAAGCTGCTTGATGTAATCGGGCTGACTCTCCATCAATGCTCGGTTGTCCGTGACAAGAGACTGTATGAAGACATAGTCATCAGGGTTCTCGTTGTCCTCAAATCGTCTGTCTACAAAGACGCGGCGAACGAATCCGTGTCCCTGCCCACCGGGATTGCAGGTTAAGTACATTCTTTTTGGGAACTCGTTTACACCACGCAAGCAGGCTGCAACAGACTTGATCTGAAACTCCGAAAGCATCGTTGCCTCATCGAGGAAGATGATGTCCTCTTCAATTCCCTGCAGATGAGCAAGATCGGCATCTCGCGCAATATAGGTAAAGTTGATCACGCTGCCGTTGTTGAACTTCAGAACCTTATCCTTGTCGTTGTACTTTGCGATGCCTATGAGTTCACCGCGAAGCACGTTGATATGGTTGTTGATGAGTTCGGGATAGGTTCTTCGCACGATCAGGATGCGTATTCCCGGATAGTTAAGGGCAAGCAACTTCGCCTTCGTTCGAACCGCCCAAGACTTGCCACCGCCTCGTGCGCCGCCAAACGCAATGTACTTTGCATCAGCCTTCAGAAATAGTTTCTGTTTCTCGCTCGGAGGTGATATGCTTAATGTCGGCATAGACTACCTCACTTGCTGTACTCTTCAAGGTCTCCGCTTTCGATGCGTACAACGATAGCCTGATTGGATTCGTCTTCCTTCTGAGCCTGTCTCTGAAGGTTTGCGATCCTTGCTTCCTGCTCTCGCATATCTGCCTCGCTGCGGATCATCTGAATATCCTTGATGTCCTTGAGAGAAGCTGCGATCTGTCTGAACTGTTGAGTCTCAAGCGCACCATCCTCAAGGGCATCGACTACCTTCTCAAGTTTGGAAAGTAGTTTATCTGCTACCGTCTGAAGCCGAGCTGCTCTGTCAGCCTGTGCAGAGCTAAGTTTGTCGAGCGTTTTTGCTAGGGCTTTGCTTTGAAACCGCTCTTTTTCTGCAACCCATCCCTCCCTGCCTGCTCGGACAGCAATAACCGTGTGGTGAATGTTATGCTTTGCAGCGAGCTTCCTGTAGCTCGTGTCGGTCGTTATGTATTCTGTTTTTATTTGATTCCAATCCACAAAAAGCTCCTTTCGCATCTTTTTTGGATACTATACTGCCGATGATCAATTCTCCGAACCCCCCCTAAATCGCATAAAAAAAGCACCTTTCGGTGCAAAACTTTTTCATATTTATGCTTGACATCGCTACGCTATCGTAGTATTATGAACTCAAGAAAACCGAACACGGAGGTAATTGCAATGAAAAAATTTCAGAAGACAATCACAGTATACGATCTTGGCGAAGGCTTCTTCGCGGAGGTCAGCAAGCAGGGAAAAGCAAGCGAGTTTTACATTTGCCACAACGATTACAGCGTTAAGCAGCTTATGTTTGCGCTTGTGATCGATGACTCTGAAGAGGAAAGATATCTCAGCAACATCGATTCTTACATTGACTTCTATCGCGAACAGTATATGGAGGACTGATATGGCATACATCACATTGAAGGTATGGGCAGAGCGAGAAGGCATCGATCCTGCTACGGCTCGCCAGAAGGCTCTGAGAGGTGGATTCAAAACCGCGACTAAGGTTGGTCGAGATTGGATCATTGACGAGTCTGAGAAGCGCACAGACCTTAGATTCAAGGCAAACAAAGAGGAGGCTTAATGCCTCCTTTTTTTTGTTAAAAGATATACGGATTTTCCTGAGCCTCGTACTTTGCTTCAAGCCTGATCAGCCTATCCACCGTTGCATCTATAGCCGGTACACCTGTCGGAGCGGTTTCCTTTGACTTCTTCTCATACAGTTCCTTCTCTGTGAGCTGCTGACTCATGCGTTTGATCGTCTCTCTCTGGCACTCTACCTCACCCTTAAGACATTCGATCTCTTCGTTCTTCTTGTCAATCTCGTCTTCAAGATCCTTGATGCCATCGTCTCTCCATTTGATGCCTTCCTTGAGCATCTCAATCTCCTCGTCCTTATCACAGATACTTTTTTTTATATCTGAAAGTGCTTTTTTTAGTCTGCAATTTTCCTCGTCTTTGCTTGAAATAATCACAGAGCTTGGAACGTTAAAAAGTTGCTTAAACCTATATTCGCGAAGCTCGTCATACTCTTTTTTGCTGATTCTTATTGTGTTCTTCATATTTCCTCCTCATGTTTCTTTTATCCTTATGCCGTGAACCCACAGCATGAGCTTCTTTTTGATCCTGTACTTCTGATCACGCATACCCTTGCAGTCCTCTACGACTATCTCTCCGCTTGAGAGATCGCAGTACCTGAAGTCTGCGATATAGGTCACAGGTTTCTCCAACAGCTTTCTGCCGTCCTTGAGACGCTGCCCTCGTTTACCGTACCTCTCGGTCGTCTCATACTGGGCAGGGATCAACTCATACTTCACCTGCATTTCCAAGTTTGATATCTCACCACGATCAAGCAGGATCTTCAGCTGACGATACCTGTCTGCCTCTCGTTTGGAGTCGAACATAATACCGTCAACGAGCGTTTTCTGCGCTCCGTATTTATTCCGTCTATTAACCATCTATAGCCTCCAACATCTTCTCTATCGGACATTCTTTGTAGAACTCCTCGCAGTATTTTTCCTTGTACCTTACCTTGTCTTCAGGGTATGCAAATGCAAGATGGAGAGCAGAGTCTACTTGCACACCTTGGCAGTATATAACTTGCTTCTCCTCGCTCTTGCAGTACGGACACATAATGTTGTTAGACAAATATCTTCTTGTCTTCGTCACGTTGCCCTCACCCCTTTGTTAACCTCTTGTCCAAGGCAAGTATCTTTTTCTCTTTCCACGCTCTGACTCTGCGCTCGTTGTTGAATGCTACCTTCAAACACTTCGTCAGGATCTCGACATCTGCTACCTTCTGATCGACAAGGTCGAAGTCTGCCTTGCCTCTCAATACTTTTGTAAGGTTCTGCGTGAGTTCGCTCATCTCATCGATAGCTGCGAGAATTGTGTGTTCCTTCCCATAGACATCAACCGCCTTCTTACAGGTCGGTTCTACAACAAGCTCTTCCTTTGTGAGCATCTTGTTTTCCTCTTCAAGCTCATTGATCCTATCGACCAAGTGCTGAATCGCTGAATCATTCGTCATAGATCGAAGCATTTGCATCCTCCTGTTCCCACTTTGTAAACATTATTTTTTCGGGCAATTCAACCGAATACCTTGTGCATTTTTTTGGATCGCACCCTCTTTGCTCCCCGGTGTAATACATAAAGCCACAAGCCGTGGAGTGACCTACTTCGTTTGTCATTCCGATCATCTTGATTCTGTACGCACACACCTCACCGTTTCTTACGCAATGCAGCGGAACTTTAAAGTTCTCAAGGTTTGCCCCTACATAGAATGCGCTCCCACGATATGTAACCTTACGTCTCGTTGCCATCCTTTGTCTCTCCAGTTATAAGCTCTGAGTACGGCAGAGTTTCGATCCACTTGCAGAACTCGCGCCACTCGTCAAGCTTGTGGTTCTTCCTGTCACGATACATCATGGTCAGCACTTCGTAATTCATCTGAACAGTCGCTTTGATGTTGTAACCCAACGGAAGCATCTCTATGATTGCTCTCCAATACTTTTTCTCATGTGTTTCATTGAATAGCCTTCTCAATCTTTCCAGTTCTTCCATAACAATCAAGAAAACATCCACAGTTCTTCCACCACATTCGTCTATTCCCTCTGTGGAAAAATCATCTTTAACGAACTCTTTCACATGGATCTTATGCATTTTAGAGCAACTATTACGAACAGTACCAACCTTTGCCGTGTCAAATTCTGCCCACCATGCGTGATGTGTTGTGATGTCGCACGTTACATTGATCATCCTGCGGTATTTCGCATGAACTGCTCCACCTTTCGCAAGGGAAAGCATCAGCTTGAGATCGTTGTCGCCGATGTGTCGAGCATATTCATCGCATTGCCAATATACCTCTTCAACTTGTACCCGTTTGGCATAGTTGTCACAGTCCACACATTCAATCGAATTACACTTGAAACAACTATCACTTTTTTCCCAACTATTCATCGGGTTTCGCATCCCACGGATCGCAGCTTCCCATCCGTATACATCTGTCTTTTCAATCCTGATCATACTAAGCCTTCCACCTCACTTTTCTTTTTCCAAAAATATCCATTTACAGGTTGACCGCTGTAAACATATCTGTAGATTGTCGTTGGAGACAACCCAACTTTTTCGGCAGCTTCATATGCGCTGTCGTATACGGCAACAACATTTCCTGTGCTGTGTTTAATCTGCACATATCCTCCCTTGTATCTGCCTTTATGGATTCGTTCTTTTTTATCAAGGCAGTTGTTACAGCTCGGCTTTTCGCAATTCAGGCACTTATCAATTACTGCTTTGCTTTTATCGCCCCACAAATTCGTATCATCGGGATTAAAACCTCTCGCCATCTTCTCTCCTCCACGGAATATCGCACATCTCCGGCATCTTCAGCTCCATCTGAATCGCCCACAGGAGATTCCATGCCGCTGCGAGCAGGTGTGGCTCATCGTCCCATCCTTCTATCCATTTGCAAATATGACGCAGGGAACTATCCGCGAATGAATGTGTCGGTAAGCCAAGATCAACATTGTGTTCGCCATATTTTCGGCTGCCGTTTTCCGCGTGTTTTGATACTTCCATAATAGCCGCCCACGGAAGCAGATCCATTCTGCCTTTGCCTTCCGCGCAATCCCTCACAGCAGCAGGCTTTCCGTCTGCTGTGTAAAACTCTCTTCTGTTACCTGAGTCTTTTATCAAAATAATCCTCCTCTGTCAGCGGTCTGACCTTCCTGAAATGAACCGTATGCTCTTCTTCAGGTTCACCCACCCTTGTGTTCCACGCTTCCGCAAGTTCTACCCAAGACTTATGAAGGCTTGTCTGCGCTCCGCACTTAAGGCACTCCGCATAATCTCTTGCTACAAGAAACCTGATTCGTCTCCGTTTAAACAATTCCGTCAGATTTAGTCTTCTTGTGTAGTTCGTTTTTACCGTAGCCGTTCCTCCACAGAACGGACACGGCTTAAGCTTTACCGCTTTATTCGCTGTTAAGTTTCTGATATCGATCATTCTTCTTTCCTTTCTCCGTATGCACAGAAGTCATCTGCATTGGTTTCTATGCCGTCCTCATACGCTCCAAGCGGTCTAAGACAATCACCGTATTCCTGTTGACCGCAAATGTCAATCCTCGGTTCACACCAATGCTTACACTCTCCGCATCTAACGGGAATCGTTACCCCTTTTGATATGAGATAGTCTGCAAATTGTTCATATGTGTATTGCCCATAGGGATTATTTTTCAATACTTCAATCAGCTTTTCTCTATCTGTTTTCATGTGTCCTCCTGTTCCAAGCTCTTTTTGCTCTCCTTATCGTTACAGATGATTCGTCATAATGTACTGGCGTTTTGTGGCACTCAGAGCAAACATAAACATAATACTGTTTATAATCACCGACCATACGCAAAGTGGGTTCACCACCGCATAATTTGCATGGTTTTAATTCTGTCATTCCCTCTCACCTACCATTTCTTTTACAAGGTTGTCGATATCTTCTACACACACAATACCTTCACCCGTTTCCTTATCTGCAAACCCCTTTACTTTCAACCTCTCCGCAAACTCTTTGATTGCTTCGGCTCTGTTTTTAGTAGCATCCGTTCTCGGAAGAAGCGTCATTGTGCCGTCTTCTTTGAGTAGATATCGGTCTGCACTCAACCTCTCAATCTCTGCCTTTTTCTCGTTAATTACATCTCTCTGTTCGTGTATATACTCGACTTTTAAGTGTAACTCATTGTTTAGCCTCTCAATCTCTGCCTTTTGGCGGTTGATGAGAATGCGAGCATCATCCATTGCATCATATAAAGCCTGTCCTCCGTCATCATCAAGATATACTCCCCTCATTGAGCCTATAAGATTTATTTGCTCTTCAAAAGCCTTTATAATATCGTTATCGGTCATGATTACACCTCTGTAACACTTTTTGGATCGAACCTACCGAACTCAATCTTCTTTCCTTCAGGTCGAATTATCGGCACACGATCCTCCATCTTTGCTCCGCAATGCGGACAGTATTTCGAAAGCACAATTTCTCCTCCACACTCGTTCCACTCCACTATTGCGTACTCTTTGCAGTTAGAGCAAAAACCATTTTCCCACTTAGCCATCCTGATCCTCCATATAATCGATATAATCGATCTCTGCGATCTTGTCGTTCGCGAACCAATTTACCCACGGACTCTCGGCTTTCCACTTTTCTTCGCGAAGATTATTGTTAAACGATACGACATCAGCGAACAGCAATTCGTTTCCGATCAGGTTCTCTTCTCTATGATCGATGCTGTATTCTATTGCTTGCTTTCTTGCGAGAGTCTTCTCGTATTCAATATCTTCCGTAACCTGAACACCGATTGCCGCACAAGATGCTGCAACACCCACGATTACACCGAGGCAGGTTAACGCAACACCTATTGCATACTTTGCCTCTAAATCGCCGTCATCCAAGAGAATCAACACAATCCCAACAACTAATGCTACAAGCGCGATCAAAATAATTAACATATCTACCTCCACTTTTTAAATGGGGAGTGCCGTCCCCACCTGATAACTACAAGCAACTATTTATTTCAACCTCGGCACAGGCTGATTGCTTATTTAATTTCGTCCTCTGTGACTACGATCTCTTTCCATCGCTTCATATGTGCCTGCTCCTGATCCTTCAGCTTCTTTTCGCACTCTCTCTGTGCGTCTCTATAGCCTCTTTCGTAGCCGATTTTGTATCCTTGCATCGCGCACTTTTCGCAAAGCTCACAACCCTTTTCTATGTCGTGAAAAACTGACACGGTCATACTCAATCTTCCTCGCTCATCATCATACC
>JAZKZG010000003.1:0-20107 GCA_045612565.1 Eubacteriales bacterium
ACATCAATATCTTTCAGGTTATTTTCTTTAGCCCCCCGAACAACAAGACAGTTACCGCTGCCTTTTCGACGCGCAAATGGTATTTCTATCTTTTTTGCACCCGAAAGATACTGACCCGTAAGCGAGTTTTTATTTTTTATAATATCCTCAACCGTACCCTCTGCCACAACCTCACCGCCGTGGATACCGGCTCCCGGTCCGATGTCAACAATGTGGTCAGCAGCGCGCATTGTGTCCTCATCGTGTTCAACAACAATAAGCGTATTGCCAAGGTCACGCAGTTTTTTAAGCGTTGCAATCAACTTATCGTTGTCGCGCTGATGAAGGCCAATCGATGGCTCATCAAGAATGTACACAACGCCCATAAGGCTGGAGCCTATCTGTGTAGCCAGACGTATGCGCTGACTTTCGCCGCCCGAGAGCGTACCTGCGCTTCGTGAGAGTGTGAGGTACTCAAGCCCAACGTTTTGCAAAAATGAAAGCCTATTGTCAATCTCTTTTATAACGCGCTCCGCAATCATCATATCCTTTTGCGAAAGCGTTAAAGTTTTAAAAAATTCCACCGCGCGTGTCACCGAAAAATCACACAGATCACTTATGTTTTTATCGCCAACCGTCACCGCAAGAACAGTCGGATTAAGTCTTTTTCCGTGACAGTCGGGACAGTGGCTTTCGCGCATAAGACCTTCAATCTCTCGGCGCATATAATCGCTTGTTGTCTCTTTAAATCTTCGTTCAAGATTGGGAATAACACCCTCGTAAGCCGACTCGTACTCAATTTTACCAAACGAACTCGAGGTTCGTTCCATCTTTATCTTTTTCCCGTCGTTGCCGTAAAGTACAATATCGAGTTTTTTCTTTGGCATATCCTCAATCGGCATATCAAGGTCGATATCATACTCACGCGAGATTGCGCCAAAGTACATCTTTGACATCGCATCACCAAAAGGAGATGCCCAACCCGATGCCTTGATTGCACCCTCGTTTATCGACAGTTTTTTATTTGGGATAACAAGGTCCATATCAAGTGTCAGCCTGTATCCCAGTCCGTCGCAAGTAGGACAGGCACCAAACGGCGCGTTAAACGAAAACATACGCGGGTTCAGTTCTTCAATTGCAAAATCGTGATCAGGGCAGGAGTAGTTTTGCGAAAACAGCATCTCCTCACCGTCAAGTATTTGCGCCACAACAAGCCCCTTTGCATTGTGAAGCGCAGTTTCTACCGACTCAGAAAGTCGGCGTCTTATTCCGTCGCGGATAACAAGACGGTCTACCACAATTTCAATGTTGTGCTTTTTGTTTTTTTCTAGCGGTATTTTTTCCATAAGGTCATACATAATACCGTCAACACGCACACGCACAAACCCGCTCTTTGACGCATCCTCAAACAATTTTGTATACTCACCCTTGCGGTCGCGCACAACAGGAGCAAGGATATTTAGTTTTGTGCCCTCGTCAAGTTCCAAAATCCTGTCAACAATCTGGTCAACAGTTTGCTGTGAAATTTCGCGGTTGCAAACAGGACAGTGAGGTTTTCCCACACGCGCATACAAAAGACGCAGATAGTCATAAATCTCGGTGACAGTACCCACAGTCGAGCGTGGATTTTTCGATGTTGTTTTCTGGTCGATAGATATTGCGGGTGAAAGTCCCTCAATATCGTCAACATCGGGTTTTTCCATCTGACCGAGGAACATTCTTGCATACGATGACAGGCTCTCGACATAGCGTCTTTGACCCTCGGCATAGAGCGTATCAAACGCAAGTGACGATTTACCCGAACCCGAAAGCCCGGTAAACACAACCATCTTGTCACGCGGTATAGTAAGATCGATATTTTTAAGATTATTGGCGCGTGCGCCCTTGATTTTTATAAAGTCTGCCAATTTTATTTTTCTCCTCTGAGTTTTGCAATCTTGTCTCTCATCATAGCGGCATATTCAAATTCAAGCAGTCTTGCCGCCTCTTTCATCTGCTTGGTATACTCTGCAATAAGTCTGTCTTTGTCTTTTTTGCTGAGTTTCTTGCCTTTTTCGGCAATATCCTCTTTTTTGGATATTTCTATAATAGAACGTACATCTTTTTTAACCGATTTTGGTGTGATGCCGTGCTCTTTGTTATAGTTTTCCTGAATTGTACGTCGTCGCTCGGTCTCGGTGATAGCGCGTTCCATCGAATCGGTCACGCTGTCGGCGTACATTATAACCTCACCGTGTTCGTTACGCGCAGCACGACCCACAGTTTGCACAAGCGACGTTTCGGAACGTAAAAAGCCTTCCTTGTCGGCATCGAGTATTGCAACGAGCGAAACTTCAGGGATATCAAGACCCTCACGCAAGAGGTTTATACCAACAAGCGTGTCAAATTCACCAAGACGGAGGTCGCGTATGAGTTCCATTCTTTCCATCGTGTCGATGTCGCTGTGCATATAGCGTACCTTTAATCCAACGCCTTCAAGATATGCGGTCAAGTCCTCTGCCATACGCTTTGTGAGTGTTGTAACTAGCACTCGCTCATTTTTTTCGGTGCGCATTTTAATTTGCGACACAAGGTCATCAATCTGCCCCTCAACAGGCTTTACCGTAATCTTCGGGTCAATAAGTCCTGTGGGGCGTATCACCTGTTCGGCAACAGCGTCAGAGCGCGACAGTTCAAACTGTGCAGGGGTTGCGCTCACATACAATACCTTATCAAGTTTTTGTGTAAACTCGTCAAAATTCAATGGTCTGTTATCAAACGCCGACGGCAATCTGAATCCATAACGCACAAGGCTTTCTTTTCGCGATCGATCGCCACCGTACATACCGCGTACCTGCGGTACCGTAACGTGTGATTCGTCGATTATTAAAAGAAAATCGTCGGGGAAAAAGTCAAAAAGTGTAAATGGCGTTGACCCCGGTTTTCTTCCCGACAAAATACGCGAATAGTTTTCAATTCCCGAACAAAAGCCGAGTTCCTGTAACATTTCAATATCATAAAGTGTGCGCTGTTCAATGCGCTGTGCCTCAATTAACAAGTTATTTTCGTTAAAATATTTTACGCGCTCTACAAGTTCCGCCTTAATCTCGGCGATTGCGCGGTCTACCCGCTCTTTTGACGTTACATAGTGCGATGCGGGATAGATTGTCGCGTGGTTGAGGACCGCTTTTAGTTCGCCTGTTATATGATTGATTTCGCAAACACGTTCAATCTCATCATCAAAAAACTCAACACGGACTATTGTGTCAGTCGAGTTTGCAGGGAATATTTCCAAAACATCCCCACGTGCGCGGAATTTACCGCGGCTAAAGTCGATGTCATTGCGCTCATACTGAATTGACACTAGCCCTGCAATCACTTCGTCACGGTCCTTTTTCATCCCCGGTCGGAGCGAAATCATAAGACTTTGATACTCCGACGGGTCACCAAGGCTGTAGATACACGAAACGGACGATACAATTATTGTATCGGAACGTTCAAGCACCGAAAATGTCGCACTGTGGCGCAGTTTGTCAATTTCCTCGTTTATCGAACTGTCTTTTTCAATGTATGTGTCACTCGAGGCAATATATGCCTCGGGCTGATAGTAATCATAGTAAGAAACAAAATATTCCACCGCGTTTTCGGGGAAAAACTCGCGAAGTTCCGAGCATAATTGTGCCGCAAGGGTTTTGTTGTGCGCAAGAACAAGTGTCGGCTTTTGTATCTTTTCAATGATATTTGCCATTGTGAACGTCTTACCCGAGCCCGTAACACCAAGCAGTGTCTGCTCTTTTATGCCGTTATTAAAACCGTCTGCCAATTTTTCAATTGCCTGTGGCTGATCGCCTGTCGGCTTGTATTCAGAATGTAGAATAAATTTACTCATAACTATATTACCTCATAATATAGTATACCACATATATTATTAATAGTAAATAGCGAAGAACGAATATTGAACAATTCGAATTGTTTCAAATTAAAAAAGCGGTCGGGAAATTCCCTACCGCTTTTCAGCATTATTTTTTGTTTTTATTTTTTGAATATAAATATATCCCAAGAATCAAGAAATAAACCATACTGAACACAAACACATCGACAGCAAGAAGCAATCCCACGAGTTCTATCAGTAATTCTGTCACTGTGCTACCCAAAATAAAACAAAAAATTGTAAACAGAAATGCAAATGCCAGACAACACCCGCAAAATGCAAGGTTAGAGCGAAAAATTCTCTGACCATTTTTTAACACCCTGATACCGTGTAAGGTAATAAAAACAGGGAATAGAAACACAAGATAACAGCAAACAAAAAATTCCGAAACATATTCGACAAGTGCAAAATGAAAGGCAAAACACGCCAGGAACATTGCGACTGCAATAAACAGATATCTCCAATAAACTTTTGTTTTCATAATTTTTCCTCCCGCCTTATATATGCACTCAGCGATACAAAAAGTCACATCCATTATAGTGTTTATTTTTTAAAAATTCAATATTCCGCTAAAAAGTAAAGCGCCCTGCGAAAACGATATCGCAGGGCGCGTCCCACATAATACGACCGCAAGATGTGGGGGAAGGAAAATATTGAAAAAACGAATAGTTATTGTTGGTTTAATTTAAGTTTGAGTGTATAGGCCGCCGCACCGCCGCTTAAAACAAGCATAACAAGCCACATTATAAGGCTGGACTCATCGCTCGTATTGGGCACCTTTAACTGTACAGCCTCCTCGCTCACAGTCACAGGTTGCACTTCGATTTCAGTTTCAACTTCGGGTTTTGGCTCCTCAACTGCCATAACTTCGGCTTTCGGCTGAGCCAACTCCTTAACCTCATAATCAACGGTTTCAATTTCAAATTCGGGAGCAGTTACAAGCGCACACTCTACTTGTTCGGTCACAATCGCCGTTTTTGTTGTAAACTGATTTACCGCCTCGCCGATCTCTGCATCTGCAGTCATAAAAGGACTCACTTCAACTTTAAACTTAACTGTAACAGTTTCCCACGGCTCAACACCGTCTATCTGCCAGGTGAGTTTGCCGTCTGCAAACTCTCCGCCGTTATCGGCAGATCCCTCAACATAAACTGTGTTATGAGGAATGATGTTTTCAATAGTAACATCCACTTTGTTTCCAATTACATTTTTGTATGTAAATTCATAATCAAGTTGCTCACCGATTTTCACTTCTTTACCGTCAACCAAAACAGTCGACTCATCGGCAAAAGCCAAAGCCGACATACAAATTACAGTCAGAGCAAAGCAAATTAAAATAACAAATATCTTTTTAAAACCAATATTACTTTTCATTAATTAAGTTACCCTCCTGTTCCGGTTAACTTTGTTTATATGCTAAATGATAACAGATAAAACTAAACATTTGTACTACCCAAACAACTTTTTTAAGGTCATATTTTTAAAAGAACATTATATCTTTTTTTATGATTTTAGATATATAAAAACATACTAATCAAACTTTTTTTGAGCAATATAACGTTTTATATTATTCGCATAACCGTCGTTTACATCATACGTTTATGCGAATGTTATAAAATTGCCGCAAACTCATCGCGACCGACACCTGTCTTTTCCGAAACGATACGTATCGCCTGTTTCACACCCGACAGTGACATATGCAGTTTTTCAGCAATCGCCGAGTTTTGCATACCGAAAGCGGCAAGTTTTGCCACCTCGCGCTCTTTTTTAGAAAGTGTTGTTGCAAGGTTTTTACCGCGTACACTGCCCGAAAGTTTTGTCCAACCGGCATTGTACTGCTTGTAAAGCGCAAATATCTTTTGCCACACTTGTTCGTCCACACGGCTTTCAATAAGCAAACCGATTGTTCGGCAGTATTCCGCCAAAAGACCGTACAACCCGTCAGGAATAGCAAGTAACAGCGCACGGTCAATGTGACGTATTGCCTGTTCATCGTTACCCGCATTGTGATATACCGCAGCACATGTCATTCTGAGATATATCTCTGCAATAATAGAGTTATCCGCCACCGCCTGTGATATCATCGGCTCAATAGTTGACGGTATCATTGTCATAAGTGCAAGACCCGTAACGCCTTCAAGTTCAAACTCTTTTGTCGCAACAGCATAACCTATCGCATACAGATATTTTGCGTAAAACACTTTTGCTGCGGGAAGCGCATCTTTGTGAAGTGGCTCAAAACATCCGATTTTAAACCAGTCCGGGAATGACGACACATCATAAAGCATACTGTCAATCGCCGTAAGCGAAAAAAGTACAATATCGCGATCGTGTTCTGTTTTTACAGGCGCCTCTGCAATATGTATCTTTGCCTGACGCCACATCGCAAGATCGCCGCGCCATATCGCACACAGTGCAAGAAGCATACCTGCCGATAACACCGCATAAAACCCCGAGTGCTTTTTAAGTAAATAATTTGCACTGTCATAAACCAAATCTATTTCCCCGCGCGAATATGCAATCTCCGCCGCAAACAGCACCTGCGCCTCGTGATTGTCTGCAAGATGCGATATACATTCCTCGGCAGTACCTGCAGCGCTATACAAATCACTCATATATAAAAACGGAGTTTTTCTCGGCATCGGCAAATCAGCGTTCAGTATATCCGCATATTCAAGTCTGCCCACCTTTGTGCGTCCGTCAACAGGCTTTTTTGCAGTTTTAGGAATCATCCACACTCTGCCAAAACGAGTCACACCCTCAATCTTACCATCAGCGCAAAGCGTCTGTAATCGCCTTGCCGATATCCCCCATTTTTTTGCAACCTCATCTATTTTTAAATAATCCATATTAACACCTCTATTGTTCGTTTATCCGCCGAATATATTGTATCACACCACTTTTTAAATGTAAATGTTGATTTTTAATA
Source organism: Eubacteriales bacterium (assembly GCA_045612565.1). GTDB lineage: Bacteria > Bacillota > Clostridia > Oscillospirales > QAKW01 > RGIG9041. Next base: position 6,819 of record JAZKZG010000003.1, read on the forward strand.
AACATAATGCTACTATAAAAACAAAAACACAAAGGAGAAAAACTATGCAGAGCAATATTTTACTCGGCGCCGCTTACTATCCTGAGACTTGGGACGAAAGTGAACGCCCTTATGATATAAAAATGATGAAAGAAGCAGGCTGTAACGTTATGCGTATCGGGGAATTCGCGTGGCACAAAATGGAGCCATCGCCGGATAACTACGACTTCAAATGGCTTCACGACGTAATAGATGACCTCGGTAACAACGGCATAAAAACCATTCTCGGAACCCCCACAGCCACACCGCCCCGCTGGTTTACAAAAAAATATCCTGATGCAACAAAACTTTCGTCAACACGTGGCAAAATGACCCACGGCAGCAGACGCCACTGCTGTTCGTCACACCCCGACTATATCCGTGAGAGCGCAAAAATCGTTGAGCGTATGGCACAGGAGTTCGCTTCAGACCCCAACGTTATCGGTTGGCAGATCGACAACGAAATCTACTCCTCCAATGGTTGTCTTTGCGACCATTGTGTAAAAGCCTTCCATAAGCATCTTGAAAACACCTACGGCACAATCGAAAACCTCAACAAAGCGTGGGCACTTGAGATGTGGAGTCAGGCTTACGACAGTTTTGAAGATATACCTGCACCAAACGGCACATGGCACAACCCTCACCTTATATTTATGTGGCATCAGTCGCACCACCTCGAAGATATCAGATTTGTACATATGCAAAACGATATCCTCAAAAAATATACAAAAGCCCCCATCGGCACCGATATGATGCCGCTTAACGGAATGAGCTATCCGATTATGACAGCACCCCTCGACGTGTTGCAGTTTAATCACTACAACACCGAGGAGAATTTAAACGATATCACCCTTTGGTTCGACTATCTTCGCACCTTTGACAAGCCGTTCTGGAACACCGAAACGTCAACGGGCTGGAACGGGTCGGAGGCAACAACGCAGGTTGCCAAGGCACCGGGCTTTTGCCGTATCAATTCGTGGTTACCTATTGCCCTCGGCGGCAGTGCCAACCTCTATTGGCTGTGGCGTCAGCACCGCGCCGGTCACGAGCTCATTCACGGCTCGGTAATCTATGCAAACGGCAAACCGCTGCCGATGTTTGACGAGGTTCAACAGCTGTCGCGCGATTTCGAAAAGGCAGAGAACTTTTTAAACGACACAAAGGTAAAAACCGATGTCGCAATGCATTTCAGTTCAACCGCATATCAGATTTTTAAAACGCAGGCACCGGTAATCGACTTTAATTATCACCATCAGCTTGTTGATAACGTTTACCATCCGCTGACCGCCCTTGGCATCCGCCCCGATGTTATTGCCGCTGAAAAATCGCTCAATAACTATAAGGTTGTATTCTCCCCGCTCACTATCTCCATCGAGGACGGCGATCTTCCCGAACGCCTCGAAAAGTGGGTGCGTGACGGCGGCACCTGGGTTGCAGGTCCTATGACCGATATCCGCAAGGCAGACGGCACCCACTACACCGATGCCGCAACAGGTCTTATCGAGCGTCTTACAGGCACAGAGATAAAAGCCGCCCTTCCTGATTCAAGCGTTTACGTAAAAAGCCAGAAGAAAGACGGCACTTCCTTTGAAGCAAAACCGTGGCAAGAGTTGTACACACCTGTCGGCGACGTTTACGCCGAAGTTACCGAAGGCTACGAGTCGGTAAAAGGTCTTGCCACAGTCCAAAAAGTAAAAGTCGACAAAGGCTGTGTATGGATCATCGGCGCACTCACAAACGAAGATGAGATGAAAGCGCTTATGACAACCATTCTTGCCGACGCAAGTATAAAAATGCCCACAGTTTCAGGTAACGTTACCGTAATCGAACGCGAAGGCAACGGACGCCGCGGTCTTATACTTATGGAAGTGTGCCATAAAACCGCAACCTATACACTCGAAAGACCTATGACCGATATCTTAACAGGCAAAACCTATTCGGGAACAGTAACTTTAAACCCATACGATATTTTGATATTGGAATAATTAAAAACTACATACATTTTTCAAAAAAAACTGAAACTTTTTTATCCTTTCGTTACATATATAGTTAGAAGCGCTCTGAAAGGAGGAAACTATGAAAAAATTCACAATACTACTTGTCATTTTTGTTTTACTTATATCAGGCTGTACCACAAACAAGCCACAGTATATCACACCTGATTCGGCCGAGTTTGCACCGCCGATGTGCGTATTCTACTATATGGGTAAAGCATATAAAAGTTTTATTTATCCCGAGGGTTACGACAACTATTTTAACGATGTGCACCTTTTGCCTACAAACGATACTGTTGAAGTTTCAGAACTTAAAACTATCGGCACAGACTACCCTGACGATTATAAATTACTTACATTCAAAGGTAAAGTCTATATGCCAAAAAACGATAATTACAGTGATATTGTGTTTGTAAAAAACGAAGAAACAAACACATTCTATCCGTTTATCAATCAAAACACACCCGTACCAATTATTCCTCAGACGGCTGAACTATCGTCAGATAGTTATATATTAGATTATAACGATAAAACATTCACCAGTTTTTATTCGCAGTATGGCTACAACTACTATTTTTCAAATGATATGCGACTAATACCCACCGGTGATACAGTCAAAGTCGATAAATGGATAACGTGCGGTACAGGACTTCCCGAAAATTATGACCCATTTGCATTTAACGGTGAAGTTTTTGTGATTGAAAACGATATTTATAATGGTGAGTTTATATTTGTGTATAACAAAACCGTAAACGTCTATTATCCATTTCGATGCCATATAAATGTGCCGTATAATTCAGGTGATACAGTCAGAACATATTTAAATAAACGCTACGGCGGAGAAAGTTTTGACGAAATCACAGAGGTACGTCTGTTTTTACCCAACCGTACTAACGAATGGTATCAACTCCCCGAAGATATAAAAGACTCACTTTTAATGGAAATAAAAAACACATCGGCAGAAGGTTCAATGTGCAGCTGTACGCACTATACACAAAGCGATAAACACCGCGACTTACACTTTGTATTACCCGTAACCCGCTTTGAGCATACACTCACCCTCTGTCCCAATTCATCCACAGTAAACGGTCATAAAATTTCAAAAACACTATGTGACAACATTCTTGCCTGTTCCACGCAAGAGTATTATCATAAAACGAATTTCAGCCGGAACAAAACTGAGTGACATATCCGCAGATTTTATATTTACCAAAATAAAAAACCCCTTTGGCTAAAACCAAAGGGGTTTAATACGCATATGTTAAGCCTGCTCTTTAAGCTCTGCATAACACTCGCTGCAGTAAACGGGTCTGTCCTCTGTGGGCTGGAAAGGAACTTTAGCTTCTTTTCCGCACTTAGCACAAACTGCATCATAAAGAGTGCGTTGGCCTTTAACTGCTGCTTTTTTTGCATCTCTGCAAGGTTTGCATCTCTGGGGCTCGTTCTGGAAGCCTTTTTCTGCATAGAACTCCTGCTCACCTGCTGTGAATACGAATTCCTGTCCGCAATCCTTGCAAACTAATGTCTTGTCCTCAAACATGGGATGTTACCTCTCTTGTGGGAGTATTTATTTTACCCTTGACGGAATTGAACCGTCCCCTCTGAAAATCAGCGCTCCGCCACTTAGCTTTATCGGGCATTAAACAAGTTTGTTGCGTATACGGCAAATTGCATTCGTAACAGATTTTACGTCCTTGCCGACACGCTGTGAAATTTCTTTATATGAAAAACCGTCGATATACATATTAAGTACCAACTTTTCGTAATCAGACAGTTTAAAATCAATAGCCGAATAAACCGATAAAAGCTGCTCACGCACCAAAAAAATCTTTTCCGGGTCATCAAACCCCACTGCGTCGAGCGTTTCAAAACCAACTGCTGTATTAAGAGGAGAGTGTTTTTTACGATTTGACTCTTTTATTGCATCAATAATTTTGCTGTGAATGCATATTTTAGCAAACTTTGCAAAATTGTCATTTTTATCTTCGCTGTACTTTTGAATAGCATCATAAAACCCGATAAGCCCCAACTGATACAAATCCTCATCGTCACCGCCATACAAAAAGTACGAGTGCGAAATAGCACGTATAACAGGTGAAAACTGACGCACAAGCACTGCTATCGCGTCATTATCGTTATTTTTTGCTCTTTCAAAAATTGCCGTATCTAACAAAAAATATATCCTTTAAATAATTATATTAAACAAATTCTACAATTTAATTTGTAGGTTGTCAAGAAAAATTTACAATTTTTTATTAAATAAATAAATTAATTTAAAAAAACACTTGATTTTTTAATATCATAATGCTAAAATGATATACGCTAATTTGAAAAAGTTTAAAAGGAGGTGCCCGCTATGCCTAACATTAAATCAGCAAAAAAGAGATGTTTAGTAACAAGCACAAAAACTCTTCAAAATAAAATGATAAAATCAGAACTCAAATCATCAATCAAAAAGTTTGAGGTTGCAGTTAAAGAAGGCGATAAAGAAGCTGCACAGGCTGCTTATCTTAACGCTGTTAAAAAGATTGAAAAAGCTGAAAAGAGCAACGTTATTCACAAAAATAACTCAAACAGAAAAAAGAGTGCTCTTACACTCAAGCTCAACAAACTTGCATAATTGTGTAAATTAAAAAATATAACCGGCAACCTACGCCGGTTTTATTTTTAAAATTTAAACACGCAGACGTATCGAAGTGGTCATAACGGGGCTGACTCGAAACATAGTCGGGTCTGTCACACACCTATCTTTCAAACTACGCTGTTTATCGGCGTTTACGGTGTGTGCTTATGCACTTTTGAAAACTCGCATCTCGCAGTTTTCTCGCAATTTGGTAAATTGGCTTTGCCTTTACAATTTTATATGGAGACGTATCGAAGTGGTCATAACGGGGCTGACTCGAAATCATACACTGTGGTTTTGGGTGACTACCTCAAAAGTGGCTTAAATACTGACTTTTTGAGTTCCTGTTTTGAGCAACTACGATTTTTTCTAACAGCATTTCTAACAGATTTGCACCTTATTTTCAAGTTTACACTCGCATTTGCGATGTAAAATATATGGAGACGTATCGAAGCGGTCATAACGAGCTCGACTCGAAATCGAGTTGCCCTAACGGGCACGAGAGTTCGAATCTCTCCGTCTCCGCCATGTAAGAAGCAGTAGGTTTTGCCTACTGCTTTTTACTTTATAAGCTGCAGGTTGGTCTTTTCGTGAAGCTTCGACTTTTGTTCGATGTCATTGTAATCTCTGGACAGAAGGAATTCTAAGAATTGCTCTTTGGGAATCGCATAAGAATTTGCGATGAAGAATGTTTTAATAAACCCCTTTTTAATCCATCTTCGAACGCTTTCATTGGTGTACCCTGTAATTTCACAGATATCACCCGTTGATAACACGGGGTTCTTATCACTTAAAAGATTCTCATAATATGCCTTTGCTTTTTTACGGTCAAGGTTATCATACATAATATTCTTATTAACCTTTTTTACGGGTGCCGAAGGGAGGGTGGAATAATCAACCTCTACATTGGAATCTATGAATTCCTGCACATCCGACATTTTGATTTGATACCTTCGAGTCTTCTTCCCTGTATCAACACAAGGAATATAACCATTGTCCAACAAAAACTTCGCTCGTTGTTTGCTAATGTGAAGAATCTTATATAACTGCTCCTTGGTAATAATTTCTTCGTTAGGTGTCATAGTGTATCTACTCCTTTCAAAATTTCCGACAATTGTTGCCGGTGCTTTTCTGGTTTCTTGATTTTGCCAATATGGCGCTGACTTGACATATATCGAATCAGGTCGTTCTTTGTAACGTATTTTCTCCGTTTGATTTCTATACAACTCAAATCACCGGAAAGAGTCCACCGATGAACGACCTTTGGATTATAGCCCGAAATCCTTGCTACATCAGACATAGTAAGGACAGCGGGTTCTTCTTTTAACAAAGATTCGTAATAACACTTTGCGGCATCCACATCAATTGAATAATACTGTCGCGTTCGCTCTTTTCGTTCCGAGCGAGAAAGATTTCCTCTATACATATTAATCCTCCGTATCTGCTAATCCACAGGACACCAAACCCGCACGTTCTCTTAATTCATCATCGATAACAGAGTATACATTATCGAACCACTTTGAATGCTCGATAGTCTTACCAGTGGCAATAGCATCGTCAATAGTAAGGTGACCGTAATACTTAATGGTTGTATCAATTGTCGCATGACCGAGCCACTGTTGCACCAATGCCAAAGACACCTTGCCAAGTTGAAGCATATGAGTAGCGAAAGTGTGGCGCATATCGTGATATCTTACCTTGCGAATTCCCATCTTTTTAAGCATCACCCCGAAGTGGTCCGAAACGTAGTCAGGTCTAATAATTGTACCATTTGGGTGAACACAAACAAAATCTTCAAAACGTGTATCATACCCCTTGCCAAATAAAGCTTTGTTGGTTTCAATCATCTGCTTCTGTTTTTGGAGTAGGTCAAACAGGTAATCACTGTATATAGGAAGTTTCCTGCGACTTGTTTTGTTCTTTACGGTTCTCTGAAAAACAGCGAAAGATTTGTCAACTTTCTTTTGCCAAATCACATCTTTATATCGCTTGTCATTTGGTAAAATTTCCGTCCTGCTTTCGATAATACTGCGATTTATGAAAATAGTTCGGTTTTCAAAATCTATCGCCGACCAACGAAGTCCCAAAACTTCGGAACGGCGCAGACCAAAAAACAATGCCAATTGAACCACAATATTTACGGGGTCGTACTTATCATTCAACTTTTCTGCGAGAATCACACTCTCATCAAATTTAAGAGGGTCACACTCAAAATCTTCAACAGAAATCTCGTCAATGAAATCAAGTGGATTTTCGGGGATAATTCTACTTTTGTATGCTTTCTGTAAAGGCTTGCTAATCAAAGACTTGTATCGTTTCATCGTTGTGCCTTTCAAACCAACACTCCTGCAATACTCGAAAAATTCATCTAAAACATCCACCGTAACATCTTTTAGTGAATACTGGTGTAATTCCTTGAAATAGATTTTCAGTTTAGCATTCGCAATACCCATATATGAATCATAACCACCTAACTTATAGTCGTCAGTATGAGTATTTAGATAATGTACAACATAGTCGTAAAAGTTCATGTTTGCTGTGTTGTATTTTTTAAGTTCTTGCGGCGTCATGTGCTTGACTTCCTCTATCTTCACAAGACTATTGTACAACTCTGCATCTAACTCATTAAGCATTTCACCCAATTCAATTTTTGCATCTGTAATAGTCATCTTTCCGTTTTCGGTTTTCTTACCCACAGGTGCAATTTTCTTCATGAACTGAACCCGCTTGCCCGCATTTATGTCATAATGTCTGATGCAGGCATAGTAGGTTCCGTTCTTTTCTTGAACGGAACCGCTTGCGGGTGTCTGACCAAGTGCTGCAAGTTTCTTTCTCATGCAACAACACCTCCTCTCAAATAGTTTTCAACTGCCAGTTTGGGAATGCGATATGTATTCCCGATAGTTACGGCATAAATAACACCTTCCCTGATAAGTTTGTATGCAGCATATTCACCTATGGACAGAATCTGTTGAAGGTCAACGACTGTCAAGACGTCAGGATACTTTTTGATGCTTTTATGCGCTCTGGTTCGGATAGCTTCAGTTTTTGTCATAAAATGACCTCCTTAATTGAAATTTTCCATGCATTACTTTGTAATGTATGTATGGGGATTTGCTTCCGGTATTATTTGTGCATGAATCAATTAAGGAAATGCACCGGCGGGCAGGTTGTCCACCCGCCGGAGATTTAGTTGGGAAATTGTAAATTATCACACGGTCATCTTTAAGTTTTCTTCAGAGAATAGTTGATTCCTCTGCTCATCACTTAAAATGTTAGTTAAACTATACATTTCGCAAAAATAATATAAGGTTAATATCAATGACATACTGTATGGTGTGTTGCCATTAAATGTAGCCAGAGATTGCAACATAGTCCTCGGCAATATGCAACGTACATACTTATTGAACGGCGAACCCGAAGTGAAAAACAATGACATTCCAAACACTTCGAGTTCCGTTTTCATACAAGAACCATATTTCTCCAATAACGCAGTTGAATCCACCGTTTTCGTATCACAATCTATGGCATGGCAACCAGTTGTGTAAGATTTTTTGATATTAAACCTATCTATTAGTTCCTTATCATCTTTCAAGGTGCTAATGTCATTTTTGACAAAATCACTATTGATAGAAAGATATAATGCAAGTGCTTCTGTAAAGTGAACGAACGTTTCCACTGAATGTTTCATCTCTGCGATTGCGATAAAGGAATGGTATAGGGTGTTATAAATATCAGCAAATTTTTCAATATTATCGCTGTCTTTTAAAATGTCTTCAACATTTCTTCCGTTGAGTTTAAACATGTAAATTGCTCCTTTCATAAGCAAAAATAATTAATTTAATATGATATAGGGTAAGTGCTATGCCCGGCGGGCAGGTTGTCCACCCGCCAGAATATTCTAAAATCAAATTGGTTCATGAACCCAAGACTTTACATTTTCATATGAAAAGAATTTGCGTGCCTTCTTACCTTTAAGATTATTCGTAGAACTAGCGGATTCGCAAAAATTATATAACCCCATGATGATTTCAAAAGTGCAAGGGATTTTATCTTCGTAATAATCAAGACACATCAAATCCGATAAGATAAAACTTGAAAGATAAGCTGAAAAAACATTCGAATTCGTTTCGCTAAAACATTCTGGATTGGGATGCAAAAACAGTTCAAGTAGTATCTTTTTAGTATGATTTTCGAGATAATCTATGGCTGAATCATCATCAAATTGTATGCTAACTGCTAGAGTCGACTCGTCACTAACAGGCATATGGGCCATAGCACGCTCTAATAGTTTAGAAATGTCCATCTCTTTCATTTTTTTCCTCTCACAGTTAAAGCTAAGGAATATTGAAAATGCTTCAACGAAATGAACAAAAGATTTTGCAGAGTACTCTATTTTCGCTGCATCGATAAATGTTAAATATAACAGCCCCAATATATTTTCAAACCTTTCAACAGCGTCTTTCTTTTTAAGAATATCGTTAATGCTTCTATCGTTGATTTTTATCATTGTAAATTGCTCCTTTCATAAGCAAAAATAATTAATTTAATATGATATAGGGTAAGTGCTATGCCGGGCGGGCAGGTTGTCCACCCGGCATTTAGTGGACTACCAAGCCCACCAAAAGAAAATGGATTCTGTTTCGAAGTCGGTATTGGCAAACAGTTCACGAAGTTCTTCAACAACTTCTTGGATGCCTTCCAAAAACCGTTCTCCGTATGTGAACCCGCCAATCCAGTAACTGTATTGGGAAACCTTTGGAATCCCCATTATTGCTTGGCATCGTTCAGCATCAGGTGTGCCATCCGACTTCAAACCACTGTTTAGGACTTCTTCGCATGTTTCGAGTAGCGATGTCAATTGCTCCTTGGTTACCTCCCAGTACGGGGAGTCATCGTTTACTCCTAAGTTCTGAACAAACCATTCAAAAACTTGGTTTTGATTCTGAAGCCAAAGACCCATTATCCTCATCGGTCTTAATTCATAACCGTGTCTGTAAGCATTGAGCATCTCACAAACTGCATCCATAAAGAATGGTTTGTCTTTGTTCACAAAGAATTCTTTCGGACTTTTAACCAGATACATATCTAATCCCATAGTTATGCACCTCTCTGGCTATCAATTTCAAGGAAGTCCGATGCTACGAAAAGGTCGGGGTTTGCTTTGTAGCGCTCCTTGAGCTTACTTATATAAAGCGGCGAATTAGGATGACCAAGGGAGACGAATTCTCCACCGTCCATTTGGATGCGATGGATGAAACCAGTTTCCGACACCCAAATAGTCACAAGGCGGGAACCGTTCAGTTTGATGCCATCGATTTCACCTTCATTGAAATAGAAAGTGGTTTCAATTTCGAGACCCGTACAATAGGTTGCCGGGTCGTCCTGATTAAACCCGTTCTCACTCCAAGGGTAGAAAGCGATGCTTCCAAACTTGTTGGTATAGAGTCCCTTTGCGATTTTGTAAATGTTTCCGTTAGAGGCGGATATGATACTGCGAATCTTATCTTCGCAAACGTTGTCGATGATTGCTAATACATCATCGAATGTAACTTTCTTCTCTTCTGAGAAGTCTTTGTTTTTGTTCATTGTGTGATCCTCCTTTTTATTTGGTTTGTATGCTGTGTATCTTCAGCATCTCGGAACATTGTGCATTCTCGTGCTCCCTTAGGTGTGTCAGGGTCAAAAAAAGTAGAAACATCAAATTTTTCAGGATGCTCTTTGTAAAACGCTTGAAGTTCAGAAGCATCATATGAATTATTCGCATTGTTTCCAAAAGAGATAATGCCTTTCGCTACTCTTGTTGGGTAAGGAATAATCGCCCCACCATGAGAGATTGTGACCGCCACTTTAAAACAACCTGAAATAGGTAGTTCGTTTATCATGTCGGGACCAAAAACTACCATAGATGACAATATAACTCCAAATAAATCTCCAAAGTCAGTATTGATGGCAAAAGGTTTAATCTCGAAATCAAAGAAGCCGCTGGCAATCAGTTCCTCTACTGTACGACCAAAATTTTCTCTCGTACAACGGGAAATGATTTCCTGTAGTTTTTGTGCACCTGCAATTTCGATGATTGTTGCTACATCATCAAACGAAGTAATGCTCTTCTCTTCTAAGAAGACTTGGTTTTTACACATAACTGTAAAACCTCCTTATAATAATTTTGTCTTGATGGTTTAACTTTCCAACCACCCAACCTTCCTTCACAACTCATAAGAAAGTGAACAATCGGGAGCATCTTGAAGAAACCCATCAAGCAACTTATAACTTCAAGACGCCCGTCGTATTTCCCGTGAGAAAAGAAATACCCACATTCCGTTTAGCCCGGAATGTGGGTACAATATCTTCGTGAGAAAACAAAAAAGATATACGTATCCCGCATTCCGCCAGCATACAATGATGCTACGGAAATGACAGACTAAAGCGGATATGTATATCTCTTATCTATTGAATTGTTAGGTTTGCGAAATTAAAATAATAAGGTTTTGCTAATTGCTATTTTGGGGTTCTAACTGTTTTTCATTAATCCATTTATTATCGCATTTAGTGTCTGTACTATAAAGTATAATCAAAAAAATCGAGTTGTCAATACCCCCAAAAATGGCTCGAATTTTTGTACTTTCGGAGAAATGGGGCATTTTCAACGCACAAACGGTCAGAACGGCTTAGATTTGGACAGTTTTTGCCATTTTTTGCCAAAAAATATTTTTAAAAAATTTTTTTAGAGGGTGTTTTTTACCCCAAAATTATCAAAAATCACTGTTTTTTAACATGCCGAAAAGACCATGTGCCGTTTTGAATTTCAAAAGCGAACTGAAACATGGTCTAATTTTTTGCTTTCCACCCAACTTTTCGAAATGCATAAAAAGAGAAGATGAAAAGAATGATTTATATGTTATCTCCAAACGACCTATGAAGAGTCTTGTATCTCGATAAAAGATGTTCGCCCGGAGACGGTAGGTATTACGTACGCTGTATATTGGATGCTGTTTTTGCATTTGGAATCTTCCTTTCTGTTCAGACATTCTCTGAACAATAATAATGTTCGTTCTAATATTTCTTCATTGTGTTCAAGTTCTTGTTGCTTATCGGCGCTGATAACCGCACCGGCGGTTAAGGTTTGATTTCGGATGATTTCAGGAGAATCAAACGGAAATGGGCAGATATTATAATCGTATATCTTATTAAGCAATCCTATCGCTTTACTGTGTTTCTTGTTATCACCAGAAATGAACCTATTTAATAATTGAATATTTTTCGTAATCGTTGATGGTCTCAAGCGTTGGTTTTCCATTTCCATTACTTCAGCTGCAACCATTTCGAAATCCTTTTGGTTAATAACTGTTCCAGATAACTTAAACCTGTTTATAGCATCGTTATAATACTGAACCCATTTTGCTGGGTACTTGAGTATAGTTGCCGTTACCTGCTTTCCGAGCAATTTTCTTCTGAAATTTTTTCTTCCCTGAATTTCGATTCGAAGGGTAGGTGGTAACGTTGCTCTTATATGTTCAGGAGTGTGTGGGTCATAGTTTTTGATATATGCATTAAAGGTAAGTCCCGATTTATAATATCTGCGTTCTCCTTTATCCTCTTGAGGTGCTCTCTTGAATTTGCCAATAGTAGGTTGCTTTTGTAACCAAGAGACAACCTTCTTACAATAATCCAACGACGGCATAATTACAGATTTATATACATCAAAACGAGATACAATCCCTTCTTCAAAGCACAATGGTAACTTCGTTGCCTGATATACCGCTTGCTCAATTTGTTCTTTAACATAATCGTATTGGTTGTTGGTGTATTCATAGCAATTGAATTTGTTAGCGATTCTACTTGCGCTGAATGATACCGATACCATCGAACAACAAGGAGTATAAGTAACTTTAGCTCCGTCTTTCATGAATTTTACAAAGTGGTCGTATGGAACCGTCTCTGAAGCCGGTTCGTACTTCCAATCATCAAGCATCAAATCATAGATGCCATACCAGTTTAACGTTACGGTGTCGACCGATAAATCACATGGTACATAGTGTGTCATATTCTCACCTCACTTTCATTGTTAATGTTTAAAGAATCTAAAACGTTTTTCAAATAATTGCAAGTTTTTTATTTTGCTAAAAAAATCGCACAAATTTGCAAGGTGAATTATCGTTTCCAAAATATCGAAATACTTGATTTAAAAAAATTATCATGCGAATATTTTGGTATAACAATTAAAAATACGAGGTGATATTATGGAACCATTAAATAAGATTTTAGATGAAAGCAATGTATTTACTCTTGCTGTGTACAACGGTGAATTTCGTGAATTGCTTACTATGTTGCTTCAACAATATAAGGAAGGATTGAAGGTTGTTAAAACCAGCAACGAGCTTCGCTTCGGTTGTGCATACCTGACTGCTGTGTTAAATTATCGTTCTGGTAATTATAAGAGCATTACCAAGGAAATCAGCAAGGCGCTATCCATCTCTCTTTCCAGTGGATACACTTACAAGAATCAGGTCATTGAAACTATCAATGCCGCACTCCAAGAGGGCGGTCATTTGTCCGTTGCATTTTAACAGGAGGTGGTCAGAATGGTTAAGCTCAGAGTAACTGGCACACCCGAAGAAGTGCGTACTTTTGAAAAGGTTCTTGAAACATCC
>JAZKZG010000004.1:0-3501 GCA_045612565.1 Eubacteriales bacterium
TGCAGCAGCTGCTGTTGTTTCAGAAGCCATAGCAGAACCGATAAATACACCGTTCTCCCAGTTCTTTGACTGGTATACGAGGGGAGCGCACTTTGCACGTCTGCCGCCAAAGATGATAGCAGAAATCGGAACACCTGCACCCTTATCAAACTCATCTGAAATACAGGGGCAATTTTCTGCGGGAGCTGTAAATCTTGAGTTGGGATGAGCAGCGTAGGTTGATTTGTCAGCCTTGTTGAATTTTGAAGCATCCCACGGATTGCCGATCCAGTCAATTGAACCGTCGGGGAGATTTTTGTCAAGACCTTCCCACCATACAGTCTTGTCGTTCTTAAGACAAACGTTTGTGAAGATTGTGTTCTTCTTTGTTGACTCAAGAGCGTTGAAGTTTGATTTTTCGTTAGTACCGGGAGCAACGCCAAAGAAGCCGTTCTCGGGGTTGATAGCATAGAGTCTGCCATCGGGACCGATTCTCATCCAAGAGATATCGTCACCAACTGTCCAGATTTTATAGCCCTTGTCACGAAGGTACTTGGGCGGAATCATCATAGCGAGGTTTGTTTTACCGCAAGCTGACGGGAAAGCAGCTGCAACATATTTAACTTCGCCCTGCGGATTTTCAAGACCGAGGATAAGCATATGCTCAGCCATCCAGCCTTCTTTCCATCCCTGATATGAAGCGATACGGAGAGCAAAGCACTTTTTACCGAGAAGTACGTTGCCGCCGTAACCTGAGTTAACTGAAATGATTGTGTTATCTTCGGGGAATTGACAGATATATCTGCCTTCGGGGTCGATGTCGCATCTTGAATGGAAGCAGCGAACCCAGTCGTTGCTGTCGCCGAGTACATCGAGAACTTTTTTGTCAACACGTGTCATAATGAGCATGTTGAGTACAACATAGATTGAATCTGTGATTTCAATACCAACTTTTGCAAGGGGTGAACCGATTGGACCCATTGAGAAGGGGATGATGTACATTGTTTTGCCTTTGTAGCTGTCACGAGCGATGTCGTAGAGTTTTTTGTACATTTCCTTGGGGTCGTGCCAGTTGTTTGTGGGACCTGCGTTTTCTTTTTCTCTTGAACAGATAAATGTTCTGTCCTCAACACGAGCAACGTCGTTGGGATTTGTTCTGTGGAGGTAGCAGCCGGGAAGTTTATCCTGATCAAGTTTGATAAGTTCGCCTGTTGCAACAGCCTCTGCACGAAGAGCATCTCTTTGTGCATCGGTACCGTCAATCCACACAACATTGTCGGGATTAACAAGAGTTTTGATCTCGTCGATCCATGCAAGAACTGTTTTGTTAGTGGTCATTGTAGTTTCTCCTTGTATGTTATATATTTTCATAGCAATTATAATAGCAACCTTGCAAAAACGCAAGATTAAATAACAAATTTTTTTGAATTTTTAACAGTGTGTTTTCAAATAAAATGCATAAAGGTCATCGGGAGATAGTTCTTCGCACCTTACTGACTCCGAAAATCCGAGAGATAACAGCGCATCGGTTGCTTTTTGTTTTTGGTCTTTATCAAAAACCGACGTCAGTTTTTTTCTTCGTGCGTTAAATGCGCGTGTCACAAATGCAAAAAATTCTGTTGGGTTTTCCCTTCCCTTTTTAAAATCAAGACATATCACGGTGCTGTCAACGTGCGGAGCAGGTATAAAACAGTCAGGGGATACGTCGCACACAACAGAAATATCGCAAAGATGCTGTGTCATAACCGATATTGCGCGGTATTGTTTGTCGCGCAGGGGTGCCATAAGTTTGTCTGCTGCTTCTTTTTGTATCATAACTACGGCACGACTGATGTTATTGTGATTTTTAAATAGTTTTTTTAAAATATCACCTGTGATGTAATATGGCAGGTTGCCCACAACAGTTACGGGTTTTTCGCAAAGCGAAGCAAAGTCAACACGCAAAAAGTCGCTGTACATCATTGTGTGATTGTTAACATCTCTTAAACTGTACTCGGTTACGTCTTTTAATGAGCGGTCGATTTCAACCGTTGTCACCTTTTTAAAACATCTGCACAGTTCACGTGACAAAACGCCAAGACCCGCACCGATTTCAATGCAGTCGTCGGTTTTGCCTTTTGCGGAGTTTGAAATAGTTTCGATTATATCGTCGCGGTGCAAAAAGTTCTGTCCGAGTGATTTGTTTGCAAGGATATTGAATTTTTCAATAAGTTCACGGGTTGTCATTTATTTCATAAGCGCCTTAAAGGTCGAAATCATTATTTCGGAATTTGCATTGAAATAATCGTAACTCTTAGGCTCTGCAATAAACGAGTAGATATACACGTAGTCTCCGCTTTTTATAAATGTCTGCGAGAGTCTTAAGTTTCCGTCTTCGGTAGTACCCTCGTAAACGATGCGATAGGCATCATAGTCGCCAACAGTATACTCACCTTCTGATACCAGATTGTAGCCTGAGATTGTAGATGGCAGTTTTTCAATGTATTTTGTGACATAGTTATCAAAAGCCATCTCGTTCTGGTTTTCAAGTTTATAAGAACATACCGTTACGTTGTCGCGGTACGTGTCGGCATAACCTTCTGACGGTGTTGCAAAAGCAACTGTTTTTTCTGCCTTATCCTCGGCTATTTCCCAAAAATCAGGGTATTCAATTTCGATACCGACAGGTGATGAACGGTAGAGTTTATAGCCCTCATTTGTAGCACGTCTGCCTGTACAAGAACAAAGCAAAACAACCGATAAAATTAAAATAATTGCCAAAGTAATTCGTTTTTTCATAAACTGTTTTCTCCAAACAATCAAATTCGTTCCCATTATGAAACAATTATACCATCTGTCAAACCAAATGTCAAATTTAAACAAGTGATAATTAATATTGATTAACTTAAAATAGTTTGATATAATAAATTATCAAATATAATTTAGGAAGTAAAATATATGGCTAAATCAAAGTATACAAGTATTGGCGGAAGTGCGCTTATTGAAGGTGTTATGATGCGCGGTCTTGGCAAAATGGCAATTGCTGTGCGCAAAGAAACAGGCGATATAATACTCAAAGTGGAGCCTGTAAAACCTGCCAATAAAATCATTGGTAAAATTCCGCTTGTGCGCGGTATATATGCGTTTATATCATCGATGATAACGAGTTACAAATCGCTTATGTATTCGGCAGATGTATCGATGGAGGATGCGCTTGAAGAACAACCCGAAACCAAACTCGACGCCTGGCTTACAAAGGTTCTTGGAGCGGGTGGTATGCAGGTGCTTGGTATTATAGCAATGTTTATCGGCTTTGCTTTTGCAATTGCGGCGTTTGTTTATCTGCCGACGCTTATTGCCGACCTGTTTTCAAAATATATTTTTGAACTCGGACCTACATTAAAGCGTATTTCGGTTGGTATATTTAAAATGCTTATTTTTGTGATATATATGTTGCTCGTATCGCAGATGAAAGACATGAAACGCGTTTTTATGTATCACGGAGCCGAACACAAAACGATTTTCTGCTATGAAGCAGGCGGT
>JAZKZG010000005.1:0-2904 GCA_045612565.1 Eubacteriales bacterium
TGTCAGTTTCTTCGCTTGATTGTTCTGCTGAAGAACGAACAGATCATCAAGATTGATTTCGCTTGCTTCCGGGAGGGCGCTTATTTGTTTGTCAGCCATCCTTGGTTTCCGCCTCCTGTTTCTGCTGTTCCTGCTTCTGCGCTATGGCAAGCTGTTCCTCAAAATAGTTTACAACAGCGACAAGTCTATCCATACCATCAAAGTTGATAGGGACAATGCCCTTTAACGCAATAATGATTTTCTTCAGTTCGTCAATGCCAATATTAATCATCTTTATGCCGTTCCCTTTCAATTTTTAAGTGATACTTTTACTCTCGCCGCGCCCTCTGAAGAAATGCTTTGGACGTTCTGAAATATCGGATATCCCTCGACGGGGAGTTGACCGTTTTCATAAAATGTTGTGGCAACTTCTTCCAACCCTACATTGACAAGGTGGAGATAAAGCCGCGGCGGCGATGGAATAAATGTAACGGAATCGCAATCAAACTCTTTGCCCTTTGCTGTTTTAACTATCATTTAAACTCCCTCATATATGCCCCGCATCAAGCCAAGCAGACGTTCTTCTTACACCGTTTGTCAGCAAAACATTTACCTGCACAAATCTGTGACCATAAACATCTTGTGTCCCGTCAATCCAAATGTCATAACTACCGCCCGAATAATTAACATCAACTTCACTTTGCCCCCTTGTTCTGCCCGCGCTATACGCGGCACTCGCAGAAAACCGTATCGTTTCTGTAGCCAAAACATTATCATTTCCATCGACGGCTTTAACGGGGACAGCATATATGTTGTACGAAGATTGATAATTAACGCCACCATCAAGCGCCAATGATATGCTATCCGCAGACGGGGCAACGTCAAAAGGGTGTTGCGCTCCTGTAAAGTCGGGTGCTAATATTGTTATTTTTCCGTTTTCGTATTTACCGTAATGAGTGTGCCTGTTTACAGTTCCCCAAGATTCTTCGTCTTCACCACGGACATAATACAAAGATGCGGTTAAGTCGTTGTCTATATTTGCGGCTTTTGCGTGGAGATAATTTGCAGTATCACGGTTATTGAAAACATCCCATGAGAAATCAGCGAATCCCAAGCTGTTGACAATCCCTTGCACAAACCGCGATGTGTCTATACTTGCAAGTGAAAGACCACCACCGGAAAAGTACCCGGCTGAACCTCCATAGGAAATGTTCTTCGCGTACACATTGCCGTCAAACGAGCCGCTACCTGCATAAAGGTTTCCTTGGGAATCTACGCGGAATCGAGTGCCAAGCTGAATGCCGTTTGACCCGATGTAAACGCCTGTCTGCTCACCGCCACCATATGTTTGGTTGTTGGTAGACAAACCGTTATTGTTGATCGTGAATCCACCAATTTTGCCGCTACTCGCTTGTATCTCGCCTTTAACGTATGCGCCACCTGCATCGATGGAGAATATTGTTCCGCCTTGGTTGAATACATCCCACGAATCTTCATCCAAGCGCCAACCGAATGTGCTTCCCTCGCTAACCTTATCAACTTTCGCCTCGATACTATCAGCGTAAAAGTTCAAACGCGCTACTGCATCATTCAGTTTCCTTGTAAACTTCCTCTCTTGGCTGTCTTCGTATTGGTATTCGTGATTGATTTCCTTATCGTACGGTGCTTCAATATCACCCGTAAACAGCCGTGAGAATCGAACTTTGCTTGAATAGATTCCGCTGAACACATTGTTGACAACGACAGAATCTCCAACTTCAAAAGCGGGGTTAAGAGTTGCACTATCAGCAGACATCGGTTGATACGCCCATCCCTCAATCTTTGAGAGGATATTATCTGCTATTTCTTGGTTGCCCCACGGATTCTCAATCTCAAGGGTTCTACCGCTTTCGTTCCCGGCTACATAGGCAATATCGTTGCCCTCGTCGTCCGTCTGCCCCGTCTTAATTACAACGCGTGAATAGCCGTCAAATGCT
The DNA here is from genome assembly GCA_045612565.1 of Eubacteriales bacterium. GTDB lineage: Bacteria > Bacillota > Clostridia > Oscillospirales > QAKW01 > RGIG9041. Next base: position 1,956 of record JAZKZG010000005.1, read on the forward strand.
TCGGATATGTCAAGACTTTGCGCTTTTTTATCAACTAATATATCTGCCATATCACACTATTATCCTATCCTCTCCGAACACAATCGCCTCTCCCTGTTGGTCAATGAGGAAACTTGTCTCAATACCGATATCCGTTAACCCGACAAGTCTCAATCGACCCTCAAAGGAAATGCAGAAGTTCCCGGCGTACATTGATGCAATGTTCCCCAAAACCTCACGCATAGTGTAGGTTGCGGGGAGATTTATTTCGTACGCCTCCGTCATAATGTCATACGTTCTGTCGTCTACTTCCAACCCCATCGTCTCTGCGATTAGATCAACAACATCAACGTCAGTTTTCGGATATCCCGCGGGGTCGTCCTCCGGGTAAAGCGCTTCAGCCATAAGCATCGCATCGTACCCGTGGATTGATAACACAGAAGTCGTTACCTCAAAATCTGTCCGCTCACGCGTGTCTATGTAGAAAACACCTTGAGGAATCCAATCAGAATATGTGATTGTCTCCTCGGTGATGAGGTTGAGTGTAGTGTTCGTAACGTATGCGTTTTCCGTGATTGTTAAAAGTGCTCCGCTGACTTCACCTGTCGTTATCAGTTTCTTTTGGTCAACAAGGTTCGTCGGTGTCGTTGTGCCTTTAAGCCGAACATATGGTCGCATCTCCGCCATAGTCGGGATGAACGCGCTTGGCATAAGCATTTCAACATAAATCTCTGCGCTCATGCAGTTTCCAACCGACGGAACATCCGAAAACAGAGACGGCGTTGTTTGCAGAGAAATAAGTTTGTCCTCGCCATAATCAACGCCGTTGATATTCAGCTTCGTCTCAACTTCGTAATCGCCTGTTGCGTAGATCGTATCAAAGTTGGTGATTAACGATGTGTCTCTCACGTTATCACCTCTCTATCAAACTAAACGACAAGTCTTTCCACAGAATTACTCCGTCGGGACG
>JAZKZG010000006.1:0-13768 GCA_045612565.1 Eubacteriales bacterium
CGTTGCGCTGACGTAATAATCGCCTGCTTGAAGTTGACAAACGCCATATGTCGTAAGAATGTTTTGGATTTCTTCCGTTCTGTCTGTGGTATCTCCCGTGCTTGACAAGACATACGGCAGTGAAGCAGTAGAAGGCGATTCTCCTTGCAATTGGATTCCTGTGCCAATCGCTTTGCCGTCTTTAAAGAGATATGCCAAATCGTTTTGTACGCCAAGACTTAATCCACTGTTGGCGTTCGTTGAGCCAAGTCCATCTACCCAAACTGCGCCGTTCCACCATTTCGGTGTCATCGTGCCGATATCAAAAATCTGTGTGCCAACAGATGCCGTTGTAGGAATCGAAGAGCCGGAACACGGCAACGCTACGCTATACGGTGTCCAATCTTTCCACGATGTGTTGTTGTTTGCCCGTCGCACAAACATTGTGTTCTCTATCGTTTCCAACACTTGATAGCAGTAACTGGTAAGCCCGTTGTTGTAACGATGTGTCGTGATAGTGCCTTGCCGATGTCCGGCAGGAAGACCGTCAACATAGGTTACGGGGAATGTTGTAATGCAATTGCGCGGAAAGTCGTTCGGCACACTGTTAGCTGTGTACTTTGTGGTGTTGTTTACGGAGAGGTGAAGCCCACTTGCTTTTAACGCACCGTCTGCACCAACCAACATATAATTTTCTTCGTTGGTTGGATCGGTGTTTATAGCAGCATCAATAACATTGCAATGGTTTTCATAGCCCGTTTGTGCATTTACGATTTCCACGCCCTTTTCTCTTGCATAGGCAACAAGGTCGCGGATAATCTGTTGCATATTGGCGGTAAATCCACCTTGATATGCGTGTGTCATAAACACACCCCACGCATTATTGGCAACAACGTCATCGACAAACGCTTTTAATTGGTCAAGCGTGAAGTTGTTTGCTTCCTCGTCGCGTGTCAACGGCGTTCGATTGATGAAATATGTGTCAATCGGATGCGTGTTGTAGTTGAAGCCCTCATATCCGCCAACCGCAAAATCGCAGTATTCTCGCAACACTTTACGCGCCACTGCGCTTGTTTCGTTGTACGGATAAACATAGATATTAGATTGCAGTCCTTGCGCATCCATTGCCTCTTGTGCTTGTGTCACAACAGACACAACTTCCGCTTCTGTTCTTTCAATCTTGTTTTCGCGGTCAGAATAACGCAAGCTCTCGTGGTCATATCCGTGAATAGCCGTTTCGCATCCATATTCATTTACCATCTGCTTGATGGTTTCCCACGACATATACTGTGAGCCACCAATCTTGGCAGGGCTGACAGAGATCGTGACGGGAATGCCCGTATCGGTGATGATGTCGCACCATTTCTCAGGGAAAGACGAACGTGCATCATCGTCAATAAACGTCAGCATCGGCTTGGGATTCCTTATGCCTGCAACGCGCCTTGCACTTACGCATTTTAAGGAATCCAACCACTCTTGCTCTGATCCTTCAAATCCGTTTTTAACGCCAATCTCATAGGCAGACTTCCCCTGCACAGTTCCAATACTTCCGCTTAACGCACCACTCGATGCCTTTGTTCCGCGAATTACATCACTCATTTTTCATTCCCCCCTCAGGAAACAATTTGAATACCTTTGCGCCGTCTTCGTCATAGCCAATGATCGTCTGCGGATGCGTATCAGGATTCAGCTCAACCTCATACCAATAGTCCACGGGCTTACTGATAACCTCGCCAATCTTGGTATCTCCTCCGTCAAGCACAACCTCTACCAATTCCGCCGCTTCCGTTACCACCACATCTTTTTGCAACACAACGTTTGTGCAATCCTTCTTCGCAAACACTTTAAACCGCACAACATCGCCCCGTTGGAATGTATAGGCGGTTTCTCCTGCGCTCGCACCAACGGAAAACGCTGCCGCATCTCCTCGTGTGATATGGATCGTCATATCTTCGTTAACAACAAACATTTTCTCACCCCAAGTCTTTAATGTTGGTCAAGTCCTCGATGGCTTCCGCAATCGTTACAAAGTCTTCTACGGGCTTGATATAACCGCGCCCTTCATCCTCAAACACAAGCACATCGCCATCTTTCAAATAAACGGCGGTGTCATATGTACTCGTGTAGCCGTCGCCCTTGATGTTGGTTACAGAATGAAGTACCAAGTCTTTAATGGTTTGCTTGACGTTCTCATTTTCATACTCCAACACCGTGTCTTTGGTAACGCGAATGCCCGGCAAAAGGTCAATGCTCGGTTTTCTGATAAATACTTGCATTTTCATTCTCCTCCCCTTTTGTCAACACAGAAACACTTCTATATTCACAAAAAGGGGAGGTCAAGAGTTTTCCCCTGACCTCCCCACAATGTTGTATGGGCTATGCGCCCTGCATTCCCCGTTTTAGGGGCTGTTGATGAATTTACGCCACAGGCACTTTAACTACCTGAATGCGATTCTCGTCAATGACTTTTGCGCCAAAGGTGTCCAAGCCACGGATGATGTCCTTGAAGCGTTTCTCCGCACGAAGGGCTTCAACCTCGTTAATCTGTCCTGCAAAGGCAATGGCTTTCTTACCGCGCACACAGCAGTACACGGCATCGCCATCCTTCACAAGACCGTTGGACATAACAACGTCAAAGTCATCATAAGTACCAACAATGCCCTTCTTGATGTATTCAGGGTTGTTGGTAGACAGCGTAATCAGTTCGTTCTTGAACAGATTGTAAACGGCAGGCGTGATTTCGATAACGCCCGGCTCGTCAAAGTTGCGCTCACGCAGTTCGACGATGGCAGCATCGATGGCTTCCTTCACCGCTTCTCTCGTCATAGCAGTAGCAGTCGTGACGTTGGTTGCGCCTTTAATCAGGTTGGCAACATACGCATCGCGTTTCACAGCCAAGCCGTGTACCGCCTTCTCCTGATACTTCTCTTTCAAGCCCGGAACAGACTGCGCCTGATTGACATCGTCGACATAGAATGCGAAGTAGTTCGCCTGATCGATGGTCAACACCTGACCGCGATCGCTCATTTCCTCAATGGTGATATCCTGAGAGCCGTCGTAAGTGCCGATAGTCGGCTCACCAACGCCCAAAATCTTAACAGACTGCGCGTATTTGCAATCGCCCTCATAGTCACGGAGGCAATTGTCAACGAGTTTACATTTCAGTTCGAGATCGTCCTGAATCTTCTTAGACCAAATAGTTTGAATAAAATTGGTAACAGCCATTGTAATTTTTCTCCCTTCATTTTAGGGGGAAGTATTACCATTTAGACATCGATGCCTCTACTGCTTTAAACAGTGCAGGATTCTTATCAAAATCCTTTTTAGTGAATTGTAATGCTTCATCTCGCGTATAGAAATCCTTAACTGTTCCGTCTTCGGACGTCTTATTGACCATACTTCCCATTGGTTTAATGTCTTTTTTCGGTAATGTTTTTTGGTAGTATTCAAAGATTTTCGAAATGGGAGTTTTGGGATTAAACTGACTTGCAAATTCTTGAAATTCTTTGCTGTTATACACATCATCGCTTACGCCGATTTTGGAAAGCTCCACTCGTCTTTCCTCGTTTCGACGATGCTCTGCCAACGCCATAAAATACGCTTTTTCACGCGCGGTCATATTTGCCACGCCGATATTGGCAAGGCGATCAACCTCTTCGACTACTTCTTCATAGCCCAAGTTGATAACGTCAGCAGCATCCGCTTTGGCAAGCACCTCAACATCCTTCTCGGAATAGTTTTTCCGTTCAGGGATTTTGATGCCCTTGCTCTCATAGAATTTCGTGAAAGTGTCAGTCATTTCCTCAACACTCTCTTTGCCCGTGCCTGCGCGAAGCACCTCTTCAAGATTGCCGTATTTACGGTCATATTCTTTCTTGATTTTCGCCGTGTTTCGTGCAAGGCGTTTGCCTACAATATCGTCCAATTCAGACTGCGTGTAGGTGCGCTCGGCAACTACTGCCCCGGCATTTTCTTCTGTGGCTACCGTTTCCACGTTTTCAGTAACTTCCGCTACAAGGTTTTTATTGTCTTCCATACAATGTCCTTCCTATTTTTGATTGGGTTTGTTTCCCATTCTCCATACAGTTTTATGCCGTGAATGTTTGGGCATATAAAAAGCAACCTACCGAACGGCAAGTTGCTCATTATGCTTTTAATTTGATCATTATGCTTGTTGCTGATCAAGTTGGTTTTCTTGCGCTTGTACCTTTGCCGCCGCATTGCCTTGCTGTTGTGCCAACATAGCACGTTTAGCGTTAACAATCTGCGCGGCTTGTTCCTCAGGGCTACTCGAAATGAATTGCTCTGCCCTCTGCAACGCAAGGTTTGTCTGCGCTTGCATCTGTGCAATCTGCGCTTGCGTTTTCTTGATGTTCTCAATGCCTTCAAGCAAATCCTGTTTCGGCGCAACAGAATCATCAGGCAACGCTTTCACATACGCCTCAAACTCTGCCACACGCTGCGGATTAAAGAAGCCGTTGAGAAGGAAGTTTTCCATCGTCTGCTCCCGTGCAAAGCGGTCATACACGCCTTTGGGAGTAACATCAACCTTTACCGTCGCTTGCAACTGTTGCAACACAGTTTGCGGTATGTTAACAATCTGCACATACTCTTGCCCCGTGCGCGGATCAGTAACGGTTTCTTCCATATTCACGCCGTCTTCCGAATAGACAACAAGGTATTCCAAATCAATTCTTGCCAAGTCTTCGATGAAATTCTTGTAGCTTTCCTTCTGTTCGGTCATCGGAGCTTGCGATGCCTGCTGTACGGCAAGAATAGCACGTCCTGATGCGCTCTCAGGGTTAACTTGTCCTGTCGCCGTATCGCCTGCGCCTGCAAGTTCTCTCGTCACCATAATCAGGTCTTCTTGCAACTGCTTGACATCAGGTGACATTTGTGCAGGAGGAATTGTACCCACAATCTTATGCACATCATCCACGGGTTGACCATTGGTGCGGATTGTACCGCCCACCGTGTTCAACGCTTGCGGATTGGAAATTTTGCTGACATCCACAACCTTCTGCGGATATGCTTGATATTTGACCGTCAACACACGGCGTACTTCGGTGCGGTTTACCTCGATTTGGTTGGGGATAAGATAACGAACTTCACCTTCGCCTCGTGCGCTTCCTTCTTTTTCTTCCCATACAAAGTGTGCAACGGGATAAAGAGAAAGCCCGGTATCAACATCCGTCGCAATATCTACCCATCGCGTGGCAATGGAATAGTGTACCGTGTCATCTTGCTTGTACATCTTGTAGACAATCGTCACCATATTGTCTAACTCGATTTTCGCCGCTTCTCCGCTTTCCTCAAAGTTGTCCGTATCGCCAATAATGAACGGCACTTTTGATTCGCTCATACCCTCTCTCAACGCCAATTCAATAGCATTGACAACGGGCATACGCTTGCGGATCAGAATATACGGTTGCGCTTGAATGTCATCGTCGTTTTCGTTTCCGTAATAGATGTCGTTCTTCTTAACGATCTCGTGAATGGGCATCATCTTTTCTTTGTCGAAATTGACATAAACAATGCCCTCGTCGTTGATGGCAGCATCCTTTGTTACCCTGCGCCCTTTGTAGTCCATCTTATCTTTTTCCCACAAACGGCGAGCATAGCCGTTCAGCAAGTCGCAGTAACGCTCTGCTTCCTTTTGGAACGTGGGATTCTCATAGTTCTGCGAGGAATAATGGATGGCATACAGATTATCGTGAATGACCGACACCTTGTATTTGACAATCGGCTTAATGAAGTTCTTCTGTACAGGCTCAACATCGCCTAACTTGGCGTGTTCCCATTGGTTGCCGTTATACATACGATAGTTTCTGTCCGTGTCTACATAGATGCCTGTTTGCCTGTGATAGTTGCGCCCTTTCTCATACAACGCCCATATGGACGTTTCCTTGATCTCATTCAAATCCATTTAATCACCCACCTACATCTTCCTGTCCGCGCCCTGTGCCGTCATATCGTTCGACGTTTCGCATAATCGTTTCAAACTTCTCACGTTCCATCTCTGCGCGTTCTTTTTCGCCACGGTCTTTAAACGCCTTTAAAGGGCTGATTTTTGGCTTTTCAACCTTACCGCCCTTAACTATTGCCTGACCGACTTTCGCGCCAAATTTGAAGCACAGAGCGTTTATAACAGCAAACGCAATAAATAACAATATCTCCATCGTTTCCTCCTTATATCACGGTCATTGTTTCGCCATAATCATACTGTGTGTCGTTTTGTTGCAGAATAGTGAAGCCGTGCTGCGGTTGTACCTCGATAGGAGCGTTTATAAACACCACTTGCTCTCTAATGTGGTGAGCAATAGCCAAGCCCATCATCATATCGTCGTGTCCGCCTTGTGGTGCTTCTATACGCCCTTTTTCGTTGCGCACAATGGTAAGTAACTCTTCCAACGTTGCGCGGTCATTTATCGTGTTACAATGCTCACGAACAATCTCTATCAAACGAGAAATAATCGTAGGTCTTGTCAACGATGTTGTCTTAAAGCCAAACCGCTTCTCCGTCTTGCCCGTGTAGGTATCTTGCGCTTCCCTTGTGTACTGTTTCAGATATCCAAGCCGTTGCAGTTCCATAATGGGATAACTGTCGAAGTTGGCTTCTATGCCTATCAGCGCATCCTTGTAATACTTGCCCAAGCAATACATCTGCCTTGTGTATTGGTCAGCATCAAACTGATGCCTTAACACAGCCACCTGTTCGCCTGTTCTTGCATCCAAAACGTGTCCCGTAAAGAAGTCGCTTCCTTCTCCGGCAGTATCACCACCGATGCAATACTCTGTCATCTGTGGCACGTTTGGCACTTGGTATACGCTGATATATCCGCCTTTATCGTTTATCCACCTGATGTTAGTTATCTTTATGCCGTCGTAATCGTAATCGAAATAGCCCGTTTTAATGGCTCTCGGTATCGTTTCAAGGCGTTTTTGTATCGCCCTTGCATCAAATACCGTCTTGCCGATAATACCCCACTTGCCGAGGCAGTAAACTTCGTATGTGTATTCGTCGGTATACTGTAAGTCTTCCAACGCTTTGCGGTCATCGTCTGTAAGAAACTTGTTGTCTTTGTAGGTAGTCCAACAGACCGTTGCAAGCCCTGAATCGATAAAATGCTTCTTGATCCAATGCTGAATGTTAACAGGGTTAAAGGACAGCACTATCTGTTTCTTGGATTTACCACCGCGCAAACGCACCTTTAATTGGTTGATGTCTGATTCTTGTGTTTCCGTGGCTTCCTCTACCCATATGTCTGTCAACTCGCCGTTGGAGAATGTAATAGACTTAATCTTTTCAACGTCATCCAATCCTGCAAAAGCAACCTCGTTATTGGTTAGCTTGCAGATAATCCGCATATCGCTTTCGTTTACTTTGAAATGCTCTGACAAGTTCCAATTCGATATAACTTGCTTTAACAACGGGAATGTGCTTCGTCTGTTTGTATCTCCCGTTTGGCGCACCACCAACAGATTGCATCGCGTTGGATGAATCAGCTTGTATATAAACCGCTGCGCAATAAAGTAACTCTTTCCTGACGATCCACCACCGCCAAAGATCAGATATCTATCGTCATTATCCAAATACGGCAGATAAACGTCGTTAAATACCTTCTTGCTGATTGTAATGTTTACATCCATCAGTCATCGATCAGTCCAATATTGATTGTCACCGCGCCTTTTACGTCGGTATCAATCTCTTGCTTGGTAGAAAACTCGTCTTTTGCTTTGCGTTCCAAATACCACTTGGAGATATCAACGTTGCCCTCTTGTATTTCACGCTCAACGTTTAACTTCGCTTGCAACTTCGGCTGTTCTTTCAGCAGTTCTTTTCGCTCCGCAAAATCAGGATGACTGTTACAGTACGCATAAAGCGTTGATGGATTGACATCAGCGACAAGACACGCTTCACGGTCTGATAATCCTCTCGCAAACAGCTCTTCTAATTTTCCAATCACCGCATCTGTCATAACGGTAGGTCTGCCCACCTTATTCTCTGCCAATCTTCTCACCGTCCTTTACAATGTTGCCCAATGCTTCTTCTTGTTTCCGTTTAAATAAATAACAGGCGTATCAATGGAACTCGGTTTAAATTCAAACGCCTCTCCGTAGCCCCCATACTCTAATGTTGCAGATGTATTGACAAACAGCTTTGTAACTTTCGATACCGTACTGTTGCATACGTCTACTCTATAAAAATCTTCCTTTAATGTCATAGGAAGATGTGTGTGTGAATGAATGTATACATCTGCATCTACTATCGATGCCATATCTGCCAATCGAATTGCTTTTGCGCCCTCTTTACGCCCTCCCCCTGAGCCGTGCGTACAATAGATAACATATCGTGTTGCTGTTTCGTGCTTTCTCTCTTCGCTTTCAAATCTAACAAACAGCACCATACCCGTTTTGGAATATCTGTCCTCTAATCCCAACTGTCTTGCACATAAGCGCGTAATATCTACGCCCTCTTTGTTGTATGTTCTGTTTTCGTGATTGCCGGATGTGATGCAGAGAATCTTATCCTTTATCGGCTCAAACAATTCCACAAACATCGTCATCTGCTCCATAGGTGATAACTCTTCCGCATAAGAATCAGACACAGACGTTTTGGTGGCGTTGTTCATAATGTCGCCGTTAAGGATCACATAGGCGTTGTCTTTCTCCTGTACCGTTTTAATCCGTTCTGCAATTACCTTCTTATTGCAAAACTTATCTCCAATATGAAGGTCTGCAAACGTATGTATCTCTGCTATATTTGTTTTTGGTAAGTCAATCTTTACTGATTTCATACTCGTTACCTCTCTTATGCAACATCCTTAGGCGATGACCGTGTGCCACCGCCCCCGGAGGAGGTATTTGACGATGCTCTCCATAAAAATGAAAAAAGAAGAAACACCGCAGGATGTTTTTTTGCACAAAAAAAGACACCGCCACGGTATGGCGATGCCCTTTTTATTTTTTCTCACGATACAATATACAACACTATTTAGTCACAAACAATACGATTTAGTCACACCAAGTCACAATTCTATTTTGCAAGCATTGCTTTTTGTTCAGCAAGTCTTTCCTCATAACTCTTTTTAATATCTGAAACTCTTGTTTCGCAGCATCTTTGAACATCCGTTATCCTTAATTCGCATAAGCCCTTTAAATCTTCAATTCTTGTTTCATAAGATTTAATTAAATCAGCTATTCTCATTTCGTAAGTTTCTTTTAACGAAACGGTGCTATTTACTTCAATTTCTTTTTTCTTTTCGTAGCCAACAAGTTCGTTAAGATCGCCACCCAAAGAAATAATAAGTTTGGCAATGGTGCTAAACCTTGCATCGGGAGTTTTCCCGGAACAGATATTTCTGATCGTTGATAGCGGTATGCCGCTCAAATTAGCCATATCCTCGGAAGAAAAACGTCCGGCTTCTTTTAACGCTAAAATATAGTCCCTTGCTTTGTCTAATACTACTTCCATCTTAAATCACCTTTTATTAAATTAAATCAAAATTGAATAGACAAACTCCAAACCTGCACGGTTTAAATCCAAATTTGCATAGCCCAAAATCAAATTTGCACATTGCTTTTCATAAAGAAGCGTTTTACAATTTTTGCAGTGATGTGAAGGGGATGATAGCACTATGAGAATGACAGCGCATCTTTTTTTCTGCCATTGTACACCTTTTGTTCTTGAAAATCAATCTTTTTTCTGAATTTTGTAAAAATCTATTGACAGGCACAAAAGGAACAACGAAAGGAAAATCAAAAATGACCGACGGCGAACAAATGACCGAAAAAGAAAAACTGATTGCATTTATACGCAACTTAACTAACGAGGAAGCGGAAAAGATTATAGCGTTCTTACAAGATACAAAAAGAGAGCAGCCTTAACGGTTGCTCCCTTTCTTTTTTTAAAATATCCGCTTCATTTCAACAAACCCTTGTCAATCATTTTCTTCACACTTTTCAATGCCCGTCCGTGCGTTGTCGTTACCCAAGTGTACTCCCTGTTCAGCTTATCGGCTATGTCTGACAAACTGATGTGCTGTATGTATCGCATATGGAGGATTTTATATTCTGTTGGGCTGTATAGCTTTTCAATCGTCCGCACAACATTCTGCTTCTCCGCTATCAATCTGTCAACGGCATCCGCAATTTCGCTCTCCATATCAATGCATTTGTGAACGGCATCTGCCATTTTCGACTTTGATCCACTCGCTTGCACTCTATCCCCGTCCATATTGGCAGTAATGCTTAACGCCAAGTCGTGCCATTGCCTTTGCTCTATCAGCTTGTTTGCAATGATTGTGTCAAGTTTTTCCACTTGTTCAAGGTATGCTTGTGCCTTGCTTTTCTTTTTCATCTTTTATCGCTCCTTTCTATCCCCCTACTGCAATAATCGTTTGGTTGAACAACGCCCAACCTACCCATAGAGCATTCACCATAAAAATCCGAAAACATCAAATATACGCAATCTTTACAATGAACAATTTTTTCGTTTGAATGTATACCTTTTTGGTGTACTTTAATTTTCATCGCATTATCTCCCCGTGCTACCAAAGCCACCGTTGCCGCGCTCGGTTGTTCCCAACTCGTCCACCAATTCAAGCGATGGCGTGTATATCGGCATAATCACAAGTTGGCTGATTTTGTCCCCTGCTTCAACGCGGTAATCATATCCGCTGTGGTTGTATAACTTTACAACGATGCTCCCCGTATACCCAACATCAATAACGCCCTCGCTTGTAATGCCGTGCTTCACATTCAGTCCGCTTTTGCTTTTCAGCATTCCAACCGTACCCGGTGGCAACTCAATATGTACACCCGTGTCAAACTTTGCGCTTTCTCTCGCCAAAACATACTGCGTTTCCCTTGCATACAAATCAAGCCCTGCATCGGTTTCGTGCGCCCTCGTCGGCATCTTTGCGCCTTCGTCTAATTTGATCCGCATAATCATTCACCTTTCCATTTCATTGACAACAGCGTTCTTATCAGTTTCAATTTTGTTCGGCAGTTGAAACACAAACTGCCACCACCATAAATATTCGTACCACAGTATTTGCAAGTCTTCATTTTTTCTTCCTCCTTAATATCCAATAGTCCAATCAGGATTTCGCAAGTCAAAAGCATCTCCCATTTGGATAATGTCAGGATAGTTGCTCATTGCCACTTGCTTGGCGTACCTATCAATCTCGTAGGCGAAATACTTTACATTTGTAAAGCCCATCTTGTCCAAGCAATAACGCCCCGTGCCAATGCCATCGTACATAGAAAGAACAACGATCTCTTCATCTTTTGGCACATCTTTTAACGCCCCGTTGAGAATGTGGATAATAACCTCTGCCGTCCATCCGTTGCCAAGCCCTTTATAGCGTTGTGCGTTGCTAACCGCAGCGGTGTAATTATCAGGCAATGTTTGCAGTCGCTCGCATTCGATTGGCGTAAGTTTTCGGATGATATAGTGTCCGTCTTTCAGTTTAATAGGATATTGCTTGTCTTTGATTGTAATTAACCCATCAGTAACCTCATAAACCTTATTGATAAACGCCATCGGTTTTTCTGCCTCGATTATCCCTTTGCCTGATGCAGCATCTTGAATAAGCACGTTTTGTTGACGAGCAGAACTGCCCGTAGTAATCGTTTGGCTTAAGCAATTACACTTTTCTTTCATTGAGCGACCTCTGCGTGTTTTGCTGTTGGGGAAAGTTAAATCAACGCATGCGCCAACCTCAATGTCTACATATCCTTGTTTGGTGGCTTCTGTAACGCGCATTGTTGGAGCATCAACCTTTTCGCAATCTCCAACATTTTCAAACGGTGTTGCATAAAGTCCCGTCTTACCGCCCTGTCCTCCGCCTCCTGCGTTTATAGTCACGCTCTTTCCGTCGCACGAATACACGCGATGCGCCTGCGATGTGCTACCGATATCACCGACGCGCACAGGCTCGGCAACCATTGTCCGTTGACTTTTTTCAATTGTGTTCTTTGGAACAGCACCACCATAAGTTGCTGTAAGCGCATAGGCTTTTTCTTTTTTTGTTAAATCTTCTCCCGTTTCAAGAATATCTCTCAACAAGACGCCCCTATCCTCCGGCTGTTCCACTTCCCAATTAAACGCATAGAAACGCTGTCTATTTTGAGCAGATACCAACGCCGAGTTGATATACATTAGGTCAACGCCCAACTCTTTGCTGATTTGGTCTTTAATCGCTTGTGATGCCGATTTGTTGTTTTCATAAAGGAACAAGTCGGGCTTAAACTTTTCCTTTGCAACAAGGTAGTTTTTAAACAACTCCCACCCCATTCCGCTTGCTTCGGTTTCTCTGTTGTTTTTCTGTGCTATGCTCCAAAAGGTGCAAGGGCTTCCTCCTATTAAAAGTTTTATCACCGTTTTACACGTCCTTCTCTTTTTACTGCTCTTCCTCTATAACAACTTTTTCAATGTAATATCCTCCGCACCGCATATGCTTGCTCAAAGCAGACCAAGCTGTACACGTCTTTACGCCGATCTTTTCCGCAAGAAGTTTCATATTGCTTTCCATATACACGATGCGCTCATACTTATCATCTTCGACAGCAAGGTATAATGTCACTTTCTGCTCACTCCAATCCCAACAGACTTTTCATCTTGCCGATGTCTTCCCGTAGTGCCTGTTGTCTTCTGTCTTTTCCTGCAACCTCAATCGGCGTACACATCTCAAACAGTCGGCTGAATATACGCTGATAGGTAATATCCTTCGGATTAAGCAACTCTTCCCTTGTCAAGTTTGTTGTAACGATAAGCGGAAGGTTAGCGCGGTATCGTGCATCAATGACGTTGAACACAATTTCCTGCATATATTCTGTTTTTCTTTCGGCAGAAAGGTCATCAATCACTAACAACGGAAACGTGTTTAAGCTGTCATAATACTGTTGCTTGCCCTCATACATCCCTTGCACTTCGTTGGCGATCCTCGCAAAGTTTGTCACAAGGCACGGGATGCCTTTGTTAATAAGCGCGTTAGCAACGCAAGCAGCAAGATAGGTTTTTCCCGTTCCAACCGAGCCGAACAACAACAGCCCTTTTCCTTCCTCTCGGAATGTTTGAAAATGCTCAACAAAATTTTTCATCGCGTTTGTTAGCTTCGGATTACTGCCATCATCGTTGTCGAACGTCCACTCTGCCATTGCCCGTTCAGGAAAACCAACTCGGCGCATCCGCATAACCTTTTCAAAAAACTCTCGCTGTTTCCGCGCCTCCTCTTCGGCTTTGATTTCATCTGCGCGACACTTGCATACACAGGGAACAATTCTTGTGTTGCCGAACACAGTAACCGCCGTCTGCTTGCGTGTGTTGCACTTACCGCAGTAGTACAAGTTGTCATCTCCAACATAATCGCCCTCAACAATGTTTCCTGTTGCCTGCGCTCTCTGTATGAGAGATTCAATCGCCATCTCAAAGTCGTTCATTTTTAAAACACGCCTTCCAAGTCTGATTTTTCGTTGGTAATAGCAATGCCGTTTGCCCCAACCTTCCGCTTGTTGTCGTAATTGCCGTCAAGCACCTTCGCCATATTGGAATCCTTTATCAGCCAATCAAACGTCGCAGACCAATCCGATCCGTTGTTGCCTTTTAGGAAGTCGGATGCTTCTGCTTTTTCAAACAATCGCTGAAAGTCATCCATCGTATAAGTTTTCATCCTTGCTCTTATGGCTTTTTTTCGTTGTTCAGATAAAGTTTTTAACGTAGGAAAGGAAACACAGATGGAGTTATACAAGGCGGCAACGCCTTTATAGTCTAAGTCGGATCGTA
>JAZKZG010000007.1:0-34988 GCA_045612565.1 Eubacteriales bacterium
GAACTGGGATTTGTGGGCGGACTGTTTATAATCCTGCTTTTTGTAATGCTTATATGGCGCGGCTTTTATATCGCGTTTCACTCGCGTGACAAACTCGGCTCATTGCTCGTTATCGGTGTTGTATCGCGTGTTGCTGTTCAGACAATACTCAATATCGGCGTTGTTACAAACGCTCTTCCGTCAACAGGTATTTCGCTTCCGTTTTTCTCATACGGAGGTACAGCGCTCGTTATGCTGCTGTTTGAGATGGGCGTTGTGCTGTCGGTATCACGATTCAGTTATATGGAGAGGTCATAATGAATGTAATTCTTGCAGGTGGGGGTACCGCGGGACACATAAACCCTGCTATTACCATCGCAAACACAATAAAATCAAAATGTAAGGATGCAAAAATCCTGTTTTTAGGCAACGAAAACTCGCTTGAGCAAAAACTTGTAACAAAAGCGGGTTATGATATAAAATTTATACGCGTAACAGGTTTTAAACGCTCACTCAGCCTTCATAATTTCAAAACGGTTGCGTGGTTTTTAAAATCGGTAAATAATTGCAAAAAAATAATAAAAGACTTTGGTGCCGACCTCGTTATCGGCACGGGCGGTTATGTCAGCGGACCTGCTGTTTTTGCCGCACAGAGCCTTGGTATAAAAACCTGCATCCACGAACAAAACGCGTTTCCGGGTCTCACCACACGCTTTTTGTCACGTAGGGCAGATACTCTTTTTATCAGTTTTGAAAGTTCGCGCAAATACTTTAAATCCACTAAAAACGTTGTGCTTACAGGCAATCCGCTTGATGAAAAATTTTTGTTTGGTGACCGAGACGGTGCAAGGGCGCAACTTGGTATTCCTAACGACGTATTTTATGTTTTGTCATTTGCGGGTTCACTCGGCGCAAGAACTGTTAACGAAACAATGATTGATGTCATTGTCAAAAACGCAGAGTCAGATGATTTTTACCACACTCACGCAACAGGCAGTTTCGGCTATAAATGGATGCCGGATAAACTGAAAGAAAAAGGCTTTGATGTCAACAAAAAATCGCATATTGACGTCAAAGAGTACATATACGATATGCCGCTCCGTCTCGCTGCTTGTGATGCGGTTGTCTGCCGTGCGGGTGCAATTACTCTGGGCGAAATTACCGCACAGGGCAAACCCTCGATTTTAATACCGTCGCCAAATGTTACAAACAACCATCAGTATCATAATGCGATGTCGCTTGTAAACGAGAATGCAGCACTTATTATTGAAGAAAAAGACCTCACGGCTGATCTTCTTTATAAAAAAATACTCAAACTCAAATCGGATAAAGCACTTTGTGAATCGCTGTCGCAAAACGCTCAGCGTCTTGCACTTGTTAACGCTGCCGAGGAAATTTACAAAAATTTATAACAAAAACACCTCCGTTTTCATAGTATAAGACGGAGGTCTTTTTATGCTGAAATATATTGTGGAAGGTGGAGCGCCTCTTTGCGGAAACGTGCGTGTGAGCGGTGCAAAAAATGCTGTATTGCCAATACTTTGCGCCTGTCTTTTATGCGATGAGGGTGAGGTTGCTCTTGGTAATTGTCCTGCCATTACCGATGTTACATATACACTTGAAATACTAAAAAAATTTGGTTGCCTTGTGTATTCTGACAGCGAACAAATAACGGTAAACGCGCAGTCGGCACGTTCAAAAATTCTCGACTGTGACGAGGTTTCAAAACTGCGTTCGAGTTCGCTTTTTTTGGGTGCCGCTCTCGGCAGATTCGGCTTTGCAAAACAATGTATGTCGGGCGGTTGTGAACTGGGTGCGCGTCCAATTGATATTCACCTTGACGCATTTTGCAAAATGGGTATTTTGTATAAAAATGAAAGTCAGTTTGTCGAGTGCGAGGGCTGTGTGCGCTCCGCGGACATAATGCTCAGGTTTGCGAGTGTCGGTGCCACTGAAAACATAATACTCGCTGCTGCAAAATCAAACGCCCGTGTTACTGTGCGTGGATGTGCATGTGAACCCGAGATTGTTGATCTTGCAAACTTCATAAATTTGATGGGCGGAAAAATTTTTGGTGCAGGGACCGACACAATTATTATAGAAGGTGTTGAAAAACTGCGCGGTATAAATTATAATATAATAAGCGACAGGATTGAGGCGGCAACATATATGGCTGCCGCACTTGCCACAAACGGCAAAATCACCGTTGAGGGAGCGGAGTTTTTTCACCTTGGTGCATTTTTGGATTTTATAAGTGAATGCGGCGCGGCAATAACGTTAAATGGCGGTAATATTACCGTTTGTCGTGCATCGCCGTTCTTATTGCCTGTCGGATTTTTAAAAACTGCACCGTATCCTGCGTATCCCACCGATGCACAGTCACTTGCGCTTTGCCTTTTGTCAATGGCACCTGGCAACTCGGTTATATGCGAGAGTATTTTTTCTTCGCGTTTCCGCCTTGCAGGTGAACTTTGCAAAATGGGTGCCAATATCTATGTTTCGGGTAACTGCGCACACATAACGGGTGTGAGTAGGCTCTATGGCGCAACACTTGATGCGTGTGATCTGCGTTCGGGCGCGGCGGCGGTTATTGCCGCACTGTGTGCCGATGGAAAAACTGAAATTTTAAACGCGGGGTATGTTCTGCGCGGATATACGGACTTCGATAAAAATCTTTGCGCACTCGGCGCAAAAATTACAAAAACAGAGGAGCAATCAAATGCAACAACAGAATCAGGCACTTGTACGCTACTATGACAAAAAGAAAAAACTTAAAAAACGCCGTAAAATCGCTTTTTATACTTTTCTTGTAATACTGCTTATCTGCACCGTTACTGTTTTATCACTGACAGTGTTTTTTAATATAAGCAAAATAACTGTAAATGGTAACAGCCACTATACTGCACAAAAAATAATAGATGAATCAGGGTTAAAAAAGGGTGATAACCTTTTCAGAATGAACAAGTTCAAAATTATCGATTCGCTAAAGGCAAAGTTACCCTATCTCGACAGCGTTAAAATCGACCGCAAACTTCCTGTATCCATCGAAATAAATGTCACTGAATCCGAGAATTTTATGTGCGTTTCATCGGGTTCGGGCATTTGCGTTGTTGACAAAAACCTAAAGATTTTAAACCGTGTTGCAATCGCACCCGATGGTCTTGCCACGGTATACGGTGCCACCCCTACCAAAGCTGAGGTTGGCAGTACACTTGTTTGTGAAAACGGCACCGAAACTACGCTTTTGCAACTCGCAAACGCACTTTATGAGAGTTTTGGTAGCGGTAACGTTACATCAATCGACATCACCGCCGCCTATGATATACGTGTGCGCTATCAGGACAGAATAGACATCAAATTCGGCACACTCGAAAATATTTCTTCAAAAGTTCGTCTTGTGGAGTATGTTATTTCCGAAAACAGCCAGAGTGAACACGCCGAAATTGACGTTTCTTCCGGTAAACGCGCATATTACAAAGCAGTTGATTAAATTTGTGTAAAATAGTTTAAAAAATACTTGCAAATGTATATTTAATATAATAAAATATATCTATACAAACTTTTTAAAGGGAGAAGTACAAAATGGCAGGTTTTGAATTAGCAGAAAGCACCGAGGGTGTTGTTAATATAAAAGTAATCGGTACAGGTGGCGGCGGATGTAACGCTGTTAACCGTATGATAGCAAGTGGAACAAAGGGCGTGGAGTTTATTTCGGTAAATACCGACCGTCCCGTGCTCGACATTTCACGCGCTGACAAAAAAATTCAGATCGGTACCAAACTCACTAAGGGTCAGGGCGCAGGCAGCGACCCCAAAATGGGTGAGGATTCGGCACTCGAAACACGCGAAGAGATCGAAGAGGTTCTTCGTGGAACAGATATGGTATTTATCGCGGCAGGTATGGGCGGCGGCACAGGCACAGGGTCGGCACCCGTTATTGCACAAATTGCAAAAGAGATGGGTATACTCACTGTTGCAATCGTAACAAAGCCGTTTAATTTTGAAGGCAGACTCAAAATGCGCGTGGCAGAGCAGGGCATTGCAAAACTTCGTGAGCATGTTGACAGCCTTATCGTTATTCCTAACGAAAAACTCAAAGATGTATCAGTAGAGCGTCTTACACTTCTCAACGCATTCCAGATTGCAGACGATGTACTCCGTCAGGGCGTACAGAGCATCTCTGACCTCATCTTAATCCCCGGTCTTGTAAACCTCGACTTTGCCGACGTTCATAAGGTTATGAAGGATGCAGGTAACGCTCATATGGGTGTTGGCCGTGCATCAGGTAAAGACAAGGCAGAAGTTGCCGCACAGATGGCAATCTCGAGTCCGCTTCTCGAGACAACTATCGAGGGTGCAACAGGTGTTATCATCAACATTACAGGTTCACCCGATATCGGTCTTGATGAAGTTGATATTGCTGCACAAAAAATCACAGAGTCAGTTGACCCCGATGCAAACATTATCTGGGGTGCTGCTTTTAACAACGATCTTGATGACGAGATGATAATCACCGTTATTGCGACAGGATTCGACAGCGATAAGCGTATCAAACTTCCCGAAACAGTAGAGAGCGCTCCTGCAATTAAATTCGAAACAAACGATGACGATGTTTCATCTGCAGACGATGAGGATTTCACATCATCACTTATGAAATTCTTTAAGAGCAAATCAGACGAAGAATAAAACTCAAATAAAAAAGCCCTTCCGTATCGGAGGGGCTTTTATTTTTTGTAATACAAGTGGGTCTGTAAGCCGAGTTCTGTCGAGGACGGTCATCTGTCTGGACAATACATTACTGTATGCCTCAAGCCACCCGTCAAAGCTCAAGCGGACGAACAGCCCATCGCTTTTGTCGGTGTTGCATCGGATAGGGTTTACAGTAGACCTATGTCACCATAGGAATCGGTGAGCTCTTACCTCGCCTTTCCACCCTTACCTTATTTTCCGCATAGAGAAAATAAGGCGGACTATTTCTGTTGCACTTTCCCGGAGGTCACCCTCGGTGGACGTTATCCATTATCCTGTTCTGTGATGCTCGGACTTTCCTCCATATACCAAAAAGGCATACGGCGACCGTCTGACCCACTTGCAAACGCTATTGTAACACGCATTAACAAAAAAATCAAATCTTTTTCAATTTTAATTGATAATTATAAAGTTATAATATATAATATAATAAATAATTATGTGTAAATGGGAGTGGAAAGTTGTGGCAACCGCATTTGAACAGTTTTTAAACAGTGTAAAAAACAAAAGAATAGACGTTGTGGGTATCGGTATTTCAAATACCCCTGTTATCACCATGTTGGCAAAAGCAGGAGCAAAGGTATGCGCATATGACAAAACACCAAAGCAAAACCTCGGCGATATCTCAAACGAACTTGAGGAACTTGGGGTTACCCTTGTTTGCGGTCCTGACTACCTTGACGAACTTTCGGGTGAAATTATCATAAAAACCCCTGGTCTTCGTTTTGACCATCCCACACTTTTAAAAGCTGCAGAACGCGGTGCGAAAATCACGTCGGAGATGGAATTATTTTTTGACGTCTGCCCCTGTAAAATAATCGCAGTAACAGGTTCTGACGGCAAGACTACCACCACAAGCCTTATTTTTGAAATGCTGAAACGCGAGGGATATACCTGTCACCTGGGCGGTAATATCGGTAAGCCTCTGCTCCCACGCGCTATGAATATAAATCCAGACGATATTGTTGTTGTCGAACTTTCGAGTTTCCAACTCCACACAATGTCAAAAAGCCCCGATGTTGCGGTGGTGACTAACTTGTCTCCCAATCATCTTGATGTCCATAAATCAATGGACGAGTATATCGAGGCAAAAACTAATATCTTTAAGTACCAGTCAGCAGACGGTATGCTTATTGTAAACTACGATAACGCTATCACAAACGGTTTTGAAGCAAACGGAAAACTCCGCAAGTTCAGTCTTCATTCTGTACCCGACTGTGATGGTGCATACTATAAAGACGAGAGCGTTTATCTTATGCAAAACGGCAACAGCACAAAACTTTTGTCACGCGCTGATATTCTTCTTCGCGGTGACCATAACGTTGATAACTATATGGCTGCAATTCTCGCTGTAAAAGACCTCGTTTGTGACGAAACTATTGTCAAGGTTGCAAAATCGTTTGGAGGTGTTCGTCATCGTATCGAGTATGTTGCTACCAAAGACGGTGTAATGTACTATAACGATTCTATCGGCTCGTCGCCCACACGCACAATTGCAACTCTGCGCTCGTTTGATAAAAAAGTTATTCTTATCGCAGGTGGATATGACAAAAATCTGCCGTTCGACATACTTGCAACCGAGATTAAAGAGCGTTGCTCGGCTGTTATTTTAACAGGTGCCACACGCAATAAAATAAACGACGCATTAAAGAGCCAAAATGTAGATGTACCCACACAAATCGTAGCAGACTTTGAGGAGGCTGTAAAGACCGCCGCATCAGTTGCAAAAGACGGCGATATTGTGCTTTTGTCACCCGCTTGTGCAAGTTTTGATGCCTTTAAAAACTTTGAAGTACGCGGTGATAAATTTATTGAAATCGTAAACTCACTTTGAGGTAAAAATATATGGAAAACTTAAAAAACTATCTGTTCGAGTTATGTTCCGACTTTGCACCGTCGGGACGCGAAGAGTTGCTTTTGTCACTGGAAAAACTTGTGGCACCTCTTGCCGATAAGGTGTACCGTGACAGTGTGGGCAATCTCGTTGCAGTAAAATACTCCGGTCTGCCGGGTGCTAAAAAACTTATGGCAGATGCTCACGCAGATGAGGTGGGACTGCTTGTAACACATATCGATAACAAAGGCTTTATCCATTTTGATAACCATACAGGCCTTGACGATAAAATTCTGCCGTCGGCAACCGTTACCGTGCTTGGCACGCGTGCGCTAACAGGTGTTATCGCAACTATGCCGCCACATCTTTTAAAAAATGCTGATAAATCGGTGGTTATTCCCAAAAACGAAATGGTGATTGACGTTGGCTATGACGCGCAGACGGTAAAACGTCTTGTAAGAGTCGGCGATTTTATCACTCTTCGTTCGGGTTGCTGTGACCTTTTAAACAATCTCGTAATGGGTAAGAGTTTTGATAACCGCGCAAGTTGTGCGGTGCTTTTGTCGGTAATGTCGATGTTAAAACGTGTGAAACCGCGCTATGATATCTATTTTGTTTTTTCGGCAGGTGAAGAATTTTCGGGCTATGGTGCAAAGACTGCGGCTTTTGAGATTGCACCCGACGAGGCGGTAGTGCTTGATGTTACTTTTGGTGTAGACCCGTTTACAAAATCTTCTAAGGGTAAAGAACTTGGCGGCGGTGTCGCAATCGGAATGTCGCCAATTCTCGACAGCCATATTACCCAGTCACTTATCGGCTCTGCACGCAGCCGAGGCATAAACTATCAACTTGAAATAATGAACGGCAGAACAGGTACGAATGCCGATAAGATTGTGGTATCGCGCACAGGTGTACCCACAACTCTTTTATCAATCCCGCTCAGATATATGCATTCTGCTGCCGAGGTTGTGTCGCTTGACGATATGAAAAGCACGGCACAACTGTTGCTTAATTACGTTGAACACAGGGGAGGCGGAGTAAATGAATAAACTGCTGAGTTACTATACGTCACTTTTTGGAGCCTCGGGGTCAGAGGGTGATGTCCGCCGCGCAATTATGAATGAAATCTCCGATTATGCAGACACCAAAGTGGATGCGCTTGGAAACCTGATTGCCTTTAAACGCGGAAAATATCCCGCACCCGCAACCCTTATGCTGTGTGCGCATATGGATGAGGTGGGTCTTATGGTGTCGCACATAACTGATGACGGATATTTGAAATTTATGACGATAGGCGGAATGGATCCGCGCACACTTCCGGGAAAACAGGTGGCTGTAGGACGTAAAAAACTTCCAGGTGTCATTGGCAGAATGGCACCTCACCTCGAAAACAAAGACGCACCGTCAAAGGCTCTTGATATTGATGATTTGTATATCGATATCGGTGCAAAAAATAAAACCGATGCAAAAATGTATGTGTCAGAGGGCGATGTTGTCGGCTTCAGAACCGATTATGCCGAGTTCGGTGCGGGTCTTGTCCGCGCAAAAGCACTTGATGACCGCATCGGATGTCAGGTACTCACAGAACTTATAAAACAGGACTTGCCGTTTGATATGTACTTTGCATTTACCGTTATGGAAGAAATCGGCTGTGTCGGTGCGGGTCCTGCTACTTTTGAAATAAAGCCCGACTATGCGATTGCGGTCGAGGGCACAACGGCTGCAGATATTTTTGACGACGACAATAAATCTCCTGTTTGCTGTGTAGGCGAGGGTCCCGTTATATCGTTTATGGACGGTGGAACGATCTATAATAAAGACTTTTTTAAACTAGCCATTAATGCAGCAAAAGACAAGGGTATTCCTTATCAACTAAAACAGGCGGTTGCAGGAGGGAACGATTCGAGTGCTATTCAAAAAACAGGCGCAGGGTGTGCAACCCTTGCAATATCGGCTCCTGTGCGCTACCTTCACACACAAATGGCTGTGGCATCGCTTGAAGATATCGAAAATACAAAACGGTTGCTTTTGGCAATTTTAAATAATTTCTAAGGAGCATATTATGTTGGAAAGTATAAAAAATCTTGTATCAATAAACGGTGTTTCGGGCAGTGAACATCAAATAACTGGATATATAAAATCGCTCGTTATGCCTTTTGCCGATAAAGTGTATACCGACGTTATGGGCAATCTTGTTGCAGTAAAACGCGGTTCGGGTAAACGCATTATGCTTATGGCACACAGCGACGAAATCGGTGTTGTTGCCACCTTTGCAGACACTGACGGATTTTTACGCGTAGCGGCAGTCGGCGGGGTGAGTCCCGTTAAGATGATTAACAGTTACGTCACTTTCGAAAACGGTGTACGCGGTGTTTTCCGTGCAGAAGAGATCGAGGGCGAACTCAAAATGGATAAATGCTTTGTCGATATCGGTGCAACATCGCGCGACGATGCGCTTTCAAAAATTGATATCGGAATGACCGCACGTTTTGACGGTGACACCTTTATGATGGGCGACCTCATTGTGTCAAAAGCGCTTGATAACCGTCTTGGCTGTTATATGCTTATCGAAGTATTAAAGCAACTTAAACAAACCGATAACGAAGTGTACTTTGTATTCACAACACAAGAAGAAGTGGGACTTCGCGGTGCAAAGGTTTGCGGTTTTGATATAAACCCCGATATTGCAATTGCAGTCGATATAGTCACTTCTGCAGACACCCCAAACTGTAAACGCTACGGCACAAGCCTCGGTGACGGTATTGCAATTAAACTCCGCGATGCGAGTGCTATCTGTTCCAAAAAAGTGGTGGATATGCTTATAGAAACCGCCGAGCAAAACAACATCAAATATCAGCGTGAGGCAAAGACAGCAGGCGGTACCGACATCGGTGCAGTACAAACTGCAGGCAGAGGCGCACTCGTTGGCGGTGTTGTTGTGCCCATACGTAACACTCACACAATAACCGAGACAGCATCAGTAAAAGATATCGAGTGCGGTATACAACTGCTTTTGGCGTTTGCTCAAAAAAATATTGAAAACATATAGATATTATTATATAATATATAATTATACATTTAGGATGTGAACTAATTGATTTTAAAAAGTCTCGAAATGCAGGGCTTTAAATCATTCCCCGATAAAATAAAGGTCGAGTTCGGCACAGGTATCACAGCAATTGTCGGTCCCAACGGCTCCGGTAAAAGTAATGTATCTGACGCAATCCGCTGGGTGCTTGGCGAACAGTCAAACAAAACACTGCGCAGTTCAAAGATGGAAGACGTTATTTTTACAGGTACCGCTCTTCGTAAACCGCAGGGCTTTGCCGAAGTCAGCCTTACGATTGATAACTCCGACCGCGCACTCAATATCGACTATAACGAGGTGACAATCACCCGTAGATATTATCGCAGCGGCGAGAGTGAATACTATATTAACAAAAATCAGACCCGTCTGCGCGATATCCACGAACTTTTTATGGATACGGGCATCGGCCGTGACGGTTACTCAATAATCGGACAGGGCAAAATTGCCGAGATACTTTCGCACAAGAGCGAGGACAGACGTCAGGTTATCGAAGAGGTTGCGGGTATTTCAAAATACCGTTACCGCAAAAACGAGGCTCAAAAGAAACTTGACGCAACCGAGGACAACCTCCTTCGTCTTAACGATATTGTGAGCGAACTTGAGGCACGTCTTCCAACACTCGAGGCGCAGAGTAACAAGGCAAAGCGTTACCTTGTTATGTACGAAGAGAAAAAATC
This sequence comes from Eubacteriales bacterium, assembly GCA_045612565.1. Taxonomy (GTDB): domain Bacteria; phylum Bacillota; class Clostridia; order Oscillospirales; family QAKW01; genus RGIG9041. Next base: position 10,328 of record JAZKZG010000007.1, read on the forward strand.
ACTCGAAATTTCAATCTGGGTTGCCGAAATAAAGCGTATTCGCGATTCGGCACGTGAACTCGAGGAAAAATATAATATTGCAAAAGGTTCTCTTGATGATATCAGCGTTGAGATAGAAAACTTTGAAAAAGAGATAAATGCTATTTTTGAACAAAACCGCGATATCAATATCGAACTCGAACGTCTTCGCGCGGATATCTCAAAAAATGACGAAGAGATTTCGGCGGTTTCATCGCAGATTGCTGTTTTTGAAACAAATGTCCGTTTCGAAAACGAAAATATTGCAAAACTCAACTCCGAAAACGAGACTACCTCGCAAAAACTTGCCGAAACAGCACAGCAGATTGAGCAAAAAAACACTGCAATCTTAAATCTGGGTCAGCAGATTGATGCAATTGAAAAACTCAGTGCTGAACTTTATATCGAAATTGAAAAAATCAGCCGTTCGGGCGATGACGTGCGCACACAAATCACCGATTTCACTTCTCAAAAACTTGCACTTTCTGAGCAGAAGAATGCGTACGAAATACAAAAGATTTCACACACCGCGTCAATCACTTCAAAGAACGCGCGTCTTTTGGAACTTGAGGGTGAACTCAAAATCCGACGCGATAGCCTTTTGGTTGTGCAAAATGAGATTGATGAACTTTGCACAAAGCAAAACGAAATAAATGAACAACGCACACGCAATCAGAATTCGGTTTCGGGCTATCAGAAAATGCTTGAAGTCAAGCAAAAACGCTATGATGAAAACCGCGGGAAATTCGAAAAAGTCACAGCTGAGTGCAATGCGCTTTCGCAGAACTTAAAGATTTTGTCCGATATGGAAAAGCATCTTGACGGTTTTGCAGGTAGCGTAAAAACTGTACTCGAACACAGCAACCGCGGTGTGCTTTCGGGTATAAAGGGTACTGTTTCGCAACTCATCCGCGTTGACAAAAAATACATAACGGCAATCGAAACCGCGCTTGGCGGTGCAATTCAGGATATTGTTACCGATACCGCCAAAAATGCCAAAAACGCAATGCTGTTGCTAAAGAACAACCGTGCGGGTAGGGCTACATTTTTACCGCTTTCGGAACTCACACCCAAACCTTGCGATAAATCGGAACTTTCGGGTGAGGGAATTATTGGCCTTGCACACGAACTTGTCGAAACACCCGACAGCGACAGCAAAAAAGCAATCACTTTCCTTCTTGGCAGAACTGTTGTATGCGATACAATCGATAACGCAATCGCAGTTTCACGCGCAATGAAGGCAAGATATAAAACTGTTACTCTCGACGGTCAGGTGGTAAACCCAGGCGGTTCGATGACGGGTGGTTCTACAGCAAAATCGGCGGGACTTTTGTCGCGTTCACTCGAAATTGAGCGTATTGAAAAAGACCTTGCTAAAAAGCAAGAGGAACTCAAGACTATCGAAGAGAGTTTTATAAAATCGGAACTCGAAAAGAACGAACTGACTGCATCTTTAGAAGGCGTTATGGCAGGTATCCGTGCCGCAGACGAAGAACTTTTGCGTCTTGACGATTTAAAGAGCGGTAAGATTGTTGTCCGTGATTCATATAATGAAATAATAAACGGCTATAACTCCGAAAAAGAGCAGATAGCCTCGTCAATTACCGACCACACCCAAAAAATTACGGTTATTGACGGCGATATCTCCAAAATTGATGCCGCAATATCGGCAGTTAACGGTACACTTTTGGGTCTTACATCCAAAAATGACCAGAAGACTAAAGATGTTGACAGCATCCGCGAAAAGATATCGCAAAACGAAATACAAAAACTTTCGCTCTTTAAAGATATTGAAACTGAAAAATCACTTATCGCACAGTTTGAAGAACAACTCGAAATGTTCAAAAACGACGAAAGTTCACGTAATGCACAGATTAACGAGTGTCGTGAGCGTATTGCCGAGAGCGAAAAGAATATAAATGACAGCAAACTCCGCATTGCCGAACTCGAAGGTCAAAGCCGCGAGGGTAAGCAAAAAAATGACGAACTCATAAAACAGCGTGACGAGGCAGAGGCAAAACAGTCGACTTTCCGCTCAAAACAGCGTGATGCACTTGCTTCAAAAGAAAAACTGTTGCAAGAGGTTACACGTTTCGAGAACAGACTGTCGGGCGTGTCGGAACAGACCGACCGCATTGTCGATAACCTTATGGAATATGAACTCACTGTGTCGGAGGCTTCTCAGATTGCAAAGCCTGTTGAAGATGTGTTTGAAGCTAAAAAACGCGTAAGCGAACTAAAGAGTTCAATACGTTCACTCGGCAGTATCAATGTTGACGCTATTGACGAGTATGAACAGGTACGTGAACGCTTTGACTTTTTGGACGGTCAGATGACCGACCTCAAAAAATCAAAAGCCGACCTCGAAAAAATAATAAAAGAACTGCTTTGGCAGATGACCTCGATATTTACCGAAAAATTTGAACAGCTTAATATCGAGTTTAGTAAAACTTTCACCGAACTTTTCGGCGGCGGCAAGGCAGAACTCATACTTGTCGACCCCGAGGATGTGCTTGGATGCGGTATTGATATCCGTGTGGCACCTCCAGGTAAAATCATTAAAAACATTGTGTCGCTTTCGGGTGGTGAACAGGCATTTTCGGCAATTGCACTCTATTTTGCAATCCTTAAAATCCGTCCTACTCCGTTTTGTATGATGGACGAGATCGAGGCGGCACTCGATGACGTAAACGTTGCAAAATTCGCATCAAAACTGCGTGATTTTTGCTCTAAAACTCAGTTTATCGTTATCACTCATCGCCGTGGCACAATGGAAGAAGCGGACGTTCTTTACGGCGTTACAATGCAAGAACGTGGTATTTCAAAATTACTTACCATCAATGTAAACGAAATGGAAAGGCAGCTTAAACTCTAAAATGGGATTTTTTGAAAAAATAAAAAAAGGCCTTGCAAAAACCAAGTCGGCGCTCGGCGGCACACTCGATAATGTGCTGTCAGCGTTTGGTGTTATATCGGATGATCTTTACGAAGAACTCGAAGAAACACTTATTATGGCAGATATCGGTGTTGATACCTCACTTGAGATAATTGCAAGACTAAAACAAAATGTAAAAGAAAAAAAGATAAAAGATACATCACTTGTAAAAGACGAGTTAAAACTTGTTATGCAGGAACTTTTGGAGCAAGAGAGCAGCGAGGCAAAACTTAACACCAAGCCGAGTATCATCCTGCTTATCGGCGTAAACGGCGTAGGTAAAACCACTACTGCCGCAAAACTTGCCAACCTTTATAAATCGCAGGGCAAAAAAGTGATTTTTGCCGCAGGTGATACCTTCCGCGCCGCAGCGGGTGAACAACTTGAAACGTGGGCGGACAGAGTAGGTGTTGACATTATACGCTCGGAACAGGGCGCCGACCCTGCTGCTGTGGTTTTCGACACTATCAGCGCCGCCAAAGCGCGTGGATGTGACCTTATTATTTGTGATACCGCGGGCAGACTTCACAATAAGGTAAATCTTATGAATGAACTTGCAAAAATTTACCGCGTTATCGACTCTCAGATGGCTGGTTGCGATATTGAATCGCTTTTGGTACTCGATGCCACAACAGGTCAAAACGCACATTCACAGGCAAAAGAATTCGGCAAGGTTACAAAACTCACGGGCGCGGTTCTCACCAAACTCGACGGTACTGCAAAAGGCGGAATGGCACTTGCTCTTGCATGCGAATATAAATTGCCGATAAAATTCATCGGTGTAGGTGAGCAGATGGATGATATGCATTTGTTCAACGCACACGATTTTGTAGAGGGACTTATATGAGATTTGACGGAAGAAAAAATACACAGCCCCGCGCTGTAAAAATTTTAAAAGATTATACAATGCACGCTGAAGGCAGTGTCCTTTACTGTCAGGGCAACACCAAGGTACTGTGTAATGCGACTGTAGAAGACCGCGTACCGCCCCACGTTTTCGGTACGGGTAAGGGCTGGGTGACAGCTGAGTATTCGATGCTCCCCAGAGCCACTTCTACTCGTAATCAGCGTGACATCGGCAGACTTAAAATGTCACCGAGAAGTACCGAGATTCAGCGTCTTATCGGCCGTGCACTTCGCGGCTGTATTGATCTTGAGGCACTGGGTGAGCGCAGTATTGTTGTTGACTGCGACGTAATTCAGGCAGACGGCGGTACACGCTGTGCATCAATCACAGGCGGCTTTATCGCACTCTGTCTTGCAATCAAAAAACTTATGTCAGACGGTACTTTAACTAAAAACCCCATCACAAAACAGGTTGCCGCGCTTTCTGTGGGCATTGTTGACGGCGAGGCGGTTTGTGACCTCTGCTATGAAGAGGACTGCAAAGCAGGTACCGATATGAACGTCATTATGACATCAAACGGCGGTTTTATCGAGGTGCAGGGTACAGCCGAACATGCTGAACTCACACGTGACGAACTCAATCAACTTCTTGACCTTGCCGATACAGGTATGCAAACACTTTTTGCACATCAAAAAGCAGTTTTAAACGATAGTTTTTTGATTGCTACCAATAATGCGCATAAGGTTGAGGAATTTAAAAAGATTTTTGATACACTCGGTCTTTCGCTCGTTACACCCGGACAACTCGGTATTGAGTGTGACCCCGAGGAAAACGGTCAGACTTTTTCGCAGAATGCAATGATAAAGGCAAGAGCCTTTTATAACGTAAGCGGTCTTAAGACTGTTGCTGATGACAGCGGACTTTGTGTAAATGCCCTCGGCGGTGAGCCGGGTATTTTCTCGGCACGCTACGGTAATAAATCAAACGATGCCGAGCGCACACAGTATCTTTTGGATAATATGAAAGACAAAAACGACCGTACCGCACACTTCACTTGCGCGATTGCTTGTGTTTTGTCGGATTGTGAAGACTTTTTTGTCGAGGGATTTGCAAACGGTAAGATTATAGATGTACCCGACGGCAACGGCGGTTTTGGCTATGATCCTGTATTTATGCCCGACGGCTTTGATAAAACATTTTCGGCAATGTCGGCAGAAGATAAAAATAAAATCAGCCACAGAGCAAACGCTCTTTTAAAATTTGCAGATAAAATAAAGGAGAAACAAAATGCTCACAAGTAAACAGCGCGCAAAACTGCGCGGTATCGCATCAACAGAAGACACCATCTTTCAACTTGGCAAAGGCGGGATTACCGAAAACTTCATTAAATCGGTAAACGATGCACTCGAAGCACGTGAAATTATAAAATTCCGTGTACTTGAAAGTGCACTTGTTCATCCAAAGATGATAGCAACTGAGGTCGCTGAGGCAACCGGCTCAATCGTTGTAACGGTAATCGGCTCAAAGGTTGTGCTTTACAGAAAAAGCGAAAAGAACCTTCTTGAAATATGAAAAAAACAGTAATCTTCGGTGGTACTTTTAATCCCGCGCATGAGGGTCATAAAAATCTTCTTATGCAGGTGATGGCAAAGGGGTATGACGAGGCGATAGTAATGCCTTCAAAAATTCCGCCCCACAAAAGCACAACGGCGACGTTTGAACAACGCTTTGACAGCGTAAAAAAACTTTTTGCCGATATGCCCAATGTCACCGTTTCGGATATCGAAAACAGACGCGAGGGAAAAAGTTATACCTATGATACTTTGACCGAACTCCGTGCACTCTATCCCGACAAAAAACTCTATTTTTTGATGGGTAGCGATATGTTTTTGTATCTTGAAAAATGGTACAGGGCAGGGGATATACTCAGTTCCACGCCCATTATCGCTTGTGCGCGTACACGTGATGACTATGAAAAAATAGTCGAATATAAAAAATTACTTGAAAAAAATTATAATTGCGATATCATAATATATGATATTAATATAATAGAGTTGTCATCAACGCAACTCCGCTCTGAACTTGTGCAAAAAATTGACGCTCACAACAAAGCGAATTTAAGCGAAAAACGTTACGCTCACGTAATGTCGGTGGCACAGTATGCAGTCTACCTTTCATCGTTTCACGGTATCGATGCATACGATGCATATATCGGTGCTATCGCGCACGATTGCACAAAGTATCTTGACGATGCAGCTCAATTGGAATACTTTGAAAAAAATAATATAACCCTTAGTGATAATGATAAACAAAGCCCCAAGATATGGCACCAGATAAGCGGCGCTCACTTTGCAAAGCATACGCTCGGCATTGAAAACGACGATATAATAAATGCGGTGCGCTATCACACGACCGGCAGAGCGGGTATGTCAAAGCTCGAAAAACTTGTCTGCCTTGCTGACTCGATTGAGCCGACACGCAACTATGACGGTGTAGAGAATATGCGAAAAACGGCAGAGACCGATTTGGATAAAGCACTGCTTTTGTCGTTTGAGCGGCTTATTGAATATGTAAATATACGCGGACTGAGTATGAATAACACCACACTCAAAGCCCGAGACTTTTTAAGAGAGGAAATAGAAAATGGAAACAGCACAAATGCTTGATATTGCAGTACAAACGCTGTATAAAAAGAAAGCACACGATATCCAGATACTAAAAGTAGATGACGTTACAATTATGGCAGACTATTTTATTATCTGCACAGGTATGTCTAATACTCAAATAAAGGCACTTGCAAATGAGGTTGAGTACGAACTTACAAAGGTTGGCGTAGAACCACTTCATACTGAAGGCTACGGTTCAAACGAGTGGGTACTTCTTGACTACGGTTCAATAATCGTTCACGTGTTCTATAAGAGTGCGCGTGACTATTACAAACTTGAGCGACTTTGGGCAGATGGCACCGAACTGCCGCTTAGTGATTTTATTAAGGCAGAGGAGATTGAAAAAGATGAGATATGATTATAAAGCAATAGAAAAAAAGTGGCAGGGCTACTGGGACGCAAATGAATCGTTCAAAGTAACTCTCGATAAATCAAAACCCAAGTTTTATGCCCTCGTTGAGTTCCCCTATCCGTCAGGTCAGGGTCTCCACGTAGGTCATCCCCGTTCATACACCGCTCTTGATGTGGTTGCACGTAAAAAGCGTATGCAGGGCTTTAACGTTCTTTATCCGATGGGTTGGGACGCATTCGGTCTTCCTACCGAAAACTTTGCTATAAAAAATAAAATCCATCCGCGCATCGTTACCGAAAACAACGTTGCACGTTTCAAATCACAGCTCAAATCACTCGGCCTTTCATTCGACTGGTCGCGTGAGATAAACACAACTGACCCCGAGTATTATAAGTGGACACAGTGGATTTTCTTACAACTCTTCAAAATAGGTCTTGCTTATAAAAAAGAGATGAACGTTAACTGGTGTACCGGTTGTAAAGTTGTTCTTGCAAACGAAGAGGTTGTAAACGGCGTTTGTGAGCGTTGCGGATCTGACGTTGTACATAAAGTAAAAAGCCAGTGGATGCTTAAAATCACCGAGTATGCTGAGCGTCTTATTAACGACCTTGATGACCTTGATTTTATCGAACGCGTAAAAATTCAGCAGAAAAACTGGATCGGTAAATCGGTCGGCGCATCAGTTCGCTTCGGTACAACAGCAGGTACAGAACTTGAAGTATTTACTACCCGCCCCGATACACTCTTCGGTGCTACATATATGGTTATTTCACCTGAGCACCCGATGATAGAGCAGTATGCTGACAAAATCGAAAATATCGACGATGTACGCGCATACCAAAAGACTGCCGCTGCAAAATCAGACTTTGAGCGTACAGAACTTGCAAAAGAAAAAACAGGCGTACGCCTTGTGGGTATCGACGGCATCAATCCTGTAAACGATACACAAATTCCGATATTTATTTCGGACTATGTTCTTATGTCATACGGTACAGGCGCAATTATGGCTGTTCCTGCACACGATACACGCGACTGGGAGTTTGCAAAGGTATTTGATCTTCCTATTATCGAGGTTGTTGCAGGTGGTGACGTACAGAACGAAGCATACACCGACGTTGAAGACGGCACAATGGTAAATTCAGGCTTCCTTAACGGTCTTTCTGTTGCTGATGCCAAAAAGAAAATCACCGAGTTCTTAACCGAAAAAGGTTGCGGTGAGCAAAAAACAAACTACAAACTTCGCGACTGGGTATTCTCGCGTCAGCGTTACTGGGGTGAACCTATTCCGATTGTTTGCTGTGATAAGTGCGGTTACGTTGCCGTTCCCGAAAATGAACTTCCGCTTATGCTTCCCGACGTTGACAGCTACGAACCCACCGACAACGGAGAAAGCCCCCTTGCAAATATGGACAGTTTTGTTAACACAACATGTCCCAACTGTGGCGGACCCGCAAAGCGCGAAACAGATACAATGCCACAGTGGGCAGGTTCATCTTGGTACTTCTTACGTTATATGGACCCCGACAACAAAGACGCTCTTGCATCAAAAGAAGCACTCGAATACTGGGGACCTGTTGACTGGTACAACGGCGGTATGGAGCATACAACACTCCACCTTCTCTACTCACGTTTCTGGCATAAGTTCCTTTACGATATCGGCGTTGTTCCCACCTGTGAGCCGTATGCAAAGCGCACTTCGCACGGTATGATTCTCGGTGAGAACGGTGAAAAGATGTCAAAATCACGCGGTAATGTAGTTAACCCCGATGATATCGTTGAAAACTACGGTGCAGACACAATGCGTCTTTACGAGATGTTTATCGGCGACTTCGAAAAGAGCGCACCGTGGAACACAGCAAGTATCAAGGGCTGTAAGCGTTTCCTCGAGCGTACAATGTCACTTATGGATATGATTGGTGATGGCAAAGGCATTTCAAAAGAACTCGAAAGACCTTTCCACGTAACCATTAAAAAGGTAACAAGCGATATCGACTCGCTTAAGTTCAATACCGCTCTTGCAGCACTGATGTCACTTATCAACGATATTTATGATAAAGGCACAATCACCCGTGAAGAACTCAAAATCTTTATCACAATGCTCTGCCCCTTTGCACCGCATCTTTGTGAAGAAATGTGGAGTCTTGCAGGTTTTGATGGTGATATGACCTACGCTCCGTGGCCCGAGTATGATGAGGCAAAGACTGTTCTTTCAGAGGTTGAAATTGCAGTTCAGATTATGGGTAAGGTTCGCGGCAAAATCACAGTACCCGCTGATGCAGACGAGACCGCTGTTATGGATATTGCAAAGGCAGACGAGCGCCTTGCTTCAATGCTCGAAGGTAAACAAATTATTAAAACAATCTACGTAAAAGGAAAACTTCTCAACATCGTAGCAAAATAAAAATTTAAAACGCTTAACCATCGGTTAAGCGTTTTTTAACTTTTCTTCTATTTTATATATAAGGTCGGCAATTGCACCTTGTTCAAAATGGCATACAGTCATATCAGCAAGTGCCTTTATCTCGGGTATGGCGTTTCCGACCGCAACACCTATGTCGGCGCCTTTTATCAGCGTGATGTCGTTGTTGTTATCTCCAATGCCATACGCAATTTTTGCTCCCGTCACTTTTTTAATAAACTGTATTCCGTGGCCCTTTGTTGCGTTTATGTCAGTAAATTCCACGCCTTTGCTCCACGAACTGCTGATAAACAGGCTCGAAAGCTTTTGCATTGCATCAGCCATAAATCCTTTGGCATATTGTTCATCTTTAAAATTCCACACAAACTTTAGCGGTACAAGGTCGTATATTTCTTCCGTCATCTGCTCAACACGGACAAATTCCATTCCCGTTGTCGGCAAATAAAATGACGAAACATACGGTATCCATTGTTTTAACGGCTCAATGATATCTTTTGCTTTGCAGGGTAGACGTTTTTCAAAAAGGATCTCTTTTTTACAAAAATCAAAAACAAGTGCGCCGTTACAAAGACAAGCAGGTGCGTTTACAAAATTCTGTAAACCAAACTCGTATGCATTAAGTTCGCTGCGTCCTGTACAAAATGTAAACAGACCGCCGTTTTGCTTAAAATACTTGAGTGCATCAGCGTTTCGGCTACTGTCCAAATCAAAGGTGCCGTCAAGGTCGGAACAAATCAAAATTCCGTCAAAAATACCCAAGTGTCATACCCCCAAAATTAAATATCAAATCATTATATATCAATACATACAGTATTGCAAGTATTTTTTAAAATTGTTATTGATTTTTTTAAAAAAATATTTTATAATTTATGTAAAGAACTTGGCAAAAACAAAGGTTTTACAGTGTATTTTCGGTTCTTTTGGCGCATTGTAAAACATTTAAGAAAGTGAGAGAAAAAGTGTTCAGCATCGGTCAAAACATCGTCTATCCCATGCACGGTGCAGGTGTTGTAGAGGCCATCGAGTCAAAGGAAATCGGCGGAAATAACCACGATTATTATAAGGTCCGCATTTTTAACGGTAACATTAGCCTTCTTGTGCCCGTTGATAACGCGAACGGTGTTAAAATGCGTGAGATTATTGCGCTCGATATCGCAAAGGATATCGTCACTTGTATCGATAAGTACAAAAACGAGTGTGACATTCCGTGGAACAAGCGCTATAAGTTTAACGTTGACCGCTTAAAAACGGGTGATATCGCACAGGTTGCAGGTGTTTTTATCGACCTTATTGTGCGCGAAAAAACGCACGGTCTTTCAACAAGCGACCGCAAGATGTTTGTACTCACAAAAAACATTCTTTGTTCGGAACTGTCTATTGCCCTTGGTATGCCCTCTGACGAGGTGTTTGACACACTTTTACAAAAAATATAAGCCGTGTAATAAATACGGCTTTTTTATTTGGTGGAGATTATGAAAAAATCAGTTTGTGCGGTGGTCGTGTGCGCGGGTAGTTCTACGCGTATGGGCACCGATAAAATCTTTTTAAATATAGCAAAAAAGCCTGTTATCGCGCACACGCTTTTGGCTTTTGAGAGTGCGCAGACAATCGACAGTATTATTGTGGTAACCAAACCCGAAAATTTTGACAAAATTGAAAAAATAGTAAAAGAATATAATATTACAAAACTGTGTGCTGTGCGTGAGGGCGGAAAGACCCGTGCAGAAAGCGTGTATTCGGGCGTTAATGTTGTAAATGAAGACTTTGTTGCTGTAACCGACGGTGCGCGTCCTTGCGTTACTCCCAAACTTATTGACGCGGTATGCGAGGCTGCTTTTGAATACGGTGCCGCTGCCCCCGGTATTAAAATGGCAGATACAGTCAAAAAGGTGGATGATACCGGCATTATCGAAAAAACTGTCGACAGACGCGACCTTGTGCGTATCCAGACACCGCAGGTGTTCGAAACAAACATCTACCGCGAACTTCTGGAAAAAGCAATGCACATTGAAGGTGAGTTTACCGACGACTGCTCGATTTATGAGTTTTTTGGCAAAAAAGTTTTTGTAACAGACGGTTCGGCGTTTAATTTAAAACTGACAACGCCCGAAGATATTATGGTTTGCGAAAGGTATCTTAACACTATGAATGTAAGAATAGGTCACGGCTATGACGTACACAGATTTAAAGAGGGAAGAGAACTTTGGCTGTGCGGAGAAAAGATAGATTATGAGTTTGGACTGGACGGTCACTCGGATGCGGATGTTGCTCTCCACGCACTAACAGATGCAATCCTTGGTGCTGCCGCTCTTGGCGATATCGGTACACATTTTCCCGATACTGATGACGAGTTCAAGGGCATTTCGAGCATAATTTTGCTAAAACGCGCATATGATGCTGTGCGGGAATATGCGACTTTTGGACAGTGTGATGTGACAATTGTTGCGCAAAAACCAAAGTTATTGCCATTTATCCCCAAAATGCGCGAAAATATTGCAAAAGCACTCGATACCGATGTTTCAAACGTTAATGTAAAGGCGACCACCGAAGAAAAACTCGGTTTTACAGGCAGACTCGAGGGCATTTCTGCCCACGCCGTCTGCACATTATATAAAAAGTAAGGGACGGATTTATCCGTCCCTTACTTTTTATTCTGTCATTTTAAATAAATCGTTTGGTGTACAATCAAACAACAAACACAGTGTTTCGATATTTTCGTACCTTATTGATTTTGTTTCATTGTTAATCATTTTATTAAAATTCTGATAGCTCATTCCAAGTTGCTTGTACAACCAATATTTTGTTTTGTTATTTTTTTCAAGTAAACTCAAAACATCTAATTTAATCATAAGATATCTCCTCATACTATATTTTATAATGAGATAATATCTCAAAATTATTCTTTACATATAGATTATCTCATTATATAATGAAAACATTACATAGTTTGAGGGAGATTAAAAATGATTGTTGATGTAACAGGAGTTATTCTGACACCGGGAAACGACGGCAAAGACTGTCTTGGAAATTGGGAGCATGAGGAGTTTTGCTGTGAGGAGTGTGATTATGCGATGTGCTGTTTTCAAAACGATGGTGATTATATGTGTAAAGATTGTGATGATAAAAATTGCCCTCGCTATACCAAATAAAAACGCTTACAATTTTTGTAAGCGTTTTTTGCCGGTTTTGATTTTAAAAATGTTTTTAAATATTGATTTGTTATGTTATATATGTTAAAATCTTAAGGTATACTAATTTAAGGGGACAAGTTTAAGTGATAAAAAAAGGTTTTGACAACGAATTATATATGCAAAAACAGCGCGAGAATATTCTGGAGCGTATTGCCCGTTTTGACGGCAAACTCTATCTTGAATTCGGCGGCAAACTTTTTGACGATTTTCACGCGGCGCGTGTTTTACCCGGCTTTGTTCCCGATGCAAAAATACGTATGCTTCAAACAATGCGCGAAAAGGTTGAAATTATCTTTTGTATCAGCGCAGAAAATATCGAAAAAAGCAAAATCCGTGCAGACCTGGGCATAAGTTATGACCTTGACCTTCTTCGTCAACTTGACCTTGTGCGCGGTATGAATATTGATGTTAACAGCATCGTTATCACAAAGTATACTGGTCAGGACGCAACAGACCGCTTTATACGGATGCTGGAGGCACGTGGAATCAAGTATTATATACACAAACTTATTCCGGGTTATCCGCACGATCTCGACTATATTGCAAGTGACGATGGATTTGGTTCAAATCCGTATATAGAAACAACCAAACCGCTCGTTGTTGTAACCGCTCCCGGTCCCGGTTCGGGCAAACTTGCAACATGTCTTTCACAGGTTTATCACGAGCATAAGCGCGGTGTAAAGGCGGGTTACGGTAAGTATGAGACTTTCCCTGTGTGGAATCTGCCACTCAAACACCCCGTAAACCTCGCATACGAGGCGGCAACCGCCGACCTTCAGGATGTTAATATGATAGACCCTTTCCATCTCGAAAACTACGGTACCACTACCGTTAACTATAACCGCGATGTCGAGGCGTTTCCGATTGTTAACCGAATTCTTACAAAAATCACAGGCGACAGCAAGTTTTATTGTTCACCTACCGATATGGGTGTTAATATGGTGGGCTATGCTATCTTTGATGATGATGTCTGCCGCGAGGCAAGTAAGCAAGAAATTCTTCGCCGTTATTTTGTTGGTATCTGCGATTTAAAGCAAGGTAAGGAATCTCCCGAAACTATTGAAAAACTGCGTATGATAATGGAACAGGTGGGCGCAAAAGAAGAAGACAGACCGGTGGTGATCCCTGCTCGTCGCAAGTCTGCCGCCTGCGGTAACGTACCTGCTGCTGCAATTGAGATGCCTGACGGCAGAATTATAACAGGCAAGGCAACACAGCTTATGAGTGCGTGTTCTGGCGCTCTTTTAAACAGTATTAAGGTTATGGCAGATATCCCAAAATCAACTCTGCTTATGAGCCCAACGGTACTCGAGCCTTTGCTTTCGCTTAAAAATGAATTGCTTGGCGGTTCGAGTAACTCGGCGAGTGTACTCAAAGCCGATGACGTTTTATCAGCACTCTATATCTGTGCGGTTAATGACCCTGTTGCCAAAAAAGCGGTTGAGCAACTTCCGCGTCTTCGCGGCTGTGAACTTCACTGCACACACATGCTCAATTCCGGTGATGAATCGGTACTCAAAAAAATGCGACTCAATATCACAACAGATGCACAATTTCCAAGCAAAAAAATGTTCAATATATAGTTTAAAGGCAAGATTTTTTCTTGCCTTTTTAATTTTTTTTGCGATTTTGAAACATTTTTGCCTTCTTTTGTGTTATATAGACAAAGGAGGCGATTTTAATGCTGAAAAAATTAATGACTTTATTTACAATTATGTGTATGCTTTTAACATTTACATCGTGTGGCAAAAAGACCGATGACGAGGGCTTTTTGTCACCTTCCGAACAACAGACAGATGAATTACAACAACAGCAAACAGAACAGCCGACAGACACTAAAGACGGGCAAACCGATAAAACTACCGATAAATCAGATTCGGTAAAACCGTCGGGTGAAATTAAGGAAGAATCAAGCGGTTCTTATGCTGAGGCTGAAAACGGCGAGATTATTCAGACAGGTAACCATGAAAGCGATGAAGATTATCTCATTTTGGGTACGGTTACAAACGATAACGGCTTTATTCCCGATTCGGGTTATAATCCATCGGGTGAGGGATACGCTCAGATTACTGAAAATAAATTTATAAAAACTGCTGAGCAAAATGTGACAACCTTTGCCGCTGACGTTGATACCGCATCTTATGCCAATATACGCAGATTTATAAACGAAGGCACCCGCGTAGAGAAAGATGCTGTGCGTGTCGAGGAAATGATAAACTATTTTAATTATGATTACGAATCTCCCAAGGATGATGATCCGTTTTCGGTAACTACCGAGGTTTTTGACTGTCCCTGGAACCAGAATAAACTTATAAAAATCGGTCTTGCAACAGCGCAACCCGATTATAGCAAAATGCAACCTTCCAACCTTGTATTTCTTATTGATGTTTCAGGTTCAATGGATACGGCAAACAAACTTCCGCTTGTAAAACAGGCATTCTCGATGCTTACAGAAAACCTTGGCAAAAACGATAAAATCTCAATTGTTACCTATGCCTCGGAAGATAAAATTGTAATTGAGGGCTACGGTGCCGATAAACAGGTTGAAATTCAGAACGCTATCGAAAACCTTCGCGCAGGCGGCGGTACCCACGGCTCAAAGGGTATTATAACCGCTTACGAACTTGCACAGAAGTATTTTATAAAAGACGGCAATAACCGTGTTATCCTTGCAACAGACGGCGACCTCAATATCGGCGTTACCGACACAAAAGAACTTACTGACCTCATTATCCAAAAAAAGCAAAGCGGAATATACCTTTCGGTTATGGGATTTGGTACAGGCAATCTTATGGACGAAAAACTTGAGGCAATTGCCGATAACGGCAACGGAAACTATAACTATATTGACTCGGTTCACGAGGCAAGAAAAGTGCTTGTCGAGGAGATGGGTGGTACACTCTTTACAGTTGCAAAAGATGTTAAACTTCAAGTTGAATTTAACAAAGATACCATCAGCGAATACCGACTTATCGGTTACGAAAACAGGGTTATGGCAAACGAACACTTTGACGATGACACCAAAGACGGCGGTGAAATCGGCGCAGGACACAAGGTTACGGTAATCTATGAAGTGAAACCGGTGGATAATACTATCGGAGAATGGTTTTATTTAAAAATCCGTCACAAAAAGCCCGACAGTGATACAAGTTCTTTAAACACCTGCGAGATTACAGGCTATTCCAAAACACCGTCGGAGGACAGCGTGTTTGCGGCGGCTGTTGCGCAGTTTGGAATGCTTCTTCGCGAGTCAGAATATGTTTCAGGAACATACAGCGATATTCAAAAACGCATCGAAAACTTAAACTGCGTTAAAGATGACCCTTATAAAAAAGAATTCCTTGGATTTGTTAAAAAGTACGCCGCAAAATAGTGTTAAAGCGGGGCAATATACAAGTATTTACATTATTTTCAAATACGATATAATAAAAGCAAGATAATGATATCGGAGGATAATTTAAATGGAAAAAACAGTTATTGCAGTTATCGGTTGCGGACGTATTGCCCGTGATGCACATTTTCCCGCTTTTTCAAAAATGGACAATATCAGGGTAAAATATGCGTGTGACCTTATCATCGAAAAGGCAGATGCAATGAAGGAAAAGTACGGTTTTATCGAAAACACAATCACTGACTATAGTATTGCACTTGCCGACCCCGAAGTCGAGGCGGTTTTTGTGCTAACTCCAAATTATGCGCACTATACGGTAACAATGGATGCTCTAAAGGCGAAAAAACACGTATTCTGTGAAAAGCCGATTACAGTAAATTATCCGCTTTCTTGCGAGATGGCAGAGGCTGCAAACAAGGCAAATCTTATGCTTAACATCGGTGTTTGTAACCGTTATCATCAGTCTGTTGAGATGCTTCGCGAACTTAACGAAAAGGGTGAGTTCGGTAACATCTACCACGTATATTGCTCGTTTAGACAGTTCCGCTCAATTCCCGGACTTGGCGGTGCGTTTACTACAAAATCGCAGTCGGGCGGCGGTGTGCTTATCGACTGGGGTATACATTTTCTTGACCTTATTCTTTACATCCTCGGCGGTGCGCAGTTAAAAACACTTACTTGTGATGCATACTGTGAGATGGCAAAGGATATGAAGGCATATAAATACGAAAGTATGTGGGCAGAGGATACAGCCGATATCGAAAACGGCACAAACAACGTTGACGATATGATTACCGGTCATATACGTACTGATAAAGCAAGTATTTCGTTTAATGGTGCGTGGGCACAGAACATCAACCAAAAGGATATGTTTATTGACTTTATGGGTGACAAGGGCGGCGCACGTCTTACATACTGCGGTAAATTCGAATTTTATAAAGGGGATACGCTCGAAACAGTTACTCCCGAATATGATATTCCCAATATGTATGTTAAAGAAGATAAGGCATTTATCGAATCAGTAAAATCGGGTGTTAAAAACCGCAGTCATATCGACAATATACTCGAGAGCGCAAAACTTCTCGACTATCTCTATCAGTCTGCTGACAAAAAACAGGAAATTTCTTTCTAATAACGAAAAAAAGAGCAGTTTTCTTATTGAAAACTGCTCTTTTTAGTATTATAATGCCTTATTAAGAAGGTGAATATTTTGAAAAGAAAATTCGAATACAAATGGGTGATTGCCGCTGTTTGTTTTTTGATGGTATTTATCGGACTTGGCTTTTGTTCATCGGCAAAAAGTTTGTATACCGCAGCCATTACAAACGCACTCGGTTTTTCGCGCAGTGCCTTTTCAATAAACGACAGTTGCAGATATGTCACCACCACAATCCTCAATATGTTTTTTGGTGTCCTTGTTTACCGCTTTGGCACAAAAAAACTTATAACCGCAGGTCTTGTTTCACTTATCATCTCTTCGCTTATCTATTCGTTTGCAACAAGCCTTGTTTTGTTTTATGTCGGTGGAATTTTTCTCGGTATTGGTGTTGCGTGGACAACAACCTCAATGGTAGGTCTTATTGTAAAGCGCTGGTTTAAAGAGCATCGTGGCACCGTTATGGGTGCAATTCTTGCCTCAAACGGTATCGGTGCCGCACTTTGTGTACGCATCACATCACCAATTATTTACCGCGAGGGTGACGCGTTTGGTTATCAGGACGCCTATCGTCTTGTAACGGTAATTTTGCTTGTGCTGACCGTTATTGCGGTAATACTTTATAAAGAAAAGCCCGAAAAACACGAGGATCACGACCACCATACACCGCAGACTGTAAACCAAGACGGCTACGACTTTAAAACGCTTCTTAAAAAGCCGTTTTTCTATGCGGTGCTTGTTGCAATCTTTTTAACAATGATTACAAACACGGGCAACATCTCAACACCGCATTTCAGCGATGTGGGCATTGATGCCGACTTTGTTTCGTGGGCGCTCAGCTTTCAGCTTATTGCTCTTGCGGTATGCAAGTTTTTAATCGGCTTTATCTACGATAAGTTCGGGCTCAGGGTGGCAGTAAATATCTGCTTTGTTACAAGTGTATTTGCAAGAATAATCCCCGTGTTTATAACACCGAGTGCACTCGGAAAGGCTCTGACCCTTGCCTACAGTTTTCTCATTTCACTCAGCGGTCCTGTAGAAACGGTACTGCTCCCCATTATTGCGCTTGATGTTTTTGGTGAAAAAAGCTTTGACAAAACCGTTGGTGTTATCACCGCCATCACAACCGCAGGGCAAACACTTGGTTCACCGCTTCTGAGCATTTCCTATGACGTAACAAAAAGTTACAACATTTCGTTCATTATATCAACCGTTGTATCGGTTGTAGTTTTCGTTATTATGAACTGTGCGCTGATGTCTTCAAAAAAAGACAAATCGAAACAATTGACATAATTCAGTATCTATGTTAATATTTTAAAGTTATGAGTATTGATTTTATTTTGATTATTAATAGTTTGTTTCTCGGTGTCGGTCTTGCGATGGACGCGTTTTCGGTGTCTCTTGCAAACGGACTCAATTTCCCGAGAATGAAAAAGACAAAGATGTCGGTGGTTGCCGGTACATTCGCGGTCTTTCAGGCGGTAATGCCACTTATCGGTTGGTTTTTTGTGCATACGCTTGTTGATGCATTTTCGGCATTCCAATCCTTTATCCCGTGGATTGCACTTGTACTTCTTGGTTACATCGGGGGTAAGATGGTGTACGAAGGTATACACGGTTGTGAAGACGGCGAGTGTAAATTTAAAAAACTCACCTTTACTACACTTGTAGTACAGGGGATTGCCACATCAATTGACGCCCTCTCTGTCGGTTTTACTATTTCGGAGTACAACTTTTTACAGGCACTTATCAGTGCGCTTATTATCGCGGTGGTAACGTTTGTAATTTGTTTTGCAGGTATTGTAATCGGTAAAAAAGCGGGTGTATTCCTTGCAAACAAGGCGGGTATCTTCGGTGGTGCAATACTTATTTTTATCGGACTTGAAATATTTATAACAGGTATTATATAACTTTTTTTGGAACACTATAATGATCAGAGAAATAAAAGAAAACGAGTTGGGTGAGCTTCTTAATTTATACCTATACTTACACGAAAAATCCGTACCTGAAATGACAGAGCATTTAAAAAACACCTGGGATACTATTATAAATGACTACAATTACCATATTATTGTCAAAGAGGTTGACGAAAAAATCGTTGCATCGTGTGTTTGTGTGATTATTCCGAATCTGACACACAGCATACGTCCCTATGCACTTATTGAAAACGTTGTAACACATCGTGATTATCGCGGTAAAGGCTATGCCACAGAATGCCTGAACTTTGCAAAGGTATTAGCCAAAAAGGAAAACTGTTATAAAATTATGCTGCTTACAAGTTCAAAAGAGCAAAGCACACTTAACTTTTATCGTAAAGCAGGCTATAACAGTTCTGACAAAACCGCTTTTATCCAATGGATCAAATAAAAAACCGTGTAGAAACTTCTACACGGTTTTTTATCTTATTGAGGTTGCTTTTTTCTTATTGCAAAATAACATATAGTCATCAGCGCAGTGCCAAATGCACTTATTATTACCCACGAAACAATCGTTCCGTCCCAGCCAATCGTTTCCGATAATTTTGCAAACAAATAAGTTGATATCGCCGAGCCGACGTACGTTGCAAAATTCAGTATTCCCGAATATGTGGATATTTTTCCTGAATCCTTGTAATAAGTAGGAATATAGCAAGTTTGAAGCGAGTTTACACAGTGGATAAATCCGTTTACCATGGCAAGCATCAGTATCGATAATATAATGCTTACTCCGCCGAACAGTTTAAATAACACAAGCACAGCACTCACACTGCCGAAAAAAATGATGGTTGCCAGAAACGCATCATTTTTGAGTGTTTTATAAACGTAGTAAGTAAACATCGTGCATATAACATGGAAGATGGGGAGTACCACACTCACAAGTATTGAAATTTCGCTTCCAAGGTTAAATGTTTCTGAAATAAAGGTCGGCACCCACGTTGAAATGCCGTCTTTTAACATACCCTGAAGCATAATTGATACCAGCACAATTGGTAAAACCGTCAGCATCACGCTAAGTAACGGTGTTTTTATACAGGCTGTGTTTTCAACTGTTTTTTTGGGCGCTGTGAATTCAACACCGCTAAGCAATTTATTTATTGAAGCAAACCATAATATCGCAACGAGCAGTCCTGCGAGTGCCGATACCCAGAACACAAATTTCCAGTTTGATACAGATATGATAAGAGGGCTGAAAATAAAGGTTGCAAGTGTACCGCCCGCCGAACCGAAGCATATTCTGGAAATCGATTTACCATAGTCGGTATCTGTAAGAGCAGAACTTAGTATCTTTACGATAGGCGGCCACATAAACGCCTGTGCAAGTCCGTTTATTCCCCATACTACCATCATAAGCGGTATTGTCGGTGAACAAAAGGGAAGGATAACGTTACAGGTAATACTTGCAATCAGTCCAAAAAATACAAGCCTCGGCGGTGAAAATTTGTCTCCGAGTACGCCTGAAAGCAACTGCCCCGCACCGTATGTTATAAACGCGATTGTAGTAATCAGTGACGCAGAGGATTTTGCAACACCTTCTGCCGCAATAAACTCAACCATAACGGTGCCAAAATTAATCCGCGTCACGTAACTTGCAAAATAAACAAGCGTTAGAAGCCACGTTAGAGCGCGTATTTGTTTTTTATCAGATAATTTCATAAAAATTTACCTAAATATAGGGGCGATCATTGGTCGTCCGTGTTACTCGTCCCAGTTGTGAGCTACGTTCTGTACGTCGTCGTTGTCATCTAAAGCATCAAGCAGGAGATTCATAAACTTGATATCTTTTTCGTCGGTAAGTGAAACGTAGTTTTCTGCAATACGTGTGATTTCTGCAGTTTCAAAGGTATAGCCCGCATCCTCAAGTGCCTGACGTACAGCTGAGAAGTTTTCGGGGCTTGTGATGATTTCATACATTTCGTCTTCTACGTTAAAGTCATCGGCACCTGCGTCGAGAGCGGTCATCATAAGCTCGTCTTCGTCAGCCTTTGTTTTGTCAACAACGATCACGCCGCACTGTTTAAACTGCCACATAACGCTGCCCGACGTACCGAGGTTGCCGCCGAATTTGTCAAAGTAGTGACGGAGGTCACCCGCTGTTCTGTTTTTGTTGTCTGTAAGTGTTTCAACAACAACTGCAACACCGCCGGGGCCGTAGCCTTCGTAAATGTTATTTTCATAGTTTTTGCCGTCGCCGTCGCCTGCGCCTTTTTTGATAGCGCGTTCGATGTTGTCGTTAGGTACGTTTGCCGATTTTGCCTTTGCAATAGCGTCTGCAAGGCGTGAGTTTGATGCGGGGTCTGGACCGCCTTCTTTTACAATAACCATAATCTCACGTGCCATTTTAGTAAATACCTTTGCACGCTGAGCGTCGGTCTTGCCCTTCTTATGCATAATATTGTGCCATTTTGAATGTCCTGACATAAAAATGCCTCCTAAGATTTTGTTTTTTTCCAATTAATTAATATATCACATAAACTTTACGCGGTCAAGTACTTGAATAAACTATATAATTAAAATATAATATAAAAAAATAAAGGGGCAGATAAAATGAAAATCTCAATACAGGGCTATGCTACGACACAGCGCTTTGATATGGACACAGCGTACAAAATGATTAAAGAAGCAGGGTTTGAGGCAATCGACTGGGCACTTGACCAACAGTGGCAGGATGGCGCGCAACGTTTGTGTTGGAATCGTCCGTCTATTGAAACGGGAGCAAATTTTGATCAGGACACTATCTACAATGAGGATATGGACAAAATAATCGAGCATTATCAGCCCGAAATAGACACTATCAAAAAGTACGGACTTACAATCACACAGGCACACGCACCGTTTTTTAACTATTCGTCAAAAAGTATTTCATTTGCAGATTGCGCTATTGAAACCTACAAAAAAGCACTTAAGCTTTGCGCCTATGTGGGTTGTCCGCGTCTTGTAATCCACGGTTTTTCAAGACAGGTGTACGAAACGGTCCTTACCGACAGTGACATTCATATTGCAAATATGAAAATGTACAAAGAACTTATCCCGACAGCGCTTGAAACGGGAGTTATGATACTGCTCGAAAACCTTTTTGCTTTCGACACCAATAACCGCAGAATATATGCAGGCACCTGCAGTAATTCCTACGATGCAATTGCGTATATAGACACGCTTAACGAGATGGCGGGACACGAATGCTTTGGTCTTTGCCTTGATACAGGACACTTAAATCTCATAAACGATCGTTTTGCAGAGTACGTTGAAAAAGTAGGACACCGCATAAAAGCACTTCATATCCACGACAACAACGGACTGTCCGATCAGCACCTTACCCCTTGTACAGGCACAGTCAATTGGAAAGAATTTTACGGCTCGCTTAAAAAAATCGGATATACGGGTGACCTTAGCTTCGAAAGTTTCAAGCAGGTATGTACAAATCGATGTGACGATGAAATGGTGGTGCCGTCACTTAAACTTATGTACGAGTTCGGCAACTTTTTCAGAAGAAAAATAATGGGGAATATATAAAAATGAAAATTTCAATACAGAGTCACGCTACTGCACAGCGTTTTGATATGGATACAACCTATAAAATGATAAAAGAAGCAGGCTTTGAGGCTATCGACTGGTCGCTCTATATTCAGTGGGAAAACGGCAGAGCCCATAGTTGTTGGGATCGCGCCTCCATAAATTCGGGTGAAAACTTTGAGCAAAAGTGTATTTACGACGAGGATATCGACAAAATAATTGAGCACTATCAGCCCGAAATCGACACAATCAAAAAGTATGGTCTCACAATCACACAGGCTCATTCGCTGTTTTTTAACTATTCGTCAACCACTTTGCCGTTTGTAGAACACGCTATCGAAGTTCACAAGAAAGTAATGAAACTTTGTGCCTACGCAGGTTGTCCCCGTCTTGTAATCCACGGTTTTTCAAGACAGGTAAAAGAGACTGTTCTTAACGATGATGACATTCATGTAGCAAATACGAAAATGTACAAAGAGCTTATCCCAACAGCGCTTGAAACAGGTGTTATGATTATTCTTGAAAACCTTTTTGTCACCGACGCTTCAAATAACAGAAAATATGCGGGCACGTGCTGTGACCCCTATGATGCAATTGCATATATCGACACGCTTAATGAAATAGCGGGTCGCGAGTGCTTCGGTCTTTGCCTTGATACAGGGCATTTGAACCTCGTAAATCAACGCTTTCCCGAGTACGTTGAAAAACTGGGCAACCGCATAAAAGCACTCCATATCCACGATAATAACGGAATTACCGATTTGCACCTTGCCCCCTTTACAGGCACAATAAATTGGAGAGATTTTTACAATTCTCTTAAAAAAATCGGATATACGGGTGACCTTAGCTTTGAAACTCATAAGCAGACGTCGTTGGCTCGTTGTGACGACGGGCTGGTGATGCCGTTACTTAAATTCATCTATGAGTGCGGTGACTTTTTCAGGAGAAAAATCAATGAAAACAATTAAACTATATGACGACAATGCATATCTTACCGAGTTTTGTGCTTCGGTTCTGTTATGCGAAAAAACCGAATGCGGATACGCAGTGATTCTCGATAAAACGGCATTTTTCCCCGAGGAAGGCGGACAGAGTGCCGACACGGGTACACTAAACGGCGTTAAGGTTTTGGACGTAAAACTTGACGGCGATATTATAATCCACTACGTTGATAGCGAACTGTCGGGCGAGGTTACTGGCAAAATCGACTGGGATGTGCGCTATGACAAAATGCAACAGCACACGGGCGAGCATATCGTGTCGGGACTTGTGCATAAAATTTACGGCTACGACAACGTCGGCTTTCATCTTGGTGACGACGATGTGACGTTTGATTTTAACGGTCCGCTCACGCGTGAGCAACTTGATAAAATCGAACTTTTGGCAAACGAGGTTGTTTATAAAAATGCACCTGTTCTTACATATTATCCTGATGATCCGTCTGCGCTTGAATATCGCTCAAAAACCGATATTGCGGGGGCTGTGCGTATTGTTGAAATCAAGGATGCCGATATGTGCGCGTGTTGCGCTCCGCACGTAAAAAACACGGGTGAGGTCGGTATAATCAAACTGCTTGAAGCACAAAGCTATAAAGGCGGTGTGCGCATACACCTTGTATGCGGACGCCGTGCGGTTTTGGATTATCAGACAAAGTTCCATAACCTTGGTGTGATCGCAACAGCACTGTCGTCGGGCAAAAATAACGCCGCCGAGTTTTTTGTAAAATACCAGAGTGACGTTACGGATTTGAAAGCACAACTCTCACTTTGTAAAAAAACTAATCTTGAGCTAAAGGCAAAGACGATAGAAAGCACTGACGGCGATATCGTGATTTTTGATGCGATGGATGCAGGTGACTTGCGCGGGTTTGTAAACTCGCTAGACGGTAAATACGGCGGACTGTGTGCTGTATTCAGTCATAGTGCAAACGGATATAACTTCGTTGTTGCATCAAAAACGGCGGCATTGCGTGAACTTGCGGATAAACTACGTAAAACGCTGAGTGCCAAGTGCGGAGGAAGCGACGCGATGATACAAGGAAGCGTTGCCGCTACTGAAAGTGATATAAGAAAAATCATAGAACAATAATTTGTTCTATGATTTTTTAAAATTCCTATTGACAATATCCATTGATTTGAATATAATATTCTAGTAACAAATAGGGGTATAGCTCAGTTGGTAGAGCAGCGGTCTCCAA
>JAZKZG010000008.1:0-6354 GCA_045612565.1 Eubacteriales bacterium
AAGACGGTTGTCTGGGAATACGGAAAATCGATTCTCGGAGACAATGTCGGTGCGGTTTATTACGATACGCCGAAGCGCGTTGCGCTGAAGCTTCCCCGCCCCGCCACGGGAGATGCTGTTGTTCTTCTCCCCGGTACGAAGGTTTACATGAGAGCAAAGGACGGTATCCCTTGCAGTAAACTCGGCACGAAGCTTCGCAGATTTGTTTGGTCAGGAAAAAAGGTCAACGGTAAATACGCAATAACGCTGCTTGCACAATTCGCGGAAAAACCGAACCGAATTACCTGTTACGTCCAGGAGAAGGATATACAGATGGGAATTTTAAGAGAAAGGGTTGGAGCATAGAATGACTGAAGCACTTGCGGGTGTGATTCTGTTTTTGCTCGGATACGCGTTCTGTGAATATCAGAATCGCAAAATTAAGCAAGACACAGAAAACGAAACAACGGTTGATCTTTCTGTCGAGGATCTGATGGAGGCAAAGCGGCAGGAAGCCCAGATCAAGGCGTTCCACACGATGATGAATTATGACGAGACTACCGCATATTCGGGAGGGATGACCGATGAGTAACATTGAGAACAACAAGACAAAGGCGTGGCACTACTATGAGCTTGGCAAGGCTTATAATGAATCACTTGTGCCAAATCAGTACAACCTTGTTAACACGAACATCGAATTTTTCGCGGGAAACCAATGGTCCCACCTTCCCGAATCTGCGGCAATGGCGAAGCTGCCAAAGCCCGTGTTTAACATTCTCAAGCGTGTCGCTTCCCTGTTCGTCGCTTCCCTGACCTCCAGCGCGACAGCGATCTCCTTTGAGCCGCTGACCTACTACAACAGCACATCGAAGGAAGATCCCGACCTTGATGTTTCTGTTTACGCAACCGCCGAGGTTCGTAATCTGTTTGAAAAATTCAAGATGGATTACCGTATCCGCGAAGCTCTGCTTGACGGTGCGCAGACAGGTGACTACGCCGCACACTTCTACTTCGATGCGGATGCGATTCCCTATGGCGGTGCCTTCGGCATTCATCGCGGCGCGATCGAGATGGAACTCATTGACGGCATCAACGTGATGTTCGGAAACCCCACAGAGAACGATATTCAGAAGCAGCCCTACGTGCTTGTCATCGGACGGGACACCGTCGGTAATCTCCGTGCGGAAGCGGAGGATGTCAGACGAAACAAGCGTTACAAGACCACGGGTAATGCAGAGGACATTGTTCAGGACGAGGACACACAGCATTTTGCGGGTCAGGGTGGTAAGCTTGAGATCCGTGCGGACGATGAAACCGCGAAGGCGACATACGTATATCTGTATACGAAAGTAACGACAGACGAGCCGATGTTTGACCCGGAGACGGAAGAGCCGATTCTGGAAGAGGTGGTCGATGCAAACGGTGAGGTCGTTTATGAAAAGGATGACAACGGCAAGCCGATTCTCGATATGATGGGTCAGCCTGTCCCGAAGCGCAAGCAGGCAAAGAAGCGCGTAACCACCGTTCACGTCACCAAGTCCACAGCGACAGCGACGATCTACGAAGACGTTGACACAGGCCTGTCACTCTACCCTGTCGCGTTTGGTAACTGGGAGCGTCAGAAGAACCAATATCATGGGCGCGCGTTGATTACAGGTCTTCTTCCGAATCAGATTTACTTAAACAAGATGTTTGCGCTGATCATGCAGCACACGCAGCTTGCGGCGTTCCCGAAAACCATTTATAACGCAGACATGATTCCACGCTGGACAAACGAGGTCGGTCAGGCGATTGGCGTTCGCAACCTTCAGCCGGGGCAAAGCGTTGACGGTGCTGCGGCGAATCTCCGTCCTGCGGATATGTCCACGCAGATCATGCTTGCCATTGATAAGACGATGGCCTACACAAAAGAGTGCATCGGTGTAACAGACGCACAGATGGGTAATGTTAAGCCGGACAACACCTCTGCGCTCATGGTGCTTCAGTCCACATCCGAGGTTCCGCTTGAGAACACTCGCGCCCTGCTCTATGAGTGGATTGAAGACGTTGGTGCGATCTTGCTTGACATGATGGGTACGTATTACGGCAAACGCCCGATTATCCTTGAGAAGGATTTTGAAGAGGTCATGACAGACCCCACGGGCAATCCGATGATCGATCCCACAACAGGCATGATGCAGACACACAACGTCAAACACAAGGTTGTTGAGGACTTTGACTTCTCGCAGTTTAAGCATCTGTGGTTTAATACCCGTGTCGATGTCGGTGCGACCTCCTACTACTCTGAACTTGCGATGGTACAGACCCTTGACAACCTTCGTCAGGACGGTACGCTTGATGTCATTGACTATCTTGAGCGTGTACCCGATAAATATATTCCGCGTAAGCAGGAACTCATCGAGAAATTGGAGCAGTTTCAAGCAGGAACAACCGAGCCACAGCAGCCGAGTGGAAACATGGTCGGCATTGCGGGTGCGATGATGGGTCAGCTTGATGCGGCAAAACAGACTTCCCTGCTTCCCACCTCCACGCAGTCACGATTGGGCAAAGTCCCGACGGCGGCCAAAAACGCGCTGGTGTGATACGCTAAAACTTGTATAATATTTATGAGGGGGTAACTCTCCCTCATAAAAAATTCCGTACCAAGGAAGGATAAATTCTATGACAAACGAAACCATGCTCCCGGAAGAGATGGACGAGGCGATGCTCCCCGACGGCTGGAGCGAAGACGACGACATTTTTTCTCCTGACACTTGGGGCGATTCCGAAGCGGACGCGCAGGCCGAAGAACCCGAAGAGCAGGATGAAGCCGACGACCTTACCACGGATGACGGTGAATCGGATGACCAGACAGAGACCGAGGAAACTCCCACCACAGAGCAGAACGAGGACGATCTGTCGTTTATTGCGAGAGTCGACCACAGAGATGTGGATGTAAAGCTCTCCCGTAAAGATCTTCCCGCGCTTTATCAGAAGGCGCAGGTCACAGACCGCCTTCAGCAGCGCATGAAGGAACGTGACGAGGAAGCACGTCAGATGGACGAACTTGCCCGTATCCTTGACTACAAGGATCGTCACGACATGAGGACCTCTATTCTTGAGAACTGGAAAAAGAACGAAGTCGATCGACTTGTAAGTGAAGGTGTAAACGAAGAAGTCGCATCGGAAACCGTTGAATCCCGTGTCTCCCGAAAGAGATCTTCTGCTGTTGAGACCCCTGCCGAGGAACTAACGGTCGGTACACCAACCGAAACCGCACGTGACTTTCGTACAGAGGTTGCCAATCTTTACGCTCTCTACCCGGATGTTGCCAAGAGCGGCATCATCCCAGATGCGGTCAAGATCGATGCGCTTACAAACGGCACGCCTCTTGCTGAAGCGTACGCTAAGCACATCGCTTCTACACAGACCGCCGAAGCCGCCGCACTCAAAAAAGAAAATAAAATCTTAAAGCAGAACGCGGCATCCGCAGCACGCGCCCCCGTGAAGGGCGTTCGCGGCGGTGGAACGGTATCAGGCGACTCAAGAGATGCCTTTGACAAAAATCTCATTGCAGGATTCGACGAAGAATACTGATCCACCCTATAATGGAGCGTCGCGTGGAAAGGACAAAACATGGCTTCCATGAACCTCGCATCCAAGTTTTCGACCAAGGTCGACGAAAGATTTACCCGTGAATCCTTTGCCCAGCTTGTTCTCGGCAATCAGTATGAATTCAACGGCGTTGAGACCGTAAAGGTCTACTCCATTCCGACTGTCGCTATGACAGACTACAACCGCAACGGCGGCAACACACGTTACGGTACTGCAAACAACCTCGCAAGAAACGTTCAGACAATGACCGTCACAAAGGACAGAGCATTCACCTTTACCATTGATAAGGGTGACAAGATTCAGTCTCAGATGGTTATGGACGCTGGCCGTGCGCTTTCACGCCAGACCTCCGAGGTTATTATCCCCGAATTCGACACCTACGCATTCCACAGACTTGCTGAAGCAGCGCAGGAGGTCGGTAACATCGGTACTACGGCGGCTACCAAGAGCAACGCTTATGAGCTGTTCCTTGCGGCAAACGAGAAGCTGTCTGACAACAACGTTCCCGAAACAGGCCGTGTTGCTCTTTGCAGCTACAACTTTGCGAACCTGCTCAAGCAGGATGCTGCTTTCTCCAAGCAGGCTGAGTCCTCCCAGAAGATGGCTCACACCGGCATCATCGGTGAGGTTGACGGTGTTAAGATCGTTAAGGTTCCTTCCTCCAGACTTCCTGCTGGTTGCGCCTTCATTCTGACACACCCCTCCGCAGCGGTCGGTCCCAAGCAGCTCAACACCTATCGCATCCATCAGGATCCTCCCGGCATCTCCGGTTGGCTGGTAGAAGGTAGACAGATCTATGATGTATTCGTTCTCAACGAAAAGAAGAGAGCGGTATTCTTCCACGGTGCACAGGCAGTCCTGCGCTCCATGCTGATTCAGACTTCCGCTTCGAGCGTTGGTAAGTCTACCATCATTATTGCATCCCCCGCACAGAAGTCCAAGGATACCAATAAGTGGTATTATCAGACTGCGGCTACTGCTGACGCACTTGCTGCTGTTAAGCACGGTACTGCAATCTCTACCGATGCATGGACTCTCATGGCTGATGCAACAGCAGAAATCACACCCACCTCTGGACACAAGTTTGTTCGTGTTGTCGAAGTCGACTCCACCAACAAGCCCGTCAGCGTTGGCGATTCCCTGCTCAATATCGGCGCGTAAATTTTCCTATGCAGACAGGGAGGGGTTTATATCCCTCCCTTTCATTGCTTGATGCGGGAGGTAAACAATGACTTTTGCACAACTGAAGCGCGATGCCTTGTCTTTGATCAATCAGTACAGCATCGCGGGTCGTGCCATTGAGCCGACCTACAACAATCAGGCAGACTATCTGCTTCGCATTCCAACGTTTGCCGACGATGCGCAGATTTTGATTGCCACGACGGCAAAGCCGATTCCTGCGGCAGTACGTCTCTCAAATCTCGATTCCGAGCAGATTGGCGATGCGCGGCTCTACACGATGCCTGAAAACTTTTTTAAATTCCGAACCCCCGGTATCCTTGATATCACGTCCCCTGATGCGGGGCGTATTCCGATCGAAGGGTACATTATGGACTCGCAGTTTTTGTTAAGCGGCAAGTGCGATCCAAACAATCTCGTCGTAGAATATTACCGCTACCCTTCCCTTCTCGGTGAAAACCCGAAGGATGAGGATAAGCTTGACAACACAGAGGATGTACAGCGTATTATTCCCTATTACGTTGCCGCACACCTTGTCATGTACGATGATTCTTATACGCACTCTTCCCTTCACAACGAGTTTGAAACGCGGCTTGCACGGCTCACAAGAAGCGTGGTAACAACGGTTGAGCCGATAACGAATGTCTATTAAGGAGCGATATTATGGCGAATTCGGGTTTGCTGAATACCTATTATATGCCGTCGCACAAGAGCGAATCCTCCGTCACGCTTGATACGCTGATCGGTGGACTCAATACCTATGAGATGCCGTATCGCCTTGGTGTTAATGAATCCCCGGATATCGTCAATCTGCTCTGGAGAGACGGTGCCCTCGGCGGCAGAGACGCACAGGCGTGGCTTTCCTCAACCGCTGTGGGGGTCGGCTACACTTGCTTTGACGGGACGTACTACGGACGAGAGTTTTATCACATCGGCCACACACTGTATGCAACGACAGGGACACCCGAAAAGATGACGGTGACCTTCGGCACGGCAGGAGACCATGAGATAGAACCACTCGGCTTTACTCGCATCGTAAGTGTATCCGACCCTGCGGCGGTCGTGAACGGAAACGTTGTTACTCTGCCCACAGAGGGGGCTGTAACGGTCGAATATTATGCTGTGTCGTTTACACCTGTCTGCGATCTTTCATCGCTCTACGAAGGCTATACGCCGTCGCGCGGCGTATTCCTGCGTTACCGAGATGATCTCATTTATAAAGCGGCAGGCGTTTTTGTGCGCATACAGTATCAGGATGGCGTGTTCACCGCATCGGATATCCTTGCGGGCGCGTACACACCCATCACATATATCAACGCTGACGCGGCATCAGGTACGGGGGATGCCTATCAGCCCGAAAACAGACTCTCCCCGAACAAAACGATCTGGTACAATGCCGCAGTAAAGGAAGTGGTGGAAAGCCACAGTCAGTCATCCAGCGCAACGACGATCACCCCGAACACAAAAAACGCGGTACGCGTGACCGAGGTGTACAAAGCGGGTGAGCGTATTATCGAGGGAATTGACTGGACATACGACCGCGCGGCAAACAAGATCACCCTTTACAATCATAGTGCCTCCGCAAAATATGTGGTTCACGTG
>JAZKZG010000009.1:0-3416 GCA_045612565.1 Eubacteriales bacterium
TGCGTTGCGGCTTCGGTGGCAGAGTCGATTCTGCGTTTCTTTTCGATTCTCTTTACAACGTTTTCGTTGACACCATTTACAAGCCGATCCACCGCCTTATTGATTGCTTCAGAATCAATGCCGCTGTTCGGATTGTTTTCCGTGTAGGCAGCAAGCTCGGCGGCTCTTCTGCGGAGACCGTCATCAGATGTGCCGTAAAGTCTCTTGGACGGAGGCACAGAGCTACGAAGCAACGGATTGCTATCAGCAGCCACGCCTCTGAGTGCGCGGTTGCTGATGTCGTTTGCAAGCATAACTGCCTTTGCACGAGCAAGACGGTCAGACTCATCGTTTTTGTTCAAATCGGTTGCCGCAGCACCCTTTTTTCTTTGAATTGATGCAAGAAGAGAGTCCTGCCCTGTAGAGGTTTTTGTTTCCTTACCATTGCTTTGTCTTTTCTTTTTTTCTTCAATTTCTTTAAGTAAAGACATCCTGCACCTCCTTTACTTTTTTCCGAAAACATTTCTAAGATCGTTCTGTACGGATGTGAGTCTTGTGTCAACACCTCGCTCCATAAGGGCAATTACCGCATCGCTGTAAGAATAACCGGCATTCTTTACATCTTCAATTTCTTTTATAGTGTAGCTTTTAGAAGAATCAATCACCGCAGCACTTGCGTCATTCGGATCAAGCATATCTTCCTCTACCTTCTCGGGGTTGGGACTCGGGATAGGGTTCGGATTACCGCCACCGCCACTCTTGCCTGTAGCAATAGGAGTGCCGTCTGCATTGAGACCATTTGCGTAGTTCCATCTGCGGAGTTCTTCATCGTATTGCTTCTGCCACTGTGCATCCGCAATCTGATCCCTACTGAGCTGATAAGCGAGGTTTCTTGCATCGGTGTACTGACCGTAGTCGAAGCTTCTTTCATCAAGATACTGATTATTCAGGCGGTCGAGGTTTGCGTAGTAGTCTGCGAGATCGTCTCTGTATCTGCCGTAGTCCGTATTTTCTCTGTCGGAATAAAGAGAATACTGGCTGAGAAGCTCATCGCCTGCGCGGTTGTACTGATCGAGAGCAAGCTGATAAAGTTCGGGAACTTTGTTGTTAAGCTGCTGAAGGTATCCGTGGTAAGCCTGCTGTCCTGCGTTCTGTGCGTAGGAATTGCCGTAGCCACCTGTGAGAGCCGCAGCCTGTCCCATCGTGTCCATCATAGCCATCTTGCCCTGAGTCGTGTACTGATCCTTATACTGCTGATAAAGAGCGTCACCGTTGAGGTCATACTCAAACGGTTCGCGGTTCATAATCTTATTCAGCACATCCGTGATCTGCTGCTGATATGTGGACTGATAAGCGTCCGGCTTGTTGTTGAGCTGAGCCTGAAGAGCCTGCTTCGCCGCCGCGACTGTGGGGCTTTCCTTGTAGGGATCGTAGGTGAAGCCCGTAGGATTTGTGTTCGTCTGCGTTTCGGATGTGTTGGTTGTGGTCGTAGAGCTGTTTGTATTTGTTGTCGGGGAAAGAGATGCCCAAGTATTTGTGCCAACGATACCGTCTACCTGAAGCTTGTTCTTCGACTGATAGTCTCTTACCGCAGCCTGTGTCTTAGAACCGAATACACCGTCCACATCAAGGTTGTATCCCTTGCTGTTGAGGACGGTTTGAAGTTCTTTGACATCGTCACCCTTTGAGCCGAATTTGATCTGTGTTCTTGTTGTAGCCATTTCTACCTCCTTTGTTAAGCTGATGTACCGTGACCGACCAAGCGGACTGTGTATGTTGTTTCTGCGATTTTGCTGTTAATACGCATCAAGCGGAAACCTATCTGCCTATTTGCTGTCGAACTGATTGAGCAGTTTACCGCCCAAGCATAGCTTGCTGTCGGAGCTGCCGAGAACACACAGCTCTGAAACGCTATGTCAAGAGTAACCTTGAGTATATCCGTATAAAATATGTCCACGTTACCTGTGGCATTTGCCGTTGTAGGCGTTACTGTTGCCTCGCCCCAGAAATCATACCTTCCGTCACTCCATAGACGATAGCGAATATCACCTGTTGTCCATGTTCTCAGGACATGGATTAGCATTGCCTTCTCCCCAACGGAGAGAGAGCCGCCAATCTCTGTGTCTCCCTTTGCGTGGAGCTTCCAGTCTTCCGCGATCTCAAGAGTGTTTTCTTCCTCAGCATACTTGCCAAAAGCAGCTTTCTTGTCGTTCAGGTTGAAGTCTGTCTGCGCTGTGGGTACAGGGAATGTGACCGTGCTGCTTGAACCGTTACCAAAAACATCGAATGTATTTACCTGAAGTGCATACGATGTCTTGTTGTCGAACTCAACGGGTGTGCCATCCGATGTTTTAAGAACGCTGTCATACACGTCCGTTCCAATGTTTGTGGCAGGAATAACATAAATCCAAGACCCGTAGCTATCATCGGAGGATGTTTTATACCTGACTCTCATCG
Source organism: Eubacteriales bacterium (assembly GCA_045612565.1). Classification (GTDB taxonomy): domain Bacteria; phylum Bacillota; class Clostridia; order Oscillospirales; family QAKW01; genus RGIG9041. The sequence continues at coordinate 2,437 of JAZKZG010000009.1, forward strand.
GAGAAAGGTTGCCCTGTGTTATGGGAGAACCTTCAAGTTGGTTTTCGCTGGACATCTTTACATAGGATCTCGTTGCGCGGACATATACGAACGAACCTTCGTCTGCGGGCGTTCCGTCTGCTGTGCATCTGTACACACTTACATTTTCAAGCTTCGGTGCGGAGTGTTCTCGTACGCGAATTGTTTTCACGATCTCTGTGATATAGCCTCTTGCGTCCGTGACCCTTGCCGTCACATCGATATATCCTGCACTTACAAGAGTGCTTGAGATAATTGTCCCCGATGTGGATTCGGTGGTTTTGTTCCCAATGGTCAGCTCATATTTGACGATTCCGCTCGAATACAGAGATGTTGCTGTAATGGTTGCCTTGACTTTAGACTTTGCCTTTATGTAGTAGCCTTTAAGAGATACAAGCCGAGTCGATGCGTTCTCCTGATTAGAGCCGTAATACATGACAGGATCATCTTCCGCTGCAGTACCTGTGTGATAGGGAGTAAGGATCACTTCCACAAACGGTTTGGTAGACTTGTTGTCAGGCACGTTGAGCGTGACCTTTACCTCGTTCTCACCGATCTTGGTCGAGCCGTTATAGGTTACACAGGTGATCGTGCAGTCTACCTTCGTCTTTGTCGGAATATCTCTTGCAATGCTGTACGGAGGTGTCCACTCGCAAGAAGATCCGACCGAGGTTGCAATTGTGCCGGTCTTGTTCGCGCCCGACTCCGTCTTGTAGGAGTAGGAAATCGTGTGCGTGAAAGAGTTCGATGCACGGTTTGTTTTGATTGTGAACGCCGTGCCGAGCTTCGGTGTACTCGTGCTAACCGTAGGCACGGAGGCTCTCGCAATTGTCGGAAGAGATACCTGCTTTGAGATGCTGCCGCCTGCAATGTAATCGGACTCTGTGGTGAACGAGCCTTTGATAGTTATGGTCTTAGAGCCGTCAGCATCGTGCGTGATCGTTCCCGAATACGAGCCAAGT
>JAZKZG010000010.1:0-4209 GCA_045612565.1 Eubacteriales bacterium
TTATGAAAATATTTATAAACTGTCTGCTCCTTTGTAGCGCACTCAGCCTCACTCTCGGCAGCCTTACCTTTTTCTTCTCCGAACCGCCTTTGTCAATCTATATTACTGACTCGGCGGAGGCTATCAGTTACGGCGCCATAAGAATGGCAATATTTGGTTTTACCTACTTCCTTGCAGGTCTTATGGTCATAACGACAGGTATGCTGAGGGGTATGGGCAAATCGGTTCTGCCGATGATTGTGTCAATTCTGGGCGTGTGTGTCTTCCGTATCGTATGGATTTTTACAATTTTTCAGATGCCACAGTTTCACACGCTTGAGTGTCTGTTTATATCCTATCCGATTTCGTGGACAATCGTGCTGATTGCACAAGGCACACTTACAATCATTGTTCATAAAAAACTTAAAAAAGGTTTCTCGAAATGAGAAACCTTTTTTTGTGGTGGGGTATCTTTACAGTCTTGACATTACAACTGCCGCCTCTGAACGTGAAAGATTTTTGGTCGGCAGGAAGTTGCCGTTTTCGTCGCCTGTAAACAGTCCTTGTTTTGTTGCCGATTCAATATATTTTTTTGACCATTTAGCAAATGTTGCCTCGTCACCGTACTTTGTGACACTGTTAAGTCTGGTATCAGTCTTGACAAGTCTGTCAACTACCGATGCCGTTTCTTGTCTTGTTATATCAGCCGATGCAAAAAATTCAACGCCGTTTTCGGTTTTTGAGCCTGTCATTATGCCCTCGGCATACGCCGCTTTTACATAAAGAAGCGCCCATTTTGGAATATCTGCCACATCGGCATAGGGAAGTGTTACGCCTACGTATTTGTTGACATCGAGTTTTTTACTGCCGACCGCCATAACGCAAAATTCAGCACGTGTAACGTTTTTACTGCCTTTGTAATTGAGTACGCCGTCCTCTTTGATGCCGTTTACGATTCCGTTTTCATAACAGTATCTGATTGCAAGAGCGTCCCATTTTTTGTCGTTTAAATCGGCAAAAGGTGCTGTCACAGCATAGGTGGGTGATTTGAACAACTGATAGGAGAGAGCGCGGTTACCAAGTGTATCGGTAACGTTTATTTTCGCCTTGTGTATTTTGTCATTTGAATATGTCGCGGTATCAATGATGTTTGTGCGTAAAAGTTCACCGCCGTCAACTATAACCTCAGCGCCCTGACTGTCAACACCAGCCGTAAACGCGGGTTCAATTGCGTTTATTGATACTTTACCGTCTTTTGACGTAACGGTAAGTTGAGGCGAAGTGACATCTCCGCTCATATCGGCAGTAAGTCCCACAACTCTGTCAATAAACACAGTGGATTTGTTTTTAGCAGCGAGTTTATACGTCAGCGTAAAGCCTAAAAGCGTTGTTGCATCACTCACATCAATCTGTGAACGTACATATTCTTTTGAAAGTCCGTCTGATATGTCACGCCAGAATATTTTTTCACCGTTTTTAAGTTTAGCCTGTATTATAACACCTGCGCCGCCTGCATTTGTTGCAATTGACAAAAACTTGTATTTGCTTATGTCCACCGGCTCAAAATCAACACCGACGCTGTTGCCAAGACCTGCGAGTGAATAATCGAGTTTTAATGCGCCTGTTCCTGTGTATGCATTTTGTTTATCAACCGTTGCTGTTATAAGATTGGTTTTACCGTATATTTCGGTAAACTGTTTTTCGGTCTCATAATCCTCAATCACAACAGGTGCGTGTTCGTCTGTGAGCAAAAGCAGAGCATTTGCTACTTTTCGCTGTGAGCCGTCCTGACATTTATTTTGAAGAGTAACACCTGAACCTGTATTTGCAATAACAGTTGTCGAACCGCCGCCATCGAGGTTTACTGCATACACACAGCCCATATTGAACATAGCCTGTGCCACAGCATCCATCCATACACCTGCGGCACCCGATGAAGCACTGCGCTCTACGGTATAAAATATATAGGTGCCATCAGCCTTAACGCCAAATGCTGTGCGAGATGTGTGTATGTTTTTTATACTGCTGTCATATGTAGACGGATAGCGTATTTCGCCGTTATTTACCAAAAGGTTACCGCCGCCCACAGCGTTTATAACATCCTGCCATTTTCCTGTTTTTTCTTTTATTGTAACAAAACTTGTATCGGTATATACATCCACACCGTCAAAGTTTTGTGTCATCGGTTCTTTAAAATCTTTAAAATAGCCTGTGGGGGCACAAATATAGAGTTTACCTTTTTCGATATCAACAGGTGCGCTCAGATTTTGCAAAAACGAGTCGAAATAGCACTCTATCTCATCAGATATTGTAAGGTCATCGTCGGTTTTTAATACGATAACATCATAGTTTGTACCTTTTTCGTTGACACCCCAATATGTTTTGGTGCCGTAATCGGAGTTGAAGAGCAACACATGATTTGTATATGTATTCTGGCGGTTGATTTTGTCGATTTTCACTGTAAAATCGTCAATTGTAACCGACATATCAAACTCAGGTGTGCCAAAAACCGTGCTTCCGTCAGCTTTAAAGCCAACCGACACGCGACCCTGACTTTTATCATAGTCAGGCAGATTTGTAGCAACTATTCTGCCGTTTGTAAATTGAACACCAAAGGGAAGTCCCGTTACTTTCATATCAAAAAAATCGGCATTTATTGCGGCGGCAACTCGTTTGTCGCCAATATCGGTTGCGGCAATTATATCACTCAACGTTTTTGAGCCATAATGGCTTTTACCGCTTGATGCAACAATGCTTGTTGTTTTGGGACTTGCCTCAACCGTATAAACTTTTGCATTATGTGTTTTGTCTTTTTTGGTGTATGTACCTTTTTTTGCCGAAAAAACAGCAGTATTTGAATAGTTCAGTTTGTAGTCGGTCTGAGATGTGACATTTACAGTGTCATAACTGTCTGCATAGCAAAAAACCATACTGCTAAGCAAAATAACAATAACCGCCGAAATTGCGGTAACCCTTTTAATTCTCTTTAAAAAATTCATTCGCCTTTTGTTGCGCTTACCATACGCACGATGCCATTTATGTCTTTTCTGGTTACAATATCGCGGTATCCGCACTCGGTAAACAGTGTGCAAATATCCGCCGATGTATCATAGCCTGATTCAAGCACCATAACACCGCCGTCATTCAGCGCATCCTTCCATAATAATATTAATGCTTTATAAAAATCAGTGCCGTCAGCCCCTCCGTCAAGTGCGATATACGGTTCGTTTTTTACCTCGCGCGAAAGTGTGGGCATATCAGCCGATTTTATATATGGTGGGTTTGCAACAATTATGTCAAACCCTTTGTTTTTAAAATATTTTTGCGGACCCTGTGTCAGATCCGCCTGAACAATATCAACATCCACTCCGTTTAATATTGCATTTTGTTTTGCCACCGAAAGCGCATCACCGCTTATGTCGGCAAGGGTCACTTTTGCATCTTTAATATAATGCGCAACCGAAATGCCGATGCATCCCGACCCCGTACACATATCAAGCACAGTCGGGCTTTTACTGACGTCAATTATGTAATTTACAAGCACTTCGGTATCGGCACGGGGAATAAGTACGTTTGGATTGACATAAAAATCAAGACCCATAAACTCCCACTTGCCTACAAGGTACTGAAGCGGCATACCATCTGCACGTTTGTTGCAAAGGTCAATGAATACACCCTCATCCACAAGGCTGTCAGGGTTTATTATGATATCGGTTTTTGACATACTGTAAGCGTATTCAAAAAGTACCGATGCATCAAACGAAAACGTCTCAATACCTGCGGTTTTAAGCACAGTTTTTCCCTGTGCAAAAATCTCACTCGCTTTTTTCATCGGGAATCCACTTGCCATCAACAATTTTAAGGCGTGTATTTTGCGGAATATCTTCAAGCACACCGCGCATTGCCCACACGGCACACTCAAGCATATCATCATCGGGTTCACTTGTTGTGATGCGTTGCATCCACACACCCGGTGCCGAGATTATGCGTGTAAACGCGTTATCGTACTTACCTGCAAGACGGATACATTCATAAGCAATGCCCATAACTGCAGGTAAAAACACAAATTTGAGTGCCGAGTGCAAAAACGCGCTTTCCCACGGAATAAGCAGTGATGCCGCAAGGCTGACAATTAATGTTATTACAATAAACGAAGTGCCGCATCTGGGATGAAAACGCTTGTAGTTCCTTGCGTTTTCAGGGGTGAGTTCACCGCCTGCTTCATAGCAG
>JAZKZG010000011.1:0-59235 GCA_045612565.1 Eubacteriales bacterium
AGCAACTCACCTGCAATCTTATACATATTAGGAATCATAAGGAGAAGACCTTGTGAAGCCGTATATGTTGTAGTAAGAGCACCTGAAGCAAGTGAACCGTGAACTGTACCTGCGGCACCACCCTCAGATTGAAGTTCAACAACCTTTACTTGCTGACCAAATACGTTAACGCGGCCTTCAGCCGACCACTTATCTGTTACTTCAGCCATAACTGATGAAGGTGTGATCGGATAAATACCGGCAACATCGGTAAACGCATATGCTACATGTGCTGCAGCATTGTTACCATCCATGGTTTTCATTTTTCTTGCCATGAATTTTTCCTCCTTGAAAAAATATATTATAATTTAATAAATTACCACCTGTTATTGTAGCACTAAAAGTTGATAATGTAAAGTATAAAAATGATTTTTATAAATTTATTTTTACTATTGTAAAAACAATTATTTTATTTTAAAATATAATAAAAAATCAAGTTGGTAAAAAATGGTTACAAAAATTATTTCATACGGAATAAACGGAATAAATGCATACGAAGTTGATGTGGAAGTTGACGTTTCAGGTGGACTTCCCAATTTTGATATTGTAGGACTCCCTGACACTGCTGTGAAAGAAGCAAAAGAACGTGTACGAAGTGCTTATAAAAACTCAGGCTTTGTTTTCCCAGCGAAAAGAATCACTGTAAATTTAGCACCTGCAAACATCAAAAAAGAAGGTTCAGTCTTTGATTTGCCCATTTTATTAGGTCTTTTAAAATCATCTGGGCAAATCAATTTTGAAATTGATAATTGCGCTTTTGCCGGAGAGCTTTCATTAATTGGTGATATCAAAGGTGTAAACGGTATTTTACCAATGATAATCTGCGCAAAAGAAAAAGGTATTAAAGCGATATATATTCCCGAGGATAACAAAAGTGAAGGAGAATACATTGACGGTATTGATGTATATCCCGTTAAAAACGTAAGACAATTACTTTCGCATTTAATTAACGAACAAAGCATCGAACCAATTCAAGTAAAAAAATTCACTGCACTTTTGCCTAATAATTTCGATATTGATTTTTGTGATGTAAAAGGTCAATACGCTGCAAAACGCGCACTTGAAATTGCTGCAGCAGGCGGACATAATATTTTAATGATAGGACCGCCGGGAAGCGGTAAAAGTATGCTTGCAAAACGATTACCGACAATACTTGCACCAATTTCTTTTAAAGAGTCAATCGAATGTACAAAGATTTACTCGGTTGCAGGTAAACTTGACGGAAGCGATTTAATCAAAACAAGACCATTTCGTTCTCCTCACCACACCATTAGCAATGTTGGACTTTGTGGCGGAGGACGAAATCCAAAACCAGGAGAGATTTCACTTGCTCATAATGGTGTATTATTCCTGGATGAATTTCCCGAGTACTCCCCTGCCTCTATCGATTCCATGCGCGCACCTATTGAAGATGGAGTAATAACGGTAAGTCGAGCATCAGGTTCTGTTACATATCCGTGCAATATTATGCTTGTTTGTGCAATGAACCCCTGTAAATGCGGGTATTACGGACATCCAAAAAAACAATGCACTTGCACACCGCAACAAATATCAAAATATGCTTCAAGAATTTCGGGACCTATGCTTGATAGAATTGATATTCACATTGACGTTCCTGCCGTGGAATACGACCAAATAAGTTCCACAATTCAAGGAGAAAAGTCAGAAGAAATAAGAAAACGTGTGCTTGACGCAAGAAAAATGCAGTATTTAAGATACCAAGGAACCGGTATTTATAAAAATTCAGACTTATCATCACGTCTTATACGCGAATTCTGTATTTTAACAGATCAAGCAAAGGCTGTTATTAAAGAAAGTTATGATCAATTCAACATCACAGGTCGTGGATATGATAAAATATTAAAAATAGCACGTACGATTGCCGATCTTGATAAGTCACAAATAATTGATAAAAAGCACATTTTAGAAGCGTTAAGATACCGAACTTTAGAAAAATACAATTATAATATATAAAAAATAAGTATGGCAGAATTTGCCATACTTATTTTTTTATGAATTTTTAATTTTAATCCATAATTCAGTATAATACTCAAGTGTATCTTTTGAAAGATTTGTATATACTTGTGTCTTATCTAAATATTCGTCATCAGGATAAGAAATACCATCATTTTTAGTTTCATCATCAAGATTATCAAAAACCTGCTGATGAGGTGTGGAATACCATGTTTCAAGACAATTTAACATTGCTATGTCTTCTCTGCACATGAAATTTATATATTTCTCAGCAGCTTCTTTATTCTTTGAATTTTTAACAATGCACATTGAATCAACATAGAGATTTGTTCCCTCATTCGGAGTAGCAATACTAAGATTAGGATTTTCTTCAATCATTGTAAGCGCGTCTCCAGCATATGCAGGGGTAATATATGCAGATTCACTTTCCATTCTGTTAAAAATTTCATCCGAAACAAACGCCTGAAGATTCTTTTTCAGTTCAACAATATTGTCTGCCGCTGTTTTTAATTCATCTTGATTTTCGGTATTAACACTTTTGTTATTTCTTATTAACGAAAGACCGATAGCATCTCGGGAATTATTATACATCAGAACTTTGCCATCATACTTTTTATCCCAAAGAACATCCCATGATGTCGGTTCTTCTTTAACGTATTTTGAATTATATAACAAACATATGGTTCCCCAAAAATAAGGAACAGAATATTTCTCCTCCGGATCAAATTCCAAACCTTTAAATCTCTCCATAATATGCTTATAGTTAGGTATATTGTCAAAATCAAGAGGTTCAAGCATATCTTCAGAAATCAGACGAGCAACCATGTAATCAGACGGAAATACAATATCATATTTTGCAGCACCGTTTTTTAATGAAGCATACATCGATTCGTTGTTATCATACTCATCATAAATAACTTTGATGCCATATTCTTCTTCGAATTTTTCATTTACCGTACTGTCAATGTATTCGCCCCAATTATATACATACAAAACCTCATTAGGTGCGTATGACGAACAAGACGAAAGAAGAACCAAAAGCATAACAACAGCGGTTACAAAGAAGATTTTTTTCATTTTGAAACCTCCTTTGAATTTTTATTACCAACAACATTTGCTAAAATCAAAATCAACAAAACAGTTAAAAACATCAGAGCACAAAGAGCATTTATGCTAAGCGGAATTTTACGTTTAGTAATAGTATAAATAACAGTAGACAATGTTGCAAACGAATTACCACGAACAAAGAATGTAACAACAAAGTCATCAATAGAAAGCGTAAAAGCCATCATAAGCCCAGACAGAATGCCGGGTAACAACTGAGGAAAAACAGCTTTGAAGAAGGCTTGTACAGGAGGAGCACCCAAATCCTGAGCCGCTTCATAAAGATGAGCATCAACATGTCTTAATCTGGGGGTTACCGACAATATAACATAAGGAATATTAAATGTAATATGTGCTATTAATACAGTTAAAAAGCCGGTCGAAACCCTGAATGCTATAAAAAGCAAAAGCATTGAAATACCTGTAATAATATCAGGATTTAAAACAGGAAGATACGTCACATCCATTATTGCTTTTTTATGCCATTTTTTATAGTTTGATATACCGATTGCTGCTGCAGTTCCAATCACAGTCGAAACCAAAGACGCTATTGTTGCAACAAGCAAAGTGTTACCCAACGCGTTCAAGATTTCAGAATCACTGAATAATTTCTTGTACCATGTGAGCGAAAAGCCCTCAAAAACAACATTGGAATTTGATGAGTTGAACGAAAAGAAAATAAGAAGAACGATGGGTGCATAAAGGATTGCAAAAATAATAAACAAATATCCTTTAGAGAGAACTTTTTTCATATCAAGCCCTCCTTGGTTTCATCATCAAGAAAACCAAACAATATTAGAACAATAAACATTATTATCATCATTACAAGGCTTATTGCAGCACCGGCATTAAAGTTATAATTTTGAGTAAACATATCATTTATAACGTTACCGATAAGATAAACTTTGCCACCGCCCAATTTTTCGGAAATAACAAAAGTTGACAAGCACGGAATAAATACCATAATGATTCCGGAATAAATACCGGGCATTGAAAGCGGTAAAATAACACGCTTAAATACCGTAAAACTATTTGCTCCCAAATCCTGAGCAGCCTCAATTACTTTGTCATCGAGTTTTTCAAGAGCTGTAAATATAGGAAGAACCATAAAAGGTAAATAGTTGTATACAAGACCAAGAACAACGGCGAAATGGGTATCGAGAAGTTTAATTGATTCACACCCCAAAATATTCAAAAATTTATTTATAAAACCATTGTCCATCAAAAGATTTTGCAAAGCCTGAGTTCTAAGTACAAAATTTATCCACATTGGAAGCATTAAAAGAACAAGAGCAATTGATTTAGAGCGTTCGCTAAGATTAGACATAATATATGCAAGCATATATCCAAGCAACAAACAAACAACCGTTGCTACACCAGCATATAACACGCTTCTCCACAAAACCTCAGTATATTTGCTAATTTGTTTAACGTTTTCAAGTGTAAACATACCATTTGCATCAGTAAATGCAAAATAACCCACAAAAATAGTAGGAACAACAATAAATATACCTGCCCAAATAATATATGGAACAGCAATTACCCTGCTTTTCAATTAGCGGTTCCCGCCCCCTTTTCCATTATGTGAATATATTCCGGAATAATATTCATTCCAATTGTTTGTCCAACACCCTTGCATTGAATAGAATGAATTTTCCAAATAAAATTTTTAGTTTGTACAAGCATTTCATAATGAACGCCTTTAAAAGTCACAGATAAAACAGTGCCAACAATTGCACCTTTATCAACATCACAAACTTCAATATCCTCAGGTCGTACAACAACCTCAACATCTGCATTTTCACCAAATCCTGAGTCAACACAAACAAATTCTGTATCTTCAAACTTAACAAGAAGATCTTTTATCATAACACCATCAATTATGTTGCTCTCACCGATAAAATCAGCAACAAAAGCATTAACCGGTTCATTATAAATATCCTCAGGAGTACCTATTTGCTGAATAATACCATCTTTCATAACAACAACAGTATCACTCATTGTAAGTGCCTCTTCTTGATCGTGAGTAACATATATAAATGTAATACCCATCTGCTGTTGAATTCTTTTAAGTTCAATCTGCATATCTTTTCTTAGTTTAAGATCAAGAGCACCAAGAGGTTCATCAAGAAGCAACACCCTTGGATTATTAACAAGCGCACGCGCAATGGCAACACGCTGTTGCTGACCGCCCGACAATGAATTTATTGAGCGTTTATTGTATCCTTTAAGATTAACAATTTCAAGCATTTCATTAACACGGGTTTCTATTTCTTCTTTTGAAACTTTATTTATTTTTAAACCAAATGCAATATTTTCAAAAACATTAAGATGAGTAAATAATGCATATTTTTGAAAAACTGTATTCACCTGTCTTTTATGAGGAGGCAAATCGTTAATTTTAACACCATCAAAAAGAATGTCGCCACTATCAGGTGACACAAAACCTGCAATAGTGCGAAGAGTTGTTGTTTTGCCACAACCCGAAGGTCCCAAAAAAGTAACAAATTCTTTATCACGAATATTTAAATTTAAATTTTCAATAATTGATTCGCCGTCAAAAGTAACATTGATATTTTTTAATTGTATAATATCTTTTGCCAATTATTATTAATCCTCCATAAATATAAAATCAATTCTAATATAAAGACTTTGTAGCAATTTGTCAATAAAAATCTTAGAATCTTTAATAAAAAATAAGAGTATTTCACTGTTCAAACAAAACTGTTTGTGACATAACTTTGAAATACTCTATTTTACTTAATTTTCCTCTATTTTACTCACTTTTGATGATTTATTGAAAAATTCCAGAAAATACACATCATCAACAATAAATTCACGACCGTTAAGATACGAAAAAATATTATCATTTTCAACATCAAATCGAAGTGAATAGGAATAAAGTGTTTGGTGCCTAAATGGTAAATTTTTGTTGTCGCGAAGTCTTCCGTATTTACAATCACCAACAACAGAATGTCCAATAAAAGATAAATGAGCTCTAATCTGGTGAGTTCTGCCTGTAATAAGTTCAACTTCCAATAATGAAATATTATTTTTAGTTTGCAAAACCTTATATTTTGTGATTATACTTTTAGCTTCACCAAATGGTTTATCTTTAACAATAACTGTATTAGTATCACAGTTTTTTTCAAGATAACCGATTAATGTATCAGTTTTTGGGTTAGGAACACCAAAAACCATAGTCAAGTATTTTTTTACTATCTTACGATGTTTAATAATTTCATATAATTCGCGTTGAGCAACAGCATTTTTGGCAACAATAACTATTCCACCTGTATTTTTATCCAATCGATTACACAAAGAAGGTGTAAAGCTATTTTCCTTTTCAGGTGAGTATTCCCCTTTTTTATACAAATAGAGCAACACTTGATTTATAAGAGTATCTCTTCCTTCTTTGTTATCAGAATGAACAATAACTCCAGGCTTTTTGTCAACAAGCAAAATGTTTTCATCTTCATAAACAATTGTTAAACCAGGATCATAAGCAATATCCAAAAATGAGTTTGACTTTTGTATAAAAAACTCATCATTTATATACATTTCAACAACATCACCCTGAACCAATTTGTATGAAATTTCTGCTCGCTTACCGTTTACCTTTATCGCCTTTTTTCTAATGTATTTGTACATAAGTGACGCACTTATACCTGATGCAGTCTTTAAAACAAATTTATCAAGTCGCTGACCGGCATCGTTTTTATTAATTATAAATTGTTTCATACTTTTATTTTTTCAATAATTTTGTTCATATAATAATATTTTTTAAAGATATTAAGGCTATAAAATACAGAAGTATACAATAAAGTAAACATATCAAGAACTGCAGCAGCATCAATGGTCTCAATTTCATTCTGTGAAAACTGTGACATTTCCAAAGTTGATAAAACAGATTGCATAGTAACGGGCAACTCGAACTGTTTATCAACACGCTGAGCAAAATCAATCATCATCTCACCCGGTGAAGGCACATATCCTAATGATTTAAATAAAATCATAATTTTTGGATAAAGCATTTTTACAAGATTTGTAGGTGCAACGCCGTGTAGATTATTAATAAATGATTTAAAACGTGATTTTATAATCAACATTACAGCCATAAGTATTATTAAAATGATAATAGAAACAGCAATAATAAATGCAGCAATTATAACCCAAAGCGGAATATCAATATAAACCTCCATTGGAATATCATTTACATTAACCGATGGCGGAGGCGGCTGTGTTATAACAGGAGGTTCTTCATCTTCTTCGGGGATATCATCTTCTATCGGTTCTTCTTCAGATATTTCGGGGTCATCAAGATAATCATAATCCCTCAATTGTTCAGATGAATTTGTTCCCGGAGTCGGATCAAACGTTAACCATCCCATTCCCTCAAAATAAACTTCAACCCATGCATGATAATTCTTATCATCTATTTCACGTACAAATGTACCGGTATTGTCGGCATCGCTTACACTTTTCGCATGATAACCTGTAACATATCTTGCAGGAATACCTAGTTGACGCATCATAACCGTCATTGCAGTGGCAAAATATGTACAGTATCCTGTTTTGGTTTCCCTTATCATATAATTAACTTTTTGCATTGCACCGCCTGCCGAATGGGTAAAACTTTGGGCATACTTATATTCAGTTTTAAAATACTTTTCAATCGCAAGAGCTTTTGCAAAATTCTGTGAATAATCCGATGTAATCTCTTTAGCAAGCTGATATAATGTCTCTGATTTTTCAGGAACAGAAAGGTATTTACTTTTTACATAGTCATAATATTTTTTCTCAGCTGTGATAAAATCATAAATTTTCTGTTCTTTATTTGATAAAGAATCCGATTTATCAGAAACCATTTTATAAAGAGAATTATACACTTTTAAATTCCTGTCAATCGAAAGATAAAAGTCTCTGTCTGAAAAAGATTGAATTACTGCCTCGTAAGAATATTGATTGTTTTTAGGGCGCTTGTTTTCAAAGAAGGAGATTGTATCACCTGTTGTGATTACAGAAGCGTTTTTAGCATTAATTTTGCCATCAATACATCTGACAGGAACAAAAACCATAAGACTTTTTGTAAATTTGGCTTTAAAATTAACCGAATCATAAACAAAACCAAGTTTTTCAGTTTCTTCCTTAGTCAACTTCGAAACGTCCTCAGGCGTATTAACATTGGTCATAAAATCAGAAACGATTTTCAAATAATTAAAATATTGTGTTGTTTCATCAAATGAATCGTTAACAATCTTATCATATTGATCGGTATCTTCTTTATCAAGAACTTTCCAGCCGTCTTCAAGCAGATCATCACCAATCCAACCACGCAGATAAAGCGGGGTCTTTGTTTTAGTTGTAACTGTCATTACAGGCAAATTTCTGAATTCAGGTGTTTTCAGTTCAAGAATATTTCCATTCAAAAGACCGCCGACTGCACCTTCTGCCGTTTCATAATTTTTATAAAACATCACGTTCATTGCCTTTTGAGCAAGATCATCTATAACTTTTCTTATGCTGTCAATCTGAAATCCTTCAGATGAAAATAATGCAAATGACAATGAGAGTGATAGCAAAAGAGAAACACACATACAGGAAAAACCATTTGCAGCAGTATTAAACGATAATTCAAAAGTATTTTTTTCTTTTTTATCTTCATTTTTTATCTTATTTCGTTTTTTTGAAACCTTAGAGATATTTTCAGCATAACATCCCAATATGCCCGAAATAAAAATAGAAAAGGCAATACCACTTGGTGTTGAGCCAAAATAAAGAGATGGTGTCAGTACCAAAAAACATGGTACTGCAGCCATCCAAATAAGCGCACGTTTTATGAGTGTTAATGAAAATAATATCGAAAATAATATTGCGAGAACAATAATTACAGTGTAAAAACACTCAGTCATATATACATCGTTCGATAAACTTTCCGTAATGTCGGTTGTCATCGAACTTTCATAATTCGTATAACCTTGTTCAACCATAATTTGAATTGTCAAATTATAGCAAAAAACAAAAGCATCAATTATTTTTGCAAAAAGATTTTTTGCGAATATCATTATAGAAATCGCAGCAACACCGAAAATCGACAAAAAAGAAATAAAAACTTTACTGTTTAAAGAAAATAAAATTGCAACAACAATAGTACAAAAAGAAATTAACGATATTGCTCCGAAGCCTATTGTCATATCAACTGAGGTTGCAACACAAAGCAAAAAACCTATAAGTGTTATGTACAACAAAATTGACTGAAAAACAAGTGGCCAAAATAATTTTTCAGTTTTATATTTAAGCGAATCAATAACAACTGTACGAGTCGCCTGTTTATTTTTCTTTTGAAATATCTGCATTTATTTTAAACCCTTGATTTGATTTTCAATGTAATCTTTGGAATAATTAATTATTCCATCGGTTTCTTCATCGTTATATAATGAAATATTAATAATATTAACTTTGGTATTAACGTCAATAAAATACTTTTTAACGTGTTTCTTAACGTCATTTGAGCCAAAAGATGTTATTATACAAACCTCAGCGCCCGAGGCAGCATTGACATTGACACCTCGTAACACATCTGAAATATCCGAGTCTTCAACATACGGAAGCATTGATATAAATGACTCAACCTCAAACAGTTGTTGCGCCGAAGATACACGAAAAGTTTTATTTTCAGTCTTCGACAAATTAATAACGACACTGAATCTGATTGAATTTTTTTGATATGAATGAATAATTGACAAAGCCGATTCAACAACGCAGTCAGACATACTTTTTGCTGTATAATAATCATTGTAATACGAAGACATATCAACAACAATATATGCCTGATCATATATATCTTCAGCAAACGATTTCATAACAATATTATCGTATTTGGACGAGAGTTTCCAATGAGCATTTTTTAAGTTATCACCATAAACATAATCTCTTACACCCATCATATCTCCGCCATCTAACACGGGCGATGTTCCCAAAACATTTGAGTTATCTTGATTCTGTCTTTGGGCATTAATGGACATTGGAAGTTTAATTGTAGCAGGTTGTGAAATAACAGAGATTTTTGAGTTTAAACGTTTTTTAATTTTAATGAGTTTTAAAAAATCATAATACTCAACACAATCCACACTTAATTCATAAACACCTCTGTTTGCAAAAAAACACACATAATCAAAATATCCGTGTCTTGCGCAGGGAGCGTTCAATACAAAACGAACAGGGTCTATTGTTTTTCCGTTTTCATCAGGCAGTGAACAATACACATTAAAAACAGGGGCGACAAATGGACTTGAATTGCACATTTTTATTCTCAAAGTGAACTTGTCAAAACGGCAGAGTGAATTATTGGTTGAAAATATCTTAACATTTACCAGCGGATAACTTATTGCACTTAAAAGTATGGAAATAAACGGAAAAGCAATCAGTACAATGAGTGTTAGGAAAGAAACCGAATCATACAACGCTTGTGAAAAAATAAAACCTGCAATAATTATTGAAAAATAAATTATTCGTGATTTCCACATATTTATTTATCCTTATATTACTTCTTTAAAATTGGAGCTTTAATGGTGTTTTTAATTTCCTCCAAAACATCATAGTTTGTCATACGTTCAAGTTTCGCTTCAGCTGAAAGAACGATTCTGTGACCCACTACAAATTGATACAAATCACTTACGTCTTTAGGGATGACATAATTGCGACCATTCATAAGAGCATTTGCTGAAGATGCTTTTAAAAGCGCAATAGAAGCACGCGGAGACGCAGCAAGAATAACATTTTTATTTATTCTTGTCGCTTGAACAAGTTCAGTAATATACTTACAAATTAATTCATCAACATAAATTTCACTAACAGCGTTTTGAATTTCAATAATATCATCCACAGATGCAACAGCCGAAACAAAATTAAGAGGATTTTCTTTTTTTCTGTCAGCGATTATCTTAATTTCCGACTCAAGTGACGGATAACCAATTGTAAATTTAATTAAAAATCTATCAAGCTGAGCCTCAGGAAGTGGATATGTACCAATAAATCCAACAGGATTTTCAGTAGCAATAACCATAAATGGTTTTGGAAGTTTACGTGTAACACCATCTACTGTCACCTGTTTTTCTTCCATTGCTTCTAAAAGAGCGGATTGAGTTTTAGGTGAAGTTCTGTTAATTTCATCTGCGATAAGAACATTTGTAAACACAACACCCGGTTTATATGAAAAATCGCCTTTGGTCTTATCAAAAACAGAAAAGCCCGATATATCACTTGCCATAACATCGGGTGTGAGCTGAACACGCTTATAATCAAGACCGACAGCCTTTGATAATGCAGCAGCAATAGTTGTTTTACCAACACCAGGAACATCATCAATAAGAACATGTCCACCACTTATTAACGAAAGGATTAAGAGCCTAACACTTTCGGGCTTACCAATAATAACTTTATTTACTTCTTCCATTATAGAATTGCAAACATTTGAATATTTCATAACAGATGATTCCATATCATTTACCTCAATAAACATTTTAAAAAAATCATAACACATATCAATGTAATTTTCAATAAAAAAAGACATCAGAAGATGTCTTTTTTTCTATTTCATAATTATTGCGATAAGATCGGCACTATAACCGTCTTTAATTTCAACAAGCGATGCTTTTTTGGTTTGTAAATTAAACGAAAAATTCATTTCCAAATTAATTTTTTCATCCTCTTCAAGATCAGACTGATCATCTGCATTATATAGTTTTAAATAAATTTTATCTGTATCCAATTCATATAACTGATTATTAAGAACAGAAAAATCAATACCTTCAGGTTCGTCAGTAAATTTTTTGGTTGATTTATATGGTGGTTTAAGTAAATCTTCGAGTGCACAGACAAAATTATTACTCTGCTCACCTATAGACTCAAATACTAACCTCGAATTGTTTTTAACAAGTTTAATTGTTTTAAAAAGAGAACGTCGAACAATAATAGGCAATACAACTCTTGCACCAACAGTTTTTTCGTTATATTGGGCACTGATTACAAACGAGTATTCTTCATCTGTACAGTTGACATCCGAAATATCAAAAAACATTTCTCCGTCATAATAATCATAAAATAAATTTGTCATGCTAAGTCTCCGATTATTTATTTAAAATTTTCAGCACTTCGTCATAAAGTGAGTTGATATCTTTAAACTGTCTATGAACAGAGGCAAATCTTACATAAGCAACATCATCAAGATTTTTAAGATGTTCCATAACCAAATCACCAATAAAATCGGTTGTGATTTCTTTTGCAAGTGAATTTGCAATTGTAGTCTCTATCTCGTCGACAATTTTCTCCATTTTCTCGATTGAAACGGGTCTTTTTTCACAAGCTCTCATAAGACCTCGTAAAATTTTATCTCTGGAAAACTGTTCTCTGGTATCGTCTTTTTTTATAACATAAAGCGGAATCGTTTCAATCGCTTCAAATGTTGTAAATCTTTTTTGACAACTAATACATTCACGTCTGCGACGGATTTTTGCACCGTCATCTGTAGGTCTTGAATCTATTACTTTGCTCTCGTCATATCCACAAAACGGACATTTCATAGGAGCACCTCCTTTTTGAATATAAATATAATACCACGTATAATAAAAATTGTAAAGCAATAATTATATATGATATTGACATTTTTTTGTAATTGCAATAAAATATACTTTACTCAAGCCCTGATAGTTCAACGGATAGAATAAGGTCCTCCTAAGACTTAGATATCGGTTCGATTCCGGTTCGGGGTGCCAAAAAGCCGCTTTTAAATAAGCGGTTTTTTAATTTTTTGACATAAATTTAATTATATGGCAGAAAAGTGACTTGAAAAATTTGAATTAATATAATATCATTTGATAAAATGAGAAAGGAAATTATCACTATGGAAATGTTTTCATTAAAAAATAAAGTTGCTGTTATAAGTGGCGGTGCAGGCTTATACGGCAAACAGCTTGTTCGTGCACTTGCCATGGGCGGCGCAAAAGTATATATGGCATCAAGAAATGTTGAAAAGAATAAAGAAGTTGCAGACTCCCTTTGTAAAGAAGGCTTTGATGTAACCGCTGCATATCTTGACCTCGCTGATGAAGACAGTATAATAAAACTCAAAGATGAGATTTATGCAAAAGAAGGAAAAGTAGATATTTTAGTAAACAACTCTGTTGCCCGTACAATGTCTGGTTATTCAGACACAAAAGAGTCATGGGAAAAAAGTATGACAATAAATTCAACTGGTTTATTCCTCATTACACGTGCATTTGGCAATGAAATGTGTAAAGCAGGAAAAGGTTCGATAATAAACATTGGTTCATATATGGGTCTGCTTGGTCCCGATTACACACTTTATGAAGGTACAACTATGAATCCCGACGGTGTAATGCCTGACTACTTTTTCCACAAAGGCGGTATGACAAACTATACACGTTATATTGCAAGTCATTACGGCAAATTCGGTGTTAGATGTAACGTGTTAGAACTTGGCGGTTTGTACAGCGAAAGTATGCCGGAAATTTTTGTTGAAAGATACGGCAAAGCAACTTGTCTTGGAAGACTTGCAAATGAAAATGATATTATGGGTGCATTAATATTCTTAGCATCGGATGCATCAAATTACATAACAGGCGCAGTTATTCCTGTTGACGGCGGATATACTGCTAAATAAAGTGAGGTACATTTAGATGAATTACACAGAAAAAAATAATATTAAAATTTCAAAAATGACACTCGGCACTGTGCAGCTCGGTATGAACTACGGCGTTAACAACAGCCAAGGTATGCCAAGTGAAAAAGATAGTTTTGCTATTCTTGATGCTGCATATGAAGGCGGAGTATCAATACTTGATACATCAGATGACTATGGCAAAAGCGAAGAAGTTATCGGAAACTACTTAAAAGCAAACCCAAATAAGAAATTTGATATTTGTACAAAATTCAATGTTAAAAACACTCCTGCAAATGATGTCTATAAAACTTTAAAAGAATTTGCACAAAAATCTTGCAAAAAACTTTGCATTGATACAATTCCAATTTTTATGAGTCATTCTGAAAATAACTATTTGGAATATGGCAAAACTCTTGTCGATGCTCTTAATGAATTAAAAAAAGAGGGCATAATAGGTTGTTCTGCAATTTCAATGTCACGTAAAGATGACCTTGACAAAATTATTGATTGCGGTGGTTTTGATGCAATCCAGTTACCGCTCAATATACTTGACAACAAAGCAATTATAAGCGGTCAGGTGAAGAAAATGTCAGATGCCGGAATGGCTGTTTTTGTAAGAAGTGTTTATCTACAGGGTCTGTTTTTTAGAAAAATTGAACAACTTCAGTATTCAAAATTAAAATGCGCTATTCCTTACATTGAAAAAATAAACGAGATTGCAAAAAGTGAAAATATATCTGTTGCCCAACTTGCTTTATCTTACATACGCGATACTGTAGGTGTTGACTCTTTAGTCGTAGGCAGTGAAACTCCCGAACAGGTTAAACAAAACATTGAAATGTTTAATACCCCTACCCTATCACAAGATACAATTGATTATATCAACGAACAGTTTAAAGAAGTTGATCCGTTTGTAATTTCACCTTGGGAATGGGCAAAGTAATTATTAATTTGAGCAGACTTTCGAGTCTGCTCACTTTTTTGTATAATTTTATTTACAATTTACAAACTGAATGATAGAATTATTAAAAACGGAGGAATGATAGAATGCAAAAAAGAAAACTTCGTGCGTATGCACATTTAATTGCTAACAAAGGCATTAATATTCAAAAAAAGCAACCTGTAATTATACAAGCCGAACTTGATCAACCCGAATTTATTGAAATGCTTGTTGACGAATGTTATAAAGCAGGTGCATCAAGAGTTGATGTTGAATGGTCACACTTACCCCTAGCAAAATTAAATACCCGTCACAAAACACTTAAGGAACTCTCAAGTGTTGCTGATTGGGAAATCGAGAGAATGAAGCACTATGAAAACACACTACCTGCTCGAATTTATATCTTATCAGAAGATCCAGATGGTCTTTCAGGCATAAATATAGAAAAATTTTCAAAAGCTCAACAGGCAAAGCGTAAAATTTTCAAGCCATTCCGCGACAGAATGGATAACAAGTACCAATGGTGTATTGCCGCTGTTCCCGGTGCCAAATGGGCTAAAAAACTTTTCCCGGATTTAAGCAAAAATCAGGCAATAGAAAAGTTATGGGAAGCAATATTAAAAGCGTCACGTGCCTATGACAATCCTGTAGAAGAATGGAACAAACATAATGAAGATATTGCAAATAGATGCGAATATTTAAATTCGCTTAATTTAAGACAACTGAAGTATACTTCAAACAACGGTACAAATCTTACAGTTGGATTAATTCCGAATACAAATTTCTTAGGAGGTGGCGGTAAAACAATAAGCGGAATATTTTACAACGCCAACATCCCAAGTGAAGAAGTATTTATCTCTCCTATGAAAGGAGAAGCAGAAGGTATTGTTTATTCAACAAAACCTCTATCATACCAATCTCAGTTAATAGAAAACTTTAACGTTACTTTTAAAAATGGCAAAGTTGTTGAATATCACGCAGAAAAAAACGAAGAACTTTTAGGAAAACTTCTTTCGATGGATGAAAATGCAGGGTATTTGGGAGAATGTGCTCTTGTTCCTTACAATTCACCCATAAATCAATCGGGAATTTTATTTTATAACACTCTGTTTGATGAAAACGCTGCTTGTCACCTTGCTTTTGGTGCAGGTTTTAATGATTGCATCAAAGGATATGAAAATATGACACACGAAGAATGCATAAAAGCCGGTGTAAACGACTCAATTGTTCACGAAGACTTTATGATCGGAAGCAAGGACTTATCAATTGTAGGAATTGATAACAACGGTAAAGAAATCCAGATATTCAAAAACGGAAACTGGGCGTTTTAAATAGAAAAAGGCTATCTTTATGATAGCCTTTTTCTATTTGATAATCTATAATGATTTCGACAAACTCGTTTTCAGTTACACCTTAAACTATAGAAGTGATTTTCGAAGTTCATCTGGAGTCATTTTTGAAAGGTATGAAGGTGCAATATCAAAAACTGTTTTACAGCCGCAAATATTTTCCTTTGACATTCTGTAAATTGCTCTTGCGTAAGCAACAAGAACAGATGATGTGAATTCAGGATTTGAATCAAGCTTTAATGAGTATTCAATAACGTGACTATTTTGCAAATCAATACCAGTTTTACCTGTTCTTATAACAAAACCTCCGTGCGGAAGAGTACTATGATTTTTTTTCATTTCCTCTGCAGAGATAAAGTGAACAACGGTATCATAATCAGCAAAATAATTTGGCATTGTGACGATTTCACGTTCGATTTGTTCCTTATCTGCGCCTTCTTCAGCAACAACAAAACATTCTCTTAAATGTTTTTGTCTTGTTGTAAGTTCAGGCATACTGCCACTACGTACACTATCAAGCGCTTGCTGTATCGGGATTGTATATTGACGTGCATCAGCAACACCATCGATTCTTCTAATGGCATCGGAATGCCCCTGGCTTACACCTTTGCCCCAAAAAGTATAATCTTTTCCATCGGGTAAAATAGCCTCAGCATAAAGTCTGTTTATAGAAAACATACCAGGATCCCATCCACCTGATATCATTGCTATTTTACCGGATTTTTTTGCAGCGTAATCAACTCTTTCAAAATGTTCAGGAATTTTAGCATGGGTGTCAAAACTGTCTATAACATTGAAATTTTGTACAAGTGCGGGTGTTTGTACAGGAAGGTCGGTTGCACTTCCTCCGCAAATGATTAAAACATCAATATTATCTTTATGTTTTATAATATCGTCAATTTTATAAATATTTACATTTGTCAGAGTATTTACAGATTTTGGATCACGTCTTGTAAACACTCCATAAAGTTCCATATCATCATTTTGCATTACAGCACACTCAACACCTCTGCCAAGATTACCATAACCTGCAACTGCAATTTTTATACTCATTATATCTTCCCTTTCATTTTTTTATTGATTGAGTATCAATAATATTTCCTTCAAAATCTTTCCAAGTTAAAACATTATTCTCAAAAACAATATATCCGTTTGCACTCTCTTCTTTTGGTATAGAAACCGAACCAGGATTGACGATTGTAAAATCATCAATTTTTTTACAAACAGGAACATGTGTATGTCCATGTAATAAAATATCGTATTTTTTTAATTTAGGCAAATTATTTTCATTATAAATATGCCCATGTGTTGCCAAAATATCTGTACCGTCAATACTAATATAAGCATAATCAGCCAAAATAGCAAAATCCAAAACCATTTGGTCAACTTCAGTGTCACAATTCCCCCGTACGCAAAGAATATTGTCTTTAACTGAATTGAGCATTTCAATTACCGATTTAGGTGAATATTCTTTGGGCAAATCATTTCTCGGACCATGATAAAGCAGATCGCCGAGTAATAGTAATTTATCTGCATTTTCAATTTTGAAAGCATCAATCAATTTACGGCAAAAATAAGCCGAACCATGAATATCCGAAGCAATAAGTAATTTCATAAAATATAACTCCTTTTAAATCAATCAACAATGTTTTTAATCCAAATACCATTTTCAACAAGAATCGCACCTGCAACATCTTTTATAATATTTAACAATTGACAAATAAGATATACTGCAAAAATTGACAATGATGTAAAGTTACATAAAACATATGCAGTAGGCAGTGTTAAAAGCCAAACAAAACAACTGTCAAACAAAATTGTAATAAATGTTTTTCCACCTGAGCGAAGTGTAAAATAAGATGCATGAGCAAAAGCATCCAACGGCATAGTCAATGCACATATTTGCATAAGACGTGTTGCCATAATTCTTACTGAATCACTCGTATTATAGAATTGGGGGATAAAACTTGCGCTAAAGAAATACACAATTGAAACTATTGCACTCACAAACACTGAAAAAGTAATTAATTTAAAACTCGCATCCTTTGCTTCTTCGTTTTTGTTAGCTCCAAGCATTTGCCCCAATATTATGGCTATCGCTGCACCTATAGCCATAAATGCAACGCCGAATACATTAAAAAACGTCTGGTTAATATTGTTTGCAGAAACAACATCATAACCTTTTGTTGAATAGCATTGATTAACAACTGCAACCCCTGCTGCCCACATTGTTTCATTAAACAAAAGCGGAAAACCCTTTACGGTAATTTGTTTAATTAGAGTTTTTGGGATTTTAAAACTTTTAAATGCGCCTATAATAAATTTGTTTTTATCGCTATTACAGTGTGTCCAAAGTGAAACAAATAACAGTTCTATAAAACGTGAAATAACTGTAGCAATAGCCGCGCCGGCAACGCCAAGTTTTGGTGCGCCAAATTTACCAAAAATCAGAATATAATTTAAAACAAGATTGACAAATACAGCGCTAACACCCGCAATCATAGGGACAGTAGCCTGGCCTGTTTCACGAAGTGTACCTGAATAACATTGTGACAAAGTGTAAGGCAAAAGTCCAATGAACATTATAAGCATATACTGTTTTGCAACAGCAAGTGATGCCGCAACATCCTGAGGGCTCCCCTCTCCTGTCAAATATAATGATGTAAGTTGATCTCCAAAAAAATATAATATTGAAATACCAACAGTTGTTATTAAAAGACAAATCAGAATTTTAAAGCGGAAGGTGTCCCTTACACCTTTGTGATCACCTTTGCCAAAAAACTGTGCGCCAAAAATACTTGCACCTGAAACTGCTCCGAAAATACACAAATTAAAAACAAATATCAACTGATTTGCAATTGCAACACCCGTCATTTCAACTGTGCCGACACTTCCAACCATAACATTATCGAGCATATTGACAAAATTTGTTATACCATTTTGTATCATGATCGGTATAGCAAGTGAAAGAAGCGTTTTATAAAACGCCTTATTACCTACAAACTTTTTTATCATAATCCACCTAAATAATTATTTTATCTATATGATTTTATAAGATTGTTAATATATTGTCAATAGAAAAAGACTTATGAAAATCATAAGTCTTTTTTCTTTTTTATTCAACTGTAACCGATTTTGCAAGATTTCTTGGATGATCAATATCGCAATTTCGACAAAGTGCAACATAATAGGCTAACAATTGCGAAAACACAGCCGAGAGAATTGGTGATGAATATTCAGTTGATTGAGGTAAAACAAACGAAATATCGCTGTATTCTCTATGATCCGAAAAAGTTTCTTTACAAAGAAGTATTACCTTACCTCCACGCGCTGATACTTCCTTAATATTACCGATCATTTTCTCATAATACTTCTCATCAGTACAAATCGCAATAACGGGTGTATCTTTTTCAATAAGTGATAAAGTTCCATGCTTTAATTCACCCGCTGCATAACTCTCACTATGAATATACGAAATTTCCTTTAGTTTTAAGGAACTCTCTACAGATGCACAAAAATCAATGCCTCTGCCAATAAAATATAAATCATCATTTTTGTATATTTCCTTGGCAATATTATTAATTTCTTCACTTTTTAAAAGAATTTGTTCTATAAGTTTCGGAACATCATTTAATAACGCCATACAATAATTTTTTGCTGTATGTTGATTGATTCTTTCTTTTTCCAATCCAATAGCCACAGCCAAGACAGACAAAACTGCAAGTTGTGTAGTGTAGCCTTTAGTTGTTGCAACCGCGATTTCAGGACCTGCATTTGTATAAATAACATAATCCGCTTCCCTTGCAATAGCAGATCCAACAGTATTTATTATTCCCAATGATAAATTCCCCGATTTTTTTGAAACCCTGAGTGCAGCAAGGGTATCCGCTGTTTCACCTGACTGTGAAATAGGAATACAAAGTGTGTTTCCAACTGTTACAGGTGGGCTGTATCGATACTCCGATGCCGTAGTGACAAAAACAGGAACATTTGCAAGTTTTTCAATCAGATATTTACCAACAAGTCCCGCGTGAGTTGCCGAACCACAGGCTATAATTGAAATGCTATCAATGCTTTTTAAATCTATATTTTCAATACTCGGTAAATCATTCTTTAAAAGTGGTTTGATAGCATTATATATTGCTGTTGGTTGTTCAAAAATTTCTTTTAACATAAAATGTTCAAATCCGTTTTTTTGTGCTTTTTCAACGTTCCAATTGATATTTTCTGATTGTCGGATTATTTCATTTTTATTTTTATCAAATATTTTTATATCTGATTTTGTAAGTTCAATTATTTCATCATCGGCAGGTCTTATAATTTGATTTGTATACTCTAAAAGAGCGGGTATATCCGACGCAAGATAACAACCGTCTTTACACTTTGCAACAATAAGCGGATTATCCTTTCTTATTGCCCAAATTTTGTCCGGCTGATCTTTAAACATAACAGCAACAGCATATGAACCTTTTAATTGATTTGATGCATTTTTTATTGATAAAAAAACATCAGAAGTCTTTTTATACTCAAAATCAATCAAATGAGCAATACATTCTGTATCGGTATCGCTTTTAAAATGATAATTGTATTCCAAAAGCATATTTTTTATATCTAAATAATTTTCTATAATTCCATTGTGCACAACAACACAATTATTTGAAACGTGAGGATGTGCATTTTCCAAAGACGGTTTACCGTGTGTTGCCCACCTGGTATGACCTATCCCACAATTATAGTTATTATCAATGTTTTTGGAAATGTTTTGAAGCTCTAACACCCTTCCATTGCATTTAAAAGTGGTAAAATCTCCGTTTTTAAAAAGCGAAAATCCAGCCGAATCATATCCGCGATATTCAAGAGAAAAAAGACCGTTTAAAATTATATCTTTAGCCGAATTATTTCCTGTATATCCGATTATTCCACACATTTTTCAATTCATTCTCCTTTCAACGATATTATCATTTGATTTTATAATCACATTAGATGGATAAACACCGCGTAAACTTGTCAATGGATATGCAGTGGAATTCTGCCCGATAACAGTACCCGGGTTTAAAACACATCCGCAACCTATGTCAACTCCATCACCCAACATAGCGCCGAGTTTTCTCATACCTGTGTCAATTCCGTTGACTTTTATGTTTGTTTTATCTGTTTTAAGATTTGAACATATAACACCTGCACCCAAGTGAACTCTATTTCCTAAAATAGAATCACCAATATAATTATAGTGAGGTGCCTGAACACTATTTAAAAGCAAACTGTTTTTTATTTCTGTAGAATTACCTATCACACAATCTTCACTGATTATAACGTTACCTCGTATATATGCTCCGGGTCTGATTTTTGTGTTATGACCTATTATTGTGGGCCCTGCGATTGTAGTGTTTTTTGATATTTCTACATTTTCACCAATTAAGATATCATCAGTTAAAAACATAAAGCCCTTAGGTTTTTCACTTATTATTTGCTCAATTATATTTTTTATATTTGAAATAATTTCCCACGGATGATTAAATTTATCAAAAAACGTGTAAAGGTATTCGCCATTACAATCAAAAATACAACTATTTAATAAAAAATCACTGTTATTCATTAAATCCCGCCTCAATGATTGTTTTTTTAATCTCGTCTACATAAAATTTACACATTTCAATAGTTTCACCCTCACACATAATTCTAACAACAGGTTCTGTACCGCTTTCTCTGAGAAGAATACGACCTGTATCTGCAATCTTCTTGGTTAATTCTTCAATTTTTCTCATAACATCAATATGATTTTTTACAGCAGATTTATCTTCAACTCTTATACTTATTTCATACTGTGGCAACTGTTTCATATCTTTTACAAGCAATGAAACAGGTGATTTTTCGTCACATATTTGCTCAACGAGCATTATAGCGGTTAAAAGACCGTCACCTGTTGTAGCATACTTTTTTAAAATTATATGACCTGATTGTTCTCCACCAAGACTGTAACCATTACTTTGCATACACTCATAAATAAATCTGTCACCAACATCTGTTCTGACAAAATCAACATTCTGTTTTTTAAGAGCAATTTCAAGACCCGAATTAGACATTATTGTTGCTACAACTGTATTGTTTTCGAGTATTCCCCTGTTTTTTAGTCTATTAGCAAGAATATATAATATACCGTCACCATCAATAATATTACCGTTCTCATCGACAGCAATACATCTGTCAGCATCTCCGTCAAAAGCAAGACCGATATCAAGATGTTCATCTTTTACCAGTTTACACAAGTTTTCAATATGTGTAGAACCGCAATCAGAATTTATATTCACGCCGTTTGGTGAAGAACCTATAACATAAGTTTTAGCTCCCAAAGCATCAAAAACAGCCTTTGCAATCATCCATGACGCACCGTTTGCACAATCAAGACCGATCCTTAAATGCTTATACGAATGTGAAGCAATTGAAATTAGATATCCTACATATCTGTTTCTACCTGCAACATAATCAATTATACATCCTATTTTTTCACGTTTTGCAAAAGGAATATCTTCACAAAGACCAAGAGACTCAAAATCCCCATCAATATATGCCTCAATTAATAGGGCCGTTTTATCATCAAGTTTTTCGCCAAATTTATTTATAACCTTTATTCCGTTGTCATAAAATGGATTGTGCGACGCTGTAATCATTACACCGCAATCAAAACCGTCTTGTCTTGTAACATACGAAACGCTCGGGGTTGTTGTAACATGTAACATATATACATCGGCACCGGATGCAGTAATACCCGCAACAAGCGAATATTCAAGATTATAACTCGAACGTCTTGTATCTTTACCAATAACAATCTTTGGCTTATATGAGTTTGAATGGTTAAGTGAAAAATACCACCCTAAAAATCGTCCCACTCGATATGCCTGTACAGAAGTTAAACTGACATTTGCCTCTCCTCTGAATCCATCAGTACCAAAATATTTATGGTTTCTATTTTGGATAACAGGGAGTTCACTTCCGCTTAGTTCAATTTCATCATTAAGTAATTCATCAGATGTAACAGAAAATATTTTACAAAGTTGCATAACCTTATCAATTTGAGGTATCGATTGGCCAACTTCCCATTTTGATACCGATTGCCTTGAAACAAATAATTTTTCGGCAAGTTGTTCCTGCGATATCTTATTTTTTAATCGCAATTGTATTATTTTTTCTCCAATAGTCATTGCTTCCTCCTAAGTTAATTTGAAACAATAAAATAATACTACCATTAAATTCCAATTTCAAACAACTACGGTTTGAAATTATCAGCAACTGCTGGTTGCGTAATAAATGTTCTTATATTAATTTTGCTCAATTTTATTATGTTTTATGAATTAAACTTCAAAAACAGCAAGTTTTATGTTACAATAATATTATTAATATTGTTGGAGTAAAAATATGAATTATAGATATGACAAATTTCAAAACAAATTATCAATATTAGGTTTTGGTTGTATGCGTTTTCCAACTAAAATGGGAAAAATTGATATGACAGCCACAGAGCAATTAATCGTCAATGCTGTTAATAATGGGATAAACTATTTTGACACAGCATATATTTATCCGGGAAGTGAAGCGGCTTTAGGCGAAATATTACATAAAAATAATATGAGAGAACGGGTGTTTATTGCCACAAAACTTCCCCAGTATTTAATAAAGAACACCGAGCAACTCGAGAAACTATTCAACGAGCAATTAAATCGTTTAAAAACTGAATATATTGATTACTATTTAATGCATATGCTGACAGATATTGATACCTGGAACAGACTAAAAGATATTGGTATAATTGAATGGATAGCACAAAAAAAGAAAACAGGCCAAATTAAACAAATCGGATTTTCTTATCACGGAAACAGTGAAATGTTTTGTAAAATAATAGATGATTATGACTGGGATTTTGCAATGATACAGTACAACTATATGGACGAACATTCTCAAGCCGGTAAAACAGGTCTGTTATATGCAAATAAAAAAGGCATTCCTATTATGATAATGGAGCCATTAAGAGGTGGTCGTCTTGTAAACAGATTACCCGAAAAAGCTATTAATATATTTAAGAATCATACAATACAACATTCTCCTGCTCAGTGGGCTTTTAGATGGCTATGGAATCAGCCCGAAATAACAGTTGTTTTATCAGGGATGAACAGTTCTGACATGCTAAAAGATAATATAAATACTGCTTCTACTGTTAAAATACACGAGTTAACACAATCTGATGACGAAATGCTAAAAAAAGTTGTAGCAGCCATAAATTCAAAAATGAAAGTTGGATGTACAGGCTGCGGATATTGTATGCCCTGCCCCAAAAATGTTGATATTCCCGGAACTTTTGCTGCATACAACCGCAAATATTCCGATGGGTATTTTGCAGCTTTAAAGGAGTACTTTATGTGTACAGTACTCAGAAAAAACAAAACTTGTGCATCAAATTGCATCGAATGCGGCAAATGTGAAAAACACTGTCCACAAAACATAAATATTCGGCAACAACTTAATAATGCAAAGCGCGAACTCGAAACACCTGTGTTTAAATTAGGACGTTTTGTGGCATCAAAATTTGTTAAATTCTAAATTAAAAATCCACCCTATCGGGTGGATTTTTAATTACATTTTTTCAACAAGTTTTTTATGCATTTTATTAACAATTGTGCTTCTGAATACATAAAAATCAAAAACTCTATGTGTGTATTTTTCGGTTTTTGCAGCATAATCAACAACAGCATCAAGAGCAGTTTGTGCTTTTTGTGCATCACCACTTGTAAGGGCGATTTCCCAATCAAGATAAAGATTTGCAAATTTTGTTTGATATGATAAATAATAAAACGAGAGTTCAACAGTAGAATTTTCGAAAATCTTTACACTCTTAACAAAATCATCAAATTCAGAAATAAAATTCTTACATTTTTTAAATTGATCTACAAGTTCGGGGTTTACTGTTTTTTCATATTCGCCACGGACAAATACCGGCTCGGTAAGTTCCGACAAAGTCTTGAAGTAATCTGATACTTTTTTACCATGCACACCATATGCATTTGCAAAATAACTGTCAACAACATCATCAAAAACTTTTGTTTTATCCCAAAGGGCTTCTGCCATACCGTTCATACCAAGTCCGTGTGGATAGAACGAGCGAATGCACTGACAACTAACCATACCGTTGAGTCCAATTTTATCAAGATTTTTCATATCATCAAATAACACTTTTGCTGTTTTGAAATTACCGATATCTTTAAAGTGATCCCACATATAGTGATAGTCAAAATCAAATGAATCGCCTTTAAAACCTTTTTGCCAATTATTTAAATGAGCAATGTTTTCTGATACGTCAGCAGGCATTTTATTATTATTACGATTATAATCGGCCAATGTTCCATCAAATACAGCACTCTCAGCCATACTTGACGAGTATGTTCTTGTAATAGGTGCAAACATCAAAACAAATCGGTCGGGATTATTAAGTTTTTCCTTGAGCGGTTCCCAAAGCAAATCAACATAAATCAAAAATACAATTTTAGTGTCTAGTCCACTTTGGGTCAGTTTTTCATCAATTATATTGAGAAGTTGAACATAATAATCAGAAGGTCTGAGTTTTTTACATTCATCACACTCACATTGATTGTTCGTTCCGTCAGCAAGCCAAACGTGCATATAGTCAATTTCAGGATGTTCTTGAGAATATTTAACTATAGCATCCGACATAATGTCCTTTACTTCATTTGATGAATAACAAAGATTTGTGTTAAGTGGAACACCTTTACAAAAATCACGCTTTCCATCAAGCATAGCAAGGTGTTTTTTCACATTATCGTCGGCAGGTTTGTCGGCCTCAAACCAACCAAGGCCATCAATTCCAAAAGGCTCACAAGTCCATCCATGCCCTACAGAATGATAAAGTAAACCGCGTTTTTTTATTTGTTTTACAGTTTCTTCGGCAATTGCCTTTGCATCATTAACTGTAAAATCAACAGGCTCATACTCGTTCTCATTGTGTCTGTGTGAATACCATCTAAAGTAAAACGCATACGGTATTCTGAACTGATTATAAAAACCATTCATACCAACTTTTGGCAACCATTCAACAAAATCACATATATTATCAAAACTATCTGCGCCTTCAATGCAAACTGCTCTGTGACGGTATGAAGGTTTTTCAAAAACTTTCACAGATTTTTTTGTGACATCGAGCGAAGGAATAACATCACCGTCACAACCGGGACGTACAAACGCACAACCGAGTTCTCGCAAATAACGATATACTGCAATTAAAACTGCACGTTTATTTGTACCAGTGATAAAACCAACACAGTTTTTAACATCAATTGAAATACCATCATCAAGAGAACAATCTTCAACAATCGGTACATCAAATTTATCATCGAGACCAACCCATATTGCATCCTTAATATCTTCTCTATAACAAGCAAATGACATAATTGCATATTCGTTGTTTACATCAATTTTAGAAAGATATTTTTTGAGTTCGTAACAAGCAAGAGAAATTGTCTCACTATCACCAATTTTAGCGATTTTAACAAACATATAATCCTCCAAAGATTTATTTTTAAAATTATAACATTCTAAAAATACTTTTTCAATCAATAGTTATCTATTTATCGTAGAAAAACAAAAAAACCACCCTATTGGGTGGTTTTGGTGCGAAAGACGGGACTTGAACCCGTACGGAGAAATCCACACGCCCCTCAAACGTGCGCGTCTGCCAGTTCCGCCACTCTCGCAAGAACGTTTACTATTATAGCCGATTGATTTTAAAATGTCAACACTTATTTTAAAATTTATTTAAAATATTTTTTCTTGATTTAATATTAGGAATATTGTATAATATTTTTTTGTGAGGTGATATTATGAAAGCGGCTTTTTATACACTTGGTTGCAAGGTAAATCAATACGATACGCAGATGATGAGTGAAAAATTAATCGATGCGGGATATAATATTTGTTCGTTCAATGATACAGCCGATATATACATAATAAACACCTGTACCGTAACTCAGATATCAGACAAAAAAAGTAGAAATATTATTTCAAGAGCTAAAAGAATCAATCCTAACGCAATAATAATTGTGTGCGGATGTTTTTCACAGGTTAGTCCTAAGGAAGTATCAGACATTGAAGGGGTTGATATTGTATTAGGAACCAAAAACCGAGTAAATATAGTTGAATATATAAATAATTTTACAAAAACCAGTCGTCAAATAATTGAAGTTAATAATGAAGGAAATCTTGATGCCGAACAAATTTCTTCATTTTCTGAAAAAACAAGAGCCATTTTAAAAATAGAGGACGGGTGCCGTAATTTTTGCAGTTACTGTCTTATACCGTTTGCACGAGGAAAAATCACGTCAAAACCAATTGAACAAGTTGTGAAAGAAGCGACACTTACATCTAAAAACGGTTATAAAGAAATCGTTTTAACAGGCATTCACCTTTCATCATACGGAAAAGATCTTAAAAGCGTCGATTTAGCCGACGCAATAAATGCTGTAAACGACATTGATGAAATAAAGCGAATACGTCTTGGGTCACTTGAACCAAGAATTATAACAGAAGAATTTTTGAATAAAATTTCAAGTGCTTCAAAACTTTGCCCCTCTTTTCACTTATCATTACAAAGCGGTTGCGACAAAACTTTAAAAGCAATGAACAGAAAATATACAACTGCAGAATTCAAGTTTGCTGTAGATTTATTAAGAAAAAAATTCACAGATTGTTCTGTTACAACTGATATTATTGTTGGTTTTCCTGGAGAAACCGACGATGATTTTAATCAAACAATTGAGTTTGTAAAGCAAATTAAATTTTCAAAAATTCACATATTTCCTTTTTCAGTCAGAAAAGGTACAAAAGCCGAAACAATGCCTGATAAAGTTTCAAAACAAATAAAGTCACAGCGTGAAAAATCACTCAGCAATTTCGAGATAGAACATAGACTTGCTTTTAACCAAAGTATGATTGGAAAAACTGTGTCAGTTTTAGTAGAAGAATTCTCAAACGGAGTTTGTAACGGTTTTTCAAAAAATTATATTAATGTGGAATTTAAAGGTGAAGAAACTCAATGTAATCGCATTGTTAATGTTAAGATAATAGATGCAGATGAACACACACTGTATGGTACAATTTAAGGAAAAAGAAATGAACAACGCAAGAAAACTCAGAAATTTATATAGAATGACACAAAAAGATATTGCGGTCAAAATAGACTATCCACGACCGCTTTATCAAGCTTTTGAAAACGGCAAATACGATATGCCCGAAGATAAATTGCAACTATTAGCCAAACTTTATAACGTTAGTATAGATTACATATTAAATAAAAAATAAAAAAAGCGATACAAAACGTATCGCTTTTTTTATTAATATACTTTTTTTGGACCTACATCTCTTATTTTAAGTAAATAACAGCATCCTTCACCAAAAGTAGACTCCATTTTATCAACATAGTCATCAACAATATCGTTAGGAACATAAGCTTGCATCGTTCCGCCGAATCCGCCACCATGAACACGCGATGCACCTTTTCCGCAAAGAATATTTTCTGAAAGGCAAAGAGCAAATGACATACCCTGTGAAGTCGGTTTTTTATCCGAATAGATATTTTGTAAAAATCTAAAAGACGAATTTCCCGATTTATTGACAATTTTAAGGAAACTGTCAAAATCATTATTTTTAAGTGCAGCTTGAATATTGTCAACGTTTACATTTTCATTAAAATAATGGAATGCTCGAATAATTGCACGTTCAGAAACATTTTTCTTCAATTCAGATAGTTTTGAATAAAACTCATCAAAATCAACACCACGCAAATGCTCGGCACCAAAATAATTTGCAATAGATTGCATTTCTGTTTTAATAGCAACGTAATCGCCCGTCAAATCAGCGTGATCACATCTTGTATCAGTTATTATCATACTGTATCCTGTTGCACCAAAATCAAAAGGCAAACGCTCTACAATCGGATTAGCAGGATCTTTAAAATCAATAGAAATCATTCCGCCAAAAGCACAAGAAAGTTGATCAAGAAGTCCTGACGCCTTACCGAAATAAACATTTTCAGCGTACTGCGATGCAATAGCCATTGTTTTTGAATCTATTTTTTCATCATTATAAAGACTGTTTTCAATAAATGCGATCATAATTTCAAAAGCAGCTGACGAGGAAAGTCCAGAACCCTTTAAAACGTCATTGGTAGTGTATGCATCAAAACCGCCTACAACATAACCCATATCAGAAAGTTTTTTACACACACCTCTTACAAGCGAAGTAGAGTTGCCTGTTTCTTTATCAACTTTTTCAAGTTTTGATACATTAACTTTAATATCACCAAAGCCTTTTGCTTTGATGCAAATGTTGCCGTCATCACGCTTTTTTACAAAAGCAAGCATATCAAGGTTTATTGAAGCGCCGACAGCTTTACCGAGATTATGGTCAGTATGGTTTCCACAGATTTCACTTCTTCCAGGTGAACTAAATACGTTTTGAGGCTCATAACCAAAAGCTTTTTTAAATTCATTAAAAGTCTTTTGATATCTTTCCATTTGATAATCAAGCAAATGTTCAGGATAAAAATATAGGTCTTGCTTATTAAATTTCATTTTTGTTGTCTCCATTTAATTTAATTTAACATTAAAATTATATATAATGTATTCAAATAATGCAATAGAAAAATTTTTTTAAAAATTTTCAAAAAACTTCTTTACAAAACGGAATTTAAGTGCTATACTATTTGAGCATTAAGCATTGGGATATAGCCAAGTTGGTAAGGCAATGGATTCTGACTCCATCACTGCGTAGGTTCGAGTCCTACTATCCCAGCCATAAAAAGTGATTACTTCGGTAATCACTTTTTTATTTTATATTGCAAAAAAACTATAAAAGTAATATACTTTTAAAAAGGAGGAAACAATGGAACGAGAAATATTTACACTAAAGAATATAAAAACTGATTTATATAGGCATCTTATATCCGAGCTATTAATAATTCCGCCAATCTTTTTATCATCGCTTGCAATCGCTTTATGTATATATGCAGTTAATGAACTATCTAACAAAAATTTCAATTTTAAAATATATTATATTGTTGTATTGATATTAATTTTTTTATCATCTTTAAAAACACTAATTAATCTTATTAAAACGGCTACCAATAATTTTTATATTGATAGTGATATGATGATTGAATATCCAGGCGTTATTATAGAGAAAAAGCTGAAAAAATACAAATTTAATATTCAACGACCCACTAGAAGAACCGGTTATAACATCACACATTATCATTGGTCAAGAAAAAACAATATGGATTATTGGGATTTTTACAGTACATCAAAAGTAAACGATGAATTTTATGTAATAACCTTTGATAAAAGAAAAGCATATTACATCTATAATAAAAACTTTTTTAAATACATTGACGATTAAAGGAGAAAAAATATGAGCGAGTTTATGTTGGGATGCAATTATTGGGCATCACATGCAGGAATCGAAATGTGGAAAAACTGGGATGCAAAACAAGTCGAAAAAGATTTTGAGATACTTGTGGAAAACGGAATTAGACATATACGAATTTTTCCTCTTTGGCGTGATTTTCAACCTGTAATGTCCGTTATGGCTGCAGCTGCAAAGCACCGCGAATATTTAATGGAAGATTGCCAATCCCCCACCAATCCATATTATTTAGACGAAACGATGCTTGAAAGATTTGAATACGTATGCGATCTTGCCAAAAAGTACAATGTGAAGTTAATCGTTGGTTTATTAACGGGATTTATGAGCGGAAGAACTTTTATTCCAAACGCTCTCAATAATATGAATTTATTCACCGACGCCACCGCTCTTCAATTTGAAATGCTGTTTATCAAAGGCTTTGTAAACAGATTCAAAGACAGAGAAGAAATAATTGGTTGGAATCCCGGCAATGAATGTAACAATTTATCATCGCTTTCAAAACATGACAGACCAAGAAGCGCCGCTTACACTTGGCTTATGATAATATCAAATGCTATAAGAGCGTGCGACAATACAAGACCTGTTATTTCAGGTATGCATGGGCTTAAAGTTGAAAATGCAACGTGGCTTATAGAAGACCAAACTGAGCCTTTTGATATAGTTACAACTCATCCTTACCCGGCATTTGTTCCACACTGTTCAAAAGACCCTATTAATTCAATCAGAACACTTATGCACGCAACAGCAGAGTCGATGTTATATTCAAATATATCAGAAAGACCGTGTCTTGTAGAAGAAATCGGAACACTTAGCCACAATATTTGCGAAGATAAAATATCAGGTGATTTTATGAGAGTTAATCTTTTCTCCAACTGGGCGCACGGAATGACAGGCCTTTTATGGTGGTGCGCACACGACCAAGATAAACTCACAACGCCGCCGTATAATTGGTGTATGCTTGAGCGTGAGCTCGGAATGCTGACCTCTGATATGAAACCCAAGGATCATTTGTTAGAATTAAACAAATTCGGAAAATGGCTTGATACAATTGATTTTGAGTTGGATAAACCGTTAATTGACGCACATATCATTCTAACACACAAGCAAGATAATTGGGGTATGGGATATATGAGTTTTATACTCGGAAAACAAGCGGGTGTCACTCTCGATTTTGTTTCCCCCAACCAGGATATACCCGACGGTGAAGTGTATATTATGCCCTCAACATGTGAAGATAAGCCGTTATACTCAGATAAATATGAACAACTCAAACAAAAAGTTTATGATGGTGCAACGCTTTATATTTCAAATGAAAATGGATTTTTCACACAGTTTGAACAATTCATTGGAAATGCTGTAGAAGAAAATGAATATGTAGATATAAGCGGTAAATTTATGCTTGACGGTCACGAGTTAGAGTATAATCACAATAAACATTATAAATTAAGACCGCTTACATCAACCGTCTTAGCATATGATGAGCAAGGTGACCCAATTATGACTGTTAACAAATACGGTAAGGGCAAGGTGTATTATCTTGCGTTTCCTTATGAAAAAATGCTTTGTAATAAAAACAGAGCATTTGACAAAAATGCTCACGAATTATATAAATATATCTTAAAAGATTTAATCACTAAAAAAGATATTGTATCAAACGACTCAAAAATTGGAATAACGCAGAACGGTAATATTATTACCGCTATAAACTATTCGAACAAAACTGTAAAACCAGACTTTGTTTTAAACAACAAAAAAATAAACAAGCTATACTATGGTAATATCGAAAGCATACCGCCTTGTGACGCAGTTGTATTTTCAATTAAATAATAAAAAAGCACTTACAAACGTAAGTGCTTTTGATTTTAAATTAGTCTTCGCAACAGTCACAATCGCCATCACAGCAATCGCACTCTGAAAGATCGAATTCAAGTTCTTCATTACAATTGGGGCAATTAAGTTTACCCTTTTGAGCGGTTTCGTCATCTACGCAAAACTCTTCACCGCATTCAGGACAAATTACTGAATAAAAGTCGTCTTCAACAACCTCTTCTTCAAACTCTTCATCAAGATAATCCTCAACTGCTTCGAGGTCCTCATCAATTTCACCGATGTACTCATCAAGTTCACTGATATATTCATCCATATCTTCAACTGTTGCAGCCATTTCGTCCATAACATCAACAATTTCAGCAACAAGTTTTGTCATAGGGTCTTTTTCATCAAGTGAAAGGCCTTCCATAAGACCTCTGATATAAGCTACTCTTTCAAGTAAAGTCATTATAGAGTCTCCTTTACAATAAATAATTATGCTCTTTCCATATACTCGCCTGTGCGGGTATCAATTCTGATTTTTTCACCTGAGTTGATGAAAATCGGAACTTTAATAACAGCACCTGTTTCGAGTGTTGCGGGCTTTGTAACGTTTGTTGCAGTATCACCTCTTACGCCGGGTTCGGTGTCAGTTACTTCAAGTTCAACAAAAAGGGGCGGCTCAACGCCAAATACGTTGCCTTTGTATGACATGATTTTAACAACGTCGTTTTCTTTAACAAACTTAAAGTTGTCACCAAGTTTATCAGCATTAAGAGGAAGCTGCTCATAAGTTTCTGAATCCATAAAATAATAGAGTTCACCATCATTGTAAAGATACTCATATTCTTTTCTTTCAACGTAAGCATTCTCAAACTTATCGGTAGGATTGAATGACTTTTCAACAACAGCACCAGTAATTACGTTTTTAAATTTTGTTCTAACAAAAGCAGCGCCTTTACCGGGTTTAACGTGCTGAAATTCAACAACCTGGAAAACCTGACCGTCCATATCAAATGTAACG
Organism: Eubacteriales bacterium; assembly: GCA_045612565.1. Taxonomy (GTDB): domain Bacteria; phylum Bacillota; class Clostridia; order Oscillospirales; family QAKW01; genus RGIG9041. Next base: position 33,402 of record JAZKZG010000011.1, read on the forward strand.
CCGTTTCTAAAATCTCCTGCTGTAATCATAAAATTTTAACCTCCAAAATTTATCTATCCTATATTCTACACTACAATTTGCCTATTTTCAAGTATAATTTACAATAATCTTATTTTAATGAATAAAAATATTGCTTCATATATAGTGCATCTTTTGACATAGTATTATCACTTTCGCAAATAATCGTTGGCTCAAGTGAATATTTTAAAATAACATCAGCAAACGGCTCGAAATCAGGTCCAAAAACCGTATCTTCAAAAGTAAGATGCTTTTTTTCTCCGCCTGTAGAGTATTCAATTTTTGAAAAATGAACGTGAAAATGTTTAGCTCTGTATTCGCCGAGTTTGTTTTTTACACAAAGAATGATTTTTTCAAAATCCTCTGCAGTTTTAAGACTTCCCTGCTCTCTTGCATTTATGTGTCCAAAATCAATTGCTGGAATCATACGTTCATCAATTGAACAAAGTTCCAGTACCTCTTCAAGTGTTCCAAGCTGGTTTATTTTTCCCATCGTTTCAGGACACATTGAAATATCGCTGAAACCGTTTTCGTCCATTGCTTTTACAGCTATTTTAAAAGTGTCTTTGGCAAGTAAAAGAGCTTGTTCACGTGAAATTTTAGAGCAAGAGCCCGTATGAATTACGATTCTTGTAGCACCGCTCAATTTTGCAAGATTTGCGCTTTGCAAAATATAATTAATGCTATTTAAACGTTTTTCTTCATCAGTGCCTGACATTGAGATATAGTATGGTGCATGAACAGATAATGAAATATTATTCAGTTTTGCCGATTCACCTATTTGTTTTGCAGCATCATCTTTCATACGAACACCACGTCCGCATTGAATTTCATATGCATCAAGACCTATATTACTTAAGAAATCAGGCATCTGCACAGTATTTTTATAACCGTAATCATAAAACATTTGACAATTACCTGCAGGACCGAATTTTATCATTTTCTTTTTCCATCCTCTCTTATTTTTGCATTAATTATTGGTTTTTCGAGAGCTCTTTTAATTTTAAAAAGCATTGTTTCTTTTGTATCAATAATATCAACCATTACAGACGTCATACCACAAAAATTTGCACCCCAAACATCAGTAAACACTTGGTCCCCAACCAAAGCAATATGTTTACATCTCAATTTCATTATTCTTGCAATTTTCAAGATAGAAAAAGGTAATGGTTTACAAGCACGCCAAATAAACGGAATATCCAAATCTTCACAAAAAAGACTGACACGGTCGCGATTATTATTTGATGCAACAGCAATCTTAATACCTTTTTGCTTTAAAGAATTCAAAAAAATCTTCAATCTCTCATCAGGCTTTTCAACAGTAAATCCCACAAGAGTATTATCAATATCAAAAATGATACCTTTAATGTGGTTTTTTGATAAAAACTCGTCAGTCAAAGAATATACATTTTTTAATAAAAAATCGGGTGTGAACATCGATATTCTCCATAAAGTATTTTTAAAAATTATAATATATTAACAGTTCTTTGTCAAATTAAATAGCAATAGGAGTTACTTCCTATTGCTATTATTTATTTTAATTCAACGATTGTAACACCGCTGTCGCCTTCACCATATGCACCCAAGTTGAATTTTTTTACGCGCTTATGTGTTTTTAAATATGAATGGACACCGGCACGAAGTGCTCCTGTTCCTTTACCATGAATGATAGTAACAGTTGTAAGATGATCAAGAATTGCATCATCAATAAAACTATCAATCATATCACAAGCATCAGCTACCATCTGACCACGTAAGTCAAGTTCCATACTTACCTGGCGAGTAAGTGAACGTTCAAATTTAAATGATGATTTAGTTTCAGTCTTTTTGGATTGTTCTTCTTTTGCAAGATAAATTTCATCATTATTCATTGAAACCGTAATACCGGAACAGTTAACGCGAACTTTTTTACCTGAAATTGAAATCACTTCACCGTTTTTTTGTAATTTCGAAACAAAAACAGTTTGTCCGACTTTAACACTTTCACCAAGCGGTTTCCCGTTTGTCTCTTTTACAACAGGCGAATGTAAATCATCATTATCAAGTGCTGCCGCTCCTCTTTTAACAGTACTCTTGATTTTTTGCATAGATAACTTTTCGAGTTGTTCTTTTTGCTTTTTTAAATCTTCTAAAAAAGCGTTTGAATCTCGCCTTGCGCGTTCAATAATCTGACGTGCTTTTGTTCTCGCAGACTCAAGTTCAAGTTCGGCACTTTTTTCAATTTGTTTTTGTTTTTTCTCTATTTCATTTTTTAAAGCATTTATTTCAGTTTCTTTTGATAAAATCTCCCTTTTAAGATTTTCATACTCATTTTTTTGTTTTAAGAGTTCATCAATCGCTTTATCAAATCGCTTGACGTTCAAATCAACTCGGCTTTTAGCATAATCAATTACATCATCTTGTAACTCAAGATGCTTTGAAATCTCAAAAGCATACGATTTACCAGGTACACCAATGCTAAGCCTGTATGTCGGACTAAGTGTTTTAAGATCAAATTCAAAAGAAGCATTCACAACCCCCTCAGTTTCCAAAGCATAGTTTTTAAGTTCGCTGTAGTGAGTTGTACAAGCACAAAAACCTTTATTCTGACGAACTTTTTGAATAACAGATTCCGCAAGTGCAGCACCTTCAATCGGGTCAGTACCACCACCAAGTTCATCAAATAGAACAAGACTGCCATCTGTTGTGTTTGCCAAAATATTTTTAATATTTTTCAAATGAGAAGAAAATGTTGAAAGTGACTGTTCAATTGATTGTTCATCACCTATATCAGCATAAATTTTATCAAAGATAAAAACTGTTGCAGTGTTACAGGGCAGATGCATACCCGCTTTCGCCATTGCACACATAAGACCGAGAGTTTTTAAAAAAACAGTTTTACCTCCAGTATTTGGACCTGTAACAATTATTGTATCAACACCGTCGCCCATCTTGATATCAAGAGGGACCATCACGTCTTTAGAAATAAGCGGATGACGAGCTTTTTTCATATCCGCAATTTTCTCATCAGATATTTTTGGACAACACATATTATATTGATAACTATATCTTGCTTTTGCGAAAATATAGTCAATAGATAAAAGTGTTCTATATGACAAAAGCAACGCTTGTGAGCAGAGTGATACTTGTTCTGTTAAATTTTGCAAGATTCGTTCAATTTCTTGCTTTTCTTCATTTTCTAGTTTTCGAATATTATTGTTTTCTTCAATAACAAAAAGCGGTTCAACAAATAATGTCGAGCCTGTATTTGATGTATCGTGTATAAGACCTTTAACAAGACCACGATTATCCGCTTTTACAGGAATTACAAATCTATCATATCGTATTGTAACAATTGAATCCTGCAGATACGGTGCAACATCAGATTTTTTTATATAAGAATCAAGTGAATCTTTAATCTTTTGCTTTGCAGAAATAATCTTTTTGCGAATTCTGAATAACTCCGGTGAAGCATCATCAGCAACATGTTCTCCATCAGGAAAAGTTCTGTTAATTGCGTTAACAAGTCCTTTGTCAGTATAGAGGCCATCAAACAATAATTGCAAACAATCCTTTTTTGCGTTGCTATCGTTAAAATACCTTGACATATCAATGGAAACTTGCATAAGTCGAGCAACCGAAACAAAATCAGATGGTGTAAGGCAAATCCCCTTTACAGATTTACCGATGTATAAATCAACATCATCCGAAAGATTTTTAAGTGGGAGACGTTGATTTAAAAGCAACATATCCTTTGCCTGTGAAACCTCGGTCAATTGCCGGATTACACAGCCTTTTTTATATAAAGGTATAATCTTTTTGATTTTTTCGGCTGTTTTATCAATCGATGCATATGTAGATAAAATTTCACAAACCTTGTCAAACTCAAGTGCTTTTAATGATTTTTTATAATAAAAATTTCTTTTGTCAGATGGATACAATGTTTAAATAACTCCTTTTAAGAACTCAAGTGAATCAAATGAACGCTCGGAATGATAGATAATATAACTTTCTGCAAGTCTATAAATATGTTCATCAAATATGGTTATACAATTAAATACATCAGCAGACATTGAATTAATGATTTTGTATATAGACAAAACTGAATTTCTTGACAAATACACGCTGTCCTCGCAATCGTTTAGATACAAGCGTCCATCACTTAACGCAAAATAATAATTCTGAGCCTTTGTTTGCGCCTCAAGACACGGTTCAAATCCAATCAACTGACATATTTTAAACTCAAAAACCGGTTTTAAAATTTTAATATCATTTCCAGAAGCAAGATTCTTTAAGGCAAAAAAAATCAAATCATACATCTCGCGACAATCAATATCAGGCTCAGAAGAATAGTTAATTACAAGAGATGAAAAATAAGCCGCTGCAGAGAGAGTTAAAATATCATTTCTGATATTATAAAAACAGTCTATCGGAGTAAAAGAATTTACAAGATAATTCGATTTATCCGTTTCAAAAAGAATAAACTCACCGTAAGAAAATACATCGGCAATAAAGCTTTTTTTCCCCGCGCTCTTTTTAAATGTCATAAAAGCCGACACTAAACCGTTTTTAGTAAATATCCTAAGCAGTTTATCTTTACCCGGTGTATCGGTTATTTTGAGTATTATCCCAGTTATTTTCACGGTTTGCGCCATTGGTTATCTCCGTATCAGTTTTAGATTTGGCATAAGAAATATATGCCTCAACGCTTCCTGTATTTTTAAAAATTTTCCACATTTCCTGTGTAGTCATAAGTATCACCTTAATATATTTTATTCATTAACATTAGTTTTGTTTATTGTGATATTTATAACCAAGGTAAAGTTTTACATTCCGATTAATCTCAGCATTGCACTATTGTTTTGCCAATCATTTTTAACTTTCACAAAACATTCAATAAAAACTTTTTTACCAAAATAGTTTTCGAGTTCAGTACGTGATTGGGTTAATATTTTTTTTAGCATATCGCCTTTTTTTCCAATTATAATTCCTTTATGAGATTCTCGTGAACAATATACGGTCACCATTGATTTGACAAGAGTTTCGCTTTCTTCATAATTCTCAGTGACAAGTGCTACTGAATGAGGAATTTCAAGTCCGAGATTATAAAGCATTTTTTCACGTATTATTTCACATACATAGTTGGCATTAGATGTATCACTTACATAATCAGTATCATAATAAAAAAACGACGGTTCAGCACGATTATATAATTCTTTTAAAACAATATCAAGTCCGTCTTTTTTCACAGCACTTATAGGTATAATCTCTTCAAAATCAAAAGTTGATGAAAATTCTGTGATTGTTTGTAATAGTTGTTCTTTTGAATTTAAATCAGTTTTATTAATAAGTAAAATTGATCGCATTCTATTTTCTTTAAGAATTTTAATAATAGCGCGTTCGGCTGCAAGAATTTTGTCGCCCACCTCTACAACAAACAACGTAACATCAGCATTTTCTATTCCTTCACCAACCGATTCAACCATAGCCTGTCCAAGACCTGTCTTTGCTCTGTGCATACCGGGAGTATCCAAAAAGACATACTGACAGTCATCCTTTGTTAAAACACCTGTAACACGTGTACGGGTTGTTTGTGCTTTTGGAGAAACAATAGATATCTTTTTACCAATCAAAGCATTAAGAATTGTAGATTTGCCAACATTCGGACGACCGCATATTGTGACAAAAATGGTTTTTAAATTACTGTTTTGCATTTTTAAAAATATCCTCGTAAAAAATATAGATTATCGATAATATAACCGAAACAGACAAAAAAATAAGTTTTAAAGGAGATGAATAATAAACATAAATTTGGTTAAAAACATCAAAGTCAATAAATAATTTCAAGGCTATTACAACAGCAAATATTGCAATACAAAAAACCGCAGCCGCGGCCGTATCTTTTGCAGTTTTTATTTGCTTTGAAAAATCGGTTGTTACAGCATCACAAACTTGCTCTATTGAAGTATTGAAACATTCCGCTGAAATAACAGAAGCAACAACCAAAAACAGAATTGAATATTCAGCTGCAGAAAAAGAATAGAATTTACTCAAATATAAAACAAAAAAAGCTGCAACAGTATGTATTCTGAAATTACGACAGTTTTTTATGCAATAGACCAATCCACTAAAAGCATATTTAAAACTAAAAAACAATTTCTTTATTGCTTTCATCTTGTAAGACCAATACTCTCTAAAATTTGTTCCTGTTTACTAAACATTTCTATTTCTTGCTCTTTGCCGAGTTCATGATCATATCCAAGCAAATGTAAAGTGCTGTGAACAGCCAAAAAACCAACCTCACGCTCAATTGAATGACCATATTCCTCTGCTTGTTCAATTGCACGTTCTTTACAAATGACCATACTCCCTAAAAAAACCGAACCCGATTCATCAGTAACAGCATCCGAAGCTGTTTCAAACATCGGGAAAGACAAAACGTCAGTTACTTTATCAATATTTCTTGAAGAAAGATTTATTTCTTTAATTTCTTCCTTTGAAACGGTAATAACCTCAATTGATGTATCATAATCAAACTTTTCAAATTCAAGAGCAGCAATAACAGATTTGTGAATAACATCTTTATACCACGATTCCGAAAAATCAATAAACAAATTCATTTTTTAGTCCTTCTTTTTAGAATTATTTTCGTATGCCTCAACAATTTTTTGAACAAGTGCATGTCTGACAATATCGCGCTTATCAAATTTGTGAATTTTAATCATATCAATATTATCAAGAATTTTAAGCGCGTGAACAAGTCCTGAAGTTTTACCTTTAGGCAAATCAATCTGCGTAACATCCCCTGTTACAACAATTTTTGAATTAAACCCGAATCGAGTTAAAAACATTTTCATTTGTTCAATTGTTGTATTTTGCGCCTCATCAAGGATTATAAAACAATTCTCAAGAGTACGTCCACGCATATACGCAAGCGGTGCAATTTCGATAATGCCCTTTTCCATATATTTAAGATAAACATCGGGTCCGAGCATATCAAATAATGCATCATATAAAGGTCGTAAATACGGATCAACTTTGTTCTGTAAATCACCGGGTAAAAAGCCAAGGCTCTCACCTGCTTCGACTGCTGGACGTGTTAATATGATTTTTGATAACTGTTTATTCTTCAGTGCAGTCACAGCAAGTGCTACAGCAAGATAAGTTTTTCCTGTACCTGCAGGACCGATACCAAAGGTTACAACATTCTTGCTAATACACTCAACATACTTTTTTTGAGAAATCGTCTTTGGTTTTATGGGACGACCAGAAGCAGTAATACAAATACATTCATCAAGAGCTTTTGCAACGTTATTGCTCGGTTCACCGGCAAGGCTTATCACATATTTAACTGTTTGTACATCAATTATATCGCGCGACTTTGCAATTTCAAAAAGATTTGAGAGAGTTTTAATAGCAAGGTCAACATTATCTTTTTCTCCGTTTACTGATATTGCATCACCGCGGCTAACAATTTTGACCGAAAACTCTTTTTCAATAATTTCGATATTTTCATCAAAAGCGCCGAAAACAGCTGAAATATACTCCATTTCTATTCCGACAATTGATTTTTCCATCTTTTCACTTCCCTAGCAAATTTCTTTTTCTATGCCTATATCTTCATAACATTTAAAATAAGCTTTGACTGTTACCCCATCACTATCTTCAACAATGTCGTATTCTTTATCCAGAACAGTAATTCCAACAAGGTTATTTTTCATATCATCCAATTTTTCATATGCATCTATTAAAGCTGCATCTTTGGATTTGTTATATACAACGTCATTTGTTTGAAGATACGTTGTTGTTTGCAAACTAAAAGGCAAAACAAAAGACGATGACAGTTTGAAATTTTTAATACTTTTATTTTTACTATAATTATTATAACTTATCTTTTCTTTAAAATAAAGAGGTATTGTAAATCTTGTTAATTTTAAAGAAAAGTATTTTTTCTTTTTACCTGTAAATTGTTGTTCAACTGTTTTAAATGGAACTTTAACAGTATAACTATGGGTTGTATATGCCATCACCTTAGCATAAGAATGAAGTTTATAGCTTTTACCAAATTTATCTGTATACTCCCCTGTAACAATCATATCTCCGGCTGAAACAGTGTCACCAACTTCAACTGTTTTGTAACCCATATATGTAGTTATAGACTCAATTACAGCATCACGTGATGCATAAATATTGCTTGGTTTGGATGTATCTAATTTTTTGATTTCCCGCATATTCTCTCTTACTTCAACAAAAGCAACTGTACCTTTAAGATTAATTGATATCCATGATATATTATCATTTCTTGACAAAAAACCATTTTCAATATTTTTTAATGTAAATGATCGTTTCATTTTACCTGAAACAAACCCTTGATATGACAGTTCATTTAATATCTTTTCAGTCGATATGCTATCATTACCCGACACTTGTATATCCCAGATAAAAAGTGACGATACATATAACAGTCCTGCGAATAATAATGCACCTATAAACAAGCCATATCGCTTTTTATATTTACTGAATATATTCGGAAATCCTTTTTTTGATATAATTATCAAATCAAAGTTGCGAAAGAACGGATGATTCTTAATCTTTTTATATGTATTTAAATAACATTCAAATAGAACCTCATTACAGGTTGTCTTTTTAACATTTCGTATTTTGAAATCGTTTATTATTAAAGCATTTATTACCTCTTCGGGAGATGTACATATAATTTTAATTTTACAGCTTCCCAAGACATATCTAATCAAATTTTCCAACATATTTTTTCACTCAAAAATAACCGAAGATACTTTCCCTTCAATAACAATATTTTTATTATAATAATCACAGATATTAAGATTGTCGCCATTTATTATTAAAAGATTTTTTCCAACATCAATAATTATCTTGGTATTGCAATATTCAATTAATTTAATCATTTCTTCAATAATAACCTTACTAGCGTCAACGATTTCAATATTACTGTTTATTTTATAACCATCCTTTATGTTATCAAATAACTGCTTGACAGAATTATTCATTTTATAAATCATCACCTCTATGATAAATTTATGCATTATATCAAGATAATATTGCATATCTTTTATATATGAGTAACAGTAAAAAAATCATTTTAATAATCATTTGTATTATCCTGTTTGTTTCTTTTTCATTAAATTCAAAAACAGTTATTAATTCAATCAGATACAGCCTTAACATGTGCTATAATTCAGTTATTCCGTCATTGTTTCCGTTTTTCGTTTTATCTGAATTCTTCGTATCAATCCTTTCGGTAACAAAGTTAAACCCATCGGTGTACTTGTTTATATGCGGACTGCTGACAGGCTTTCCTAACGGAACAAAAAATATATGCAATTTATATCAAGAAAATGTAATTTCCAAAGAAAACGCTGTAAAGCTTTTATACTGTACAGCAAATGCATCTCCTGCATATATAGTAACATTTATCGGAATATCTATACTCCAAAGCAAAACAATTGGATATATTATTCTATTATCACAAATGTGTTGCAGCATAATGTGTGCATTTGCTTTTGGAGCAATCAAAAAACAAAAAATCACAAAAATTTCAACTATAAAAATAACAGAAACCGCCTGTAAAAGTATAACAGGTTCTGTTTCTTCTTGTTTAAATGTATGCGGCTATATAATATTTTCGGGAGTAATTGCCGATGTTGCATTAAAATATAATATACCCGATTTAATATCAAGATTATTGTTTTTTATTCCGAAAAAAAACTTCAATGCAATTATAATTGGAATGATAGAAATAACAAGAGGTATTACTATTATGAAAAAATCCGCAAATGATTTTATTATCGCAATATCATTTATAGTAGGATTTTCAGGATTATCTGTGATAATGCAGTGCATCAGTTGCGCAACAAAAAGTAAATTGCCTGTAAAACCAATTATCGTAGGAAAAATCACATATTCAATTTTAATGCCAATAATTACATATTGTCTTTTAAAACTAATTCCTATTAAATTTGAAAGTGTCACAAATACTTTTGCATCATCAATTTTTATTATTTTTATTTTGTTTTTAGGTTTTTTCTTGTATATTGTCTTTGACAAATCATATAAAAAGCTATATAATAAATAAAAAATGTCAGGTGGTTACACAAATGATTTTTTCAAAAGATATAATTCCAATGTGCATATATTGTGAATTTGGAAAAAAAATAATTGCAACAGAAGATATTATATGTTCAAAAAAAGGTATAGTGAAACCAGACTTTTGTTGTAAAAAATTCAGATATACCCCTCTTAATCGCATCCCACCCAAAAAATACGTAGAACAGCAAAACTTTTCAAAAGAAGATTTCGAATTTTAATCAGCAATTATATTTGCTGATTTTTTTGTATAAATCAAACTATTACTATCCAAAATATCTTTGAGGTGATAGTATAATGGAAGATACAATTAAAAAAATTATTGCAAGACAGATTTTTGACAGCAGAGGTACACCAACGGTTGAAGCGACAGTTATACTTAATAGCGGTGTTGCTGCCTCTGCCGCAGTACCCAGCGGCGCATCCACCGGAAAATTTGAAGCATACGAAAAACGTGATGACGATGATGATTATAGTGGAATGGGTGTTTTAAGAGCAGTAGATAATGTAAACACCACTATTTCTTCTGCGCTTGAAGGCGAATCAGTTTTTAACCAAGATGAAATTGATAGTACAATGATATGTATTGACAACACAAAAAACAAATCAAATCTTGGTGCAAATTCAATGCTTGCAGTATCTTTAGCGTGTTCGAGAGCAGCGGCATACTCTGCAGATATTCCGTTATATGAGTATTTAGGCGGAATAAACGCTGTCACTCTACCCGTACCAATGATGAATATTCTAAACGGTGGCGCACACGCTTCAAATAATATAGATATTCAGGAATTTATGATTATGCCAACAGGAGCAAGTAATTTTGACGATGCAATGAGAATGGGTTGCGAAGTATATAAGAGTTTAAAAAAAATTCTTGCTTCAAGAGGGCATTCAGTAGCCGTTGGAGATGAAGGCGGCTTTGCTCCAAATCTTGACTCAGATGCTCAAGCACTGGATTTTATTGTTGATGCTATTGAAAAAAGCGGCTTTATACCAGGATATGATATAAACATTGCACTCGATGTTGCATCAAGCGAATGGATGAAAGACGATGGATATATCCTTCCAAAAAGAGATATGTTTATGACTAAGGATGAGCTCATAGACTATATTTCATCGTTAAAAAAGAATTATCCTATCATATCTATTGAAGACCCGTTGGGAGAAACAGATTTTGAAGGTTTTGCAGAAATAACCGAAAAAGAAAAAGCACAGATTGTCGGTGACGATTTATTTGTAACTAACCCTCAAAGACTTGAACTCGGAATTGAAAAAAAGGCAGCAAACGCAATCCTAATAAAACCCAATCAGATAGGAACATTAACTGAGACATTAAAAACAATCCGAATTGCACAAAAGAATGGATATAATACTATCATTTCTCACCGAAGCGGTGAAACAGCCGACACATTTATAGCAGACCTTGCAGTTGCGGTAAACTCAGGTCAGATAAAAACAGGCGCACCCGCCAGAAGTGAGAGAGTTTCAAAGTATAACCGCCTGTTACAAATTGAAATTGCATTGGGATCAAGAGCTTTTTATCCCGGAAACAAAATAATTAAACATTAACAAGGAGAAAAGTTTATGAGTTTTTATGACAAAGTATATGATAATGTCAAAAAAATTCCACACGGAAAGGTTGCAACATACGGCCAAATTGCAGTCCTGTGCGGTTCTCCTCGTGCATCGAGAGCAGTTGGATATGCACTGCATTCAAACCCTGATCCGACATCAATTCCATGTCATCGCGTTGTAAACCGTCACGGAAGACTTGCAGCCGCATATGCTTTTGGGGGAATCGAAGAACAAAGATTTAAACTTGAATCTGAAGGCGTTGAAGTTGATAACTCAAATATGGTCAACTTAAATAAATACCTTTGGGAATTATAAAATGATGGCAGCGTTTTATACCGCTGCCATTATTTTTTCTATAACATTATCATTTAAAAGATTTCCCCACTCTTGTAAAATAACATCATTTAAAATACTCCATTTACACCTTGTGTAATCATATCCGAATTTATTAACTATTTCATCAATTAATGACTCATTATTTTGGTTTGTATCAAAATACAGAGAAATATATAATCGGTTTTTATATTTATATAGTTTTGATTGTTTTAAATCTATATTTTGATTTTTAATTTTACTTGCAATATCAATTACGTCTTCAATAAAATTAAGTTTGAATAGATACATATAATCCTCGTTGTTGTCCGATTGAATATTTTGTGGGCAGTTATCATCTGAAATCCGTGTAATTATCACGTAATATGATTGACAACAGCCCTTAAATGATTCGATTAATATTTTACTATTTAAAAAGTTCAATCCGGTTTGTTCATAAATTCCAATCAACAAAACAGCAACAGCATTTTTTGTATCATCACAATCAATATCAAAATCTATCAATTCAAAATTTTTAATATCATTTTTCTCAATAAGCACCTTAACCTTATCATTTGTCAACACTTTAATAAAAATAAAACCACACCCTTATAATATATAATATTCAGGTGTGGTTTTTTTGTTCTATAGTTGATTTTTTATTCTGTCTAACGCACCTTTTTCAAGTCTGCTGACCTGTGCCTGTGAAATACCCACCTCCTTTGCAACTTCCATTTGAGTCTTACCTTCAAGAAATCTGAGACCAATAATTTGTTTTTCTCTGTCAGGTAAAGCTGCTATTGCCTCTTTAATTATAATTTCATCCAGCCAATTTGTATCGCTGTTACCGTCGCTTAGTTGATCCATAATATATATTGCATCACTTCCTTCTGAGTATACTGGCTCAAAAAGTGATACCGGATCAACAACTGATTCAAGCGCCATTACAACCTCTTCTTTAGAAATTCCAAGTTCATTTGCGACATCTTGTGCAGTTGGTTCTTTTGAATTTTGAGCTGTAAGTCTTTCTTTGACAGCCAATGATTTATATGCCGTATCACGCATTGAACGTGACACTCTTAACATATTGTTATCTCTAAGATATCTTCTTATTTCTCCAAGTATCATAGGCACACCGTAAGTTGAAAATTTAAGTCCAAGCGATACATCGAAGTTTTGGGCGCTTTTAATAAGCCCGATACATCCAACTTGAAACAAATCATCCATACTTTCTCCTCTGCCGGCGAATCTTTGTACAATTGATAGAACAAGTCTTAAATTTCCTTTTATAAATTCATCTTTGGCTTTTTCATCACCTTGTTGGATTTTAATTAATAATTCTTGTTTTTTTGCATCATTCAAAACAGGTAATTTTGTTGTGTCTATGCCACTGATAATAACTTTATTTTTATTTATCACTGTATCAACCCTCCATAATTAAGTATTGACATATAGAATGAATTTAGGCGGAGTGTCAAAAGATAACACAAAATTATAGTATATATAGAGGTGATATTAATGACAGTAGATACTTATATTGCGGCAAATACATTTAAAGGTTTTGATTCATATTTTGACGAACTGATTCATAACGACGAAAACAACAAGGTTTATTTGATTAAAGGAGGACCGGGATGTGGCAAAAGCACATTGATGAAAAAAATTGCCGAATTTTTTGAGAATGATAATTATGACATCGAAAAAATATACTGCTCAAGCGATCCTAACAGTCTGGACGGAATAAAAATAGCAGATAAAAATATAGTTATAATTGATGCCACTCCTCCACACTCATTTGATATGAAATATCCGGGCATAATAGATAATATAATTGATATCAGTAAGTGTTGGAACGAAGAAAAACTATCACAAAGCAAAGAAAACATAAAATTTCTTTTTGATGATATTTCACAAAGGTACAAATCGGTGTATTCAACACTGCACTCAGCGGGAATATTATATTTAAATTTACAAATGCAAAATGAAAACCATTGTAATAAAGAAAAAATTTTATCATTCATAAAAAAATATGTAAAACAAAATGCAATATCTCCAGTGCAAAAAGAGGCAAAAATATGTAATCGTTTTTTATCATCTATAAGTTGCGATGGAATTGTTACAAAAACCGATACAATAATGAAAATGTGTGATAAAGGAATTATAATTAACGATGAAATGAATATATCCTCCTCTATTATATCAATGTTTGTTTCATATTTCAGACGATCGGGATACGATATTATATTATTCCACAATCCACTTTGTCCCGAAAAGAAAATTGATCATATGATTATACCTGATCTTAAATTCGGAATTATTTCAACAAATAATATCTTTGAACTTATTATTGATACTAAAAATTTCAAACAAATCAACAGTAAAATCTTTATTGACAAAGATTTTGTATCAGAAAATAAAAATAAAATCTCTTTAAAAAAGAAAATTATTGCACAATTACTCGGAAGTGCAACAATTGAATTAAAGTATATTAAAGAGTTACACGATAAACTTGAAAAATACTATATTAATTCAATCGATTTTAATCATCTCGATAAATTAACAAGAAATATCATTAATTCATTTGTTTAAAATTAATTTCAATTAATATAGTTGATTTATTTTTCATAAAATGCTATAATCACAGTAATATTTAAAATGCAGGAGAAAGATAATGAAAATAATCTCTTTTGCCGTTCCATGTTATAACTCTGAAAAATATATGGAAAAGTGCATTGATTCCCTTTTAACAGGCGGAGAAGAAGTTGAAATTATAATTGTAAATGATGGTTCTTCTGATAAAACCGGTGAAATCGCCGACAGATATAAAGAACAATATCCATCTATAGTAAAAGTAGTTCATAAAGAAAACGGCGGACACGGTTCTGGCGTCAATGCAGGTCTTAAAAATGCTACGGGTGAATATTTTAAAGTCATAGACTCCGATGACTGGGTTGATGAAAAATCACTTCAATCGGTTTTAACAGCACTTAAAATGTTTATCGGATCATCAAAAAAATTAGATCTTCTGATTACTAATTATGTGTACGAACACGTTGAAGACAACACACAAAACATAATTGATTATGTTGGTATTTTCCCTGAAAACAGAATATGTACATGGGATGATATGATAAGACTTGACCCTGTCAAATACATTATTATGCATTCGGTAACTTACAGAACACAGATTTTAAGAGACTCGGGACTTGTTTTGCCTGAACACACTTTTTATGTTGATAATCTTGTACTGTATGTTCCTCTACCGCTTGTTAAGAATATCTTTTATTTAAATACAGATTTTTACAGATACTACATCGGTCGTGCTGATCAATCTGTAAACGAAAAAGTTATGATAAAGCGAATCGACCAACAAATCAGAGTTACACAAACAATGCTTTATGCACATAATCTTGAAAAGTTAAGGTTAGAAAATAAGAATTTAGCAAAATATCTTGTTTATTATTTATCAATTATGTACACGATAACCACTACTTTACTTGCAATTGATAATTCAGATGAGTCTGATGATAAACGCGTAAAACTATGGCAAGATCTTAAAAAAGCAAATCCGAGAGTCTATAAACGAATAAGATATTTTTCAAAAGCATTCTTTATGTCACTTCCGGGACCATCCGGCAAAAAAATATCAAGAGGACTTTACAGAATAGCAAGAAGGGTTTATAAATTTAATTAATGAATATAAAACAACTATTTAAAAAATATTGGCATATACTTTATTTAATATACTTTTTGCTTTATATGCCATATTTCAATTTTTTAAACATATTTACACCTACACGTGAAAACATTACGTTTATGCATTGTAAATTAGATGATATCATTCCATTTTGCGAGTTATTTGTAATCCCATATTTTTTATGGTTTGCATATATTGCAATCGGATATTGTTTCTTTTTCTTTGCATCACGAAAAGAATTTACAAGGCTATGCATTTTTTTATATGTTGGTATGACTACCTGCCTTGTGATTTATACAATTTTCCCAAATGGTCAGAATCTGAGAATTGATTATCAACAACTAGGAAGAAGTAATGTTTTAATTGATGCAATTAAAACATTACAAGGTTTCGATTCATCATTCGATGTATTCCCGAGTATACATTGTTTAAACTCCATAGGTATGCATATTGCTATTCAAAAATCAAAACACATTAAACGGTTCAGAAAAGCTATTGTGATCGGATCATTTATACTTTGTGTATTAATTATCTTATCGACAGTGTATACTAAACAACATTCAGTGTTAGATATTTTTGGTGCTTTAGGTCTTTCGGTTATTTTATATCTGATAGCATACATTCCCAAATATAACTTTATAAAAGAATAAAAAAGCAGGAGATTATCTCCTGCTTTTTTATATTACATACGTTTTTTTGATTTATGGAAAATAGATTGATCTGCACTTTCACGCTTGTCAATATAATCGAGTGATTTGCCTGTACCTATAGCAACACACGATACAGCATCATCAGCAACATAAGTTTTTATGCCAATCTTACTTTCGATTAACTTATCAAAATCTTTAATAAGTGAACCACCGCCCGTCATAACAACACCGTTTTGATAAATATCACCAACAAGTTCCGGAGGTGTTCTTTCAAGTACACTGTGTATTGCATCAACAATGCAAAGTGCACATTCCTGAAGCGGTTGCATAATCTCACTCGAATTAATTTCAATTGATTTGGGAAGACCGGTTAAAAGACATCTTCCTTTAATTGTCATTTTTAAAACTTCAGAATCTTTATAAACACAGCCAATCTCTTGCTTTATGTTTTCGGCTGTACGTTCACCAATCAAAATATTATATGCCTTTTTGATATATTTCACAATAGATTCATCAAATTTATCACCGGCCATTTTAATTGAATCCGAAATAACAACCTCACCAAGTGATAACACAGCAATATCAGATGTACCGCCGCCAATATCAACAACAATATTTCCATTCGGCTTTACAATATCAATACCTGCACCGATTGCTGCAGCCTTTGGTTCTTCAATGAGTGCAACATATTTCGCACCTGCATTACGAGCAGCCTCTTCAACGGCCATTTCTTCAACTTCAGTAACGCCTGAAGGTACACAAATAATAACACGAGGTTTAAAGAAAGATGATTTTATTACTTTGTTTAAAAAGTATTTAATCATCTTTTCTGTTGTTTCATAATCAGAAATAACACCATCACGTAAGGGTCTTATAGCAACAATGTTATTAGGTGTTCTGCCAACCATACGTCTTGCTTCTTCACCAACCGCCAAAACCTTATTATTTGATTTATCAATGGCAACAACGCTTGGCTCTTTTAAAACAATGCCTTTGCCTTTGACATATACCAAGACCGTAGCTGTACCTAAATCTATTCCTACATCCTGTCCTATCATCAACAATTCTCCTTAATTTTCCTGTTTATTAAATACATTATATAATAAAAATTACAAATTATCAATTATTTTTTATAAGTAATTGCAAAAGTAGCAGTATAAACCTGTAAAGCCCCTGCCCTTTTCAGCATGAGAGCACACTCACTAAGTGTGGCACCGGTAGTAAAGACATCATCAATTAACAAAATTGTTTTATATTTATATGTCGATAATGCACCAAATTGACCTTTGATATTTTTAAATCGTTCTTTTCTGTTTTTGTGCTTCTGATCTTTAAAAGAAAACTTTCGTTTTAAAGTATTGATAACAGGTAAACCGACAATATTTCCGACTGTATTCGCTATAACCTCAGCCTGATTAAATCTGCGCTTTATTTCTTTATACTTATTCATAGGAACAAATGTTATAAAATCAAAACTTATGTCAGAATAATACAGTTTTACAGATTGTGCAATTTCTTTACCCATAAACTCGGCAAGCGGAGGCTTTTTACCGAATTTCATTCGTTTTACCAGAGTTGATGAAACACCATCATATTTTAGTACAGAAATATTTTTAACAAAAGCATAATCGCCTAATTTACAAAAGCATTCCGTCTGTTCTCTGCCGCAGTATTTGCATCGTGTTCCTTTAATCACAGGCATATTTAATGAACATTTTTTGCAAATTGGTACGATAGCTTTATGTATAATCTCACCGCAATACACACATTTTTCAGGAAAAAGCAAAGATAACATTTAAATCACCGTAAAATACTTATTTAATAAATGTTTTAGTCCTGTATACCTGTTTGTTCTTTTATTATTATTGACCATATTTTCTATCACCTGATCATTTCCGACAATAATTAAAAGTTGCTTTGCACGGGTTACGGCAGTATACAGTAAATTACGATATTGTAATAGAGGCGTCATATCCGAAATAACCAACAAAACCACATCAAATTCTGAGCCTTGACTTTTATGGACAGTAATGGCGTATGCTAGTTCTAATTGATCGACATCATTAAAATCATAAAACGCAATCCTATCCTCAAAATCAACATACATTTGTCTGTTTTTTTGGTCAATAACCGAAATTATTCCGATATCTCCGTTAAAAACGCCCGTCTCGTATGTTCCATCAGTTTTTTTACAAGTTATGTCATAATTATTTTTAGTCTGCATAACTTTATCGCCGACTCGATAAAGTCTATTTTTAATTGTTGCCTCTACTTTTGTTTCAGATGATTTATTAATTTCATCACGTAAAAGCATATTTATAGCCTGTGTACCTGTCGGACTTTTTTTGGTTGGAATAATAACCTGAACACCTGAAACCGCTGTTTTACCGTATTTTTGCGGAATTCTCTCTGACACGAGTGCTAAAACAGCATTTGATACATTTTCAATAGAGGATTTTTTTATAAAAAAGAAATCTTCACTATTTATTAAATCAGGCATTTCACCCCTGTTTATTTTATGCGCATTGGTTATAATTTTACTGCATTTTGCCTGTCGGAATATTTCATTTAAAAAAACAGTGTGAATCTTTTCACTTTTTATAATATCCAAAAAGACATTTCCTGCACCAACACTCGGTAACTGATCAGCATCTCCAACAAGAATCAGTCTGGTTTGTGATGTGATTGCATGCAAGAGCGATTCAAACAGTCGAACATCGACCATCGACATTTCATCAACAATTACAACGTCGGTTTTTATAGGATTAGATTCATTTTTCACAAAACTGTTATCTTTCCCCATCTCAACTTCAAGTAATCTATGAATAGTCTTGGCATCCTTGCCGCACACATCACTGAGTCGTTTTGCCGCTCTACCTGTTGGAGCGCAGAGCGTTACAGTCATATTCAAAGAATCAAACAGTTTTATTATACCGTTTAATGTGGTTGTTTTTCCCGTACCCGGACCACCGGTTAATATCATAACTTTATTTTCTACAGATGTTCTTATAGCCATACGCTGATTCTGAGCGTATTTTATGTTTAATCTATTTTCAATTAAATCAATATGTTTTTCAATATCGCTAAATGTGTGTGTTTCACACATAGAGATTTCAAAAAGTCTTTTTGCAACATAATTTTCTGCCGTGAAATAAGACGGTAAATACACCGCTTTTATATTATTAATATTAAGAGAAAATAGTTTTCCGGAATTTATTTGATTATTAACAGCGTTAGCTGCATCTTCAATTGAAACTCCTACATTTTCAGATGCAATTTCAATTAGTTTTGTATCGGGTAAAAAAGCATGTCCGTTTGACAAATTGTGACTTAAAATATATTTTATAAAATAATTAAGCCTTATATCACTATCAAATGCAATTCCATTTTCAAGTGCAATCTTATCTGCTGACTGAAATGAAAAATCTTCTATCTCATCCCATAATCTATATGGATCAGTATTTATTACATCAATCGAAAAACCGCCGAATTTATTATAAATTTTCACAGCCATATTTGGTGAAATACTATATTGAGAAAGTTGAATCATTATATCTCTTATCCCAAGAGTTGATTTAAATGACTCGGATATTGATTTAGCCTTATCTTTTGACAATCCTTTAATTTGAACAAGCTTATCAGGTTCATTTTCTATAACAAAAAAACTATCTTCTCTAAAGGTATCAATGATTTTTTGAGCAGTAGAAGGGCCAATCCCCTTTACAGCTCCGCTCGACAAAAATTTTAACATTCCATCGAGTTCATACGGAAAAGTCTTTTCAATATCATCGCACACAAACTGTCTGCCATATGCCGAGTGATTTTTCCACTCTCCCGAAGCGGTAATGCTCTCTCCGGCAAAAATTTGAGGACACGTTGCTACCGATGTGTGTAATACACCATCACAATTAACCGTAAAAACCCGATACCCTGTATCTTCGTTTTCATATATTATTTCTTCAATTACACCGTCTATGACGTTATTTTCATCAAAATTCACATTATAACCTCAGCAATAAAATAGTGCATATCAGATAACACCTGATACGCACTTTATTTTATCACATTCCAATGGATTTTTCCATAAAAATATTTTTATTTAACAAACAAAAATCATAAATAGTTTTGTATGTACTGTCACTAAGACCGCAATCTTTAATTACTACTTTTGTTACAATATTTTTATAATTTATTTTTTCTGCCTGTAACAAAAGAGTGTTAAGCAAAAACTCCACGTCTTTTATATCGCCAGATAAAGATACAGTCAAGCTTACATCATCAACAAAATATTTTGAGACCGACAAATCTTCCAAAATACCAACAAATATTTCAAGAAGTCCGAGTACAGCAAAAAAAGAAATTATAATTAGTACAATTGTTTTTAGCATTTTCTCACCTCAATACATAATATGAGAAATGCATTTAAGTGTTACAGTTCTAAATTTCAAAATCTATACATGTACGAGATGTTCTGACAGGACGCATAAAATCACCAACAGCAACATGTTTGGGGTGAACTTTATACTTCTCCAATTCATCAAGATTATTAAAATCGGATATTAATATAAGGTCGTAATTATCAGATTTTTGATCTTTTGATCCAATAAAAGTTTTTGAAGACAGTATATATTCTATTTCGGATGGTAATTTATCCAACATAGATTTTGTTATTTCAATATTTTGCTCTTTTGATCTTCCTTCAGCAAACTCCTTGAATTTAAACATACAAATATGTCGTATCATTATTTAAGACCCTCAACATAATTCTTGATTTCTGATGAAATAGATGTATCTTCCCAAGCTAGTGAAAGCTCACATCTACCCATCTGACCATAACTTGACAATGGTGTGTAAATAGGTCTGCGCAAATTAAAATTCGAAATGATTGCTGCAGGTCTGAGGTCAAAGAATCTGTTAATCACATCATTTATAACATCCATTGATACAGTTTCTGTACCGAAGGTATCTGCATAAACAGATACAGGTTTTGCAACACCGATTGCATAAGCAATCTGTATTTCACATTTTGAAGCAAGTCCTGCTGCAACAATATTTTTAGCAACATAACGTGCGGCATAAGCAGCACTTCTGTCAACTTTTGTCGGGTCTTTACCTGAGAATGCACCGCCACCGTGACGACCCATTCCACCGTATGTATCAACGATAATTTTTCTACCTGTAAGTCCACTGTCGCCAACTGGTCCGCCAACAACAAATCTACCTGTGGGATTGATAAATATTTTTGTATCGTCATCCATAAGGTCAGATGGAATTATAGCATTAATAACATAATTTTTTATGTCTTCACGTATAGTATCGAGCGAAACATCATCGCTATGTTGAGTAGATACAACAACAGTATCAACTCTTGTAAGTTTTCCGTCATCATATTCTACTGTAACCTGTGTTTTACCATCGGGACGAAGATAATTTAAAATGCCATCTTTTCTGACATCTGTCAACTGTTTTGCAAGTTTATGTGCAAGAGATATCGATGCAGGCATAAGTTCAGGTGTTTCGTCACAAGCATATCCAAACATCATTCCTTGGTCACCTGCACCAATTTTCAAACCTTCTTCAGCATCATTTCTATCTACACCCATTGCAATATCAGGTGACTGTTCATCAATAGATACTATAACAGCGCAGGAATTACCGTCAAAACCAAATTCGGGATTGTTGTAACCGATTTCATTGATTGCATTTCTTGCAATTTTAGCATAATCAACAACCGCTGTCGTTGTGATTTCACCCATAATATGAACAAGACCGGTTGTAACAGTTGTCTCACAGGCAACACGTGAATTTTCGTCTTGCTCTAACAACGCATCAAGAATTGAATCGGATATTCTGTCACAAATTTTATCGGGATGACCCTCGGTAACTGATTCAGATGTAAAATAGTATTTATTACTCATTTTTTCCTCCTTTAAATAAAAAACCGCCCTTTTATACAAGAGCGGTAGATATTTTTATCTATCAGGAATTAACACCTTACACTTTTTTGCAGGTTGTCGGGCTTCACAGGGCCTGTCCCTCCGCCACTCTTGATAAAAGATTTAACTATTAAATTTTACTAATGAATTATATCCTAATTTCGACATTAAGTCAAGCAAAAATTTTCAAAAATGATACAACACCAAAACTTGCCAGAGTCATAATAAGTCCAGCCACTAGTACACCGCTAACAATAGCAAAGAATGATTTTTTAAATCTCATTCCAGCAAGTGATGCAATAAGCGCACCCGTCCATGCACCTGTTCCAGGAAGTGGAATAGCTACAAAAGCAAACAACGCCCACAAAGATGCCTTATTCATTTTGGACGAACGCTCATTAGCCTTTTTTATTAATTTATTTGAAATTTTATTAAAAAATGAATTTTTTGACTTTGACATCCACTCCAGAATTTTCTTTATAAATATAAGAATAAACGGAATAGGTAATAAATTGCCTATGACGCTTAGAAAAAAACATTCAAAAATATTCATCCCCATTGCTGCGCCAAGAGGAATCGCACCGCGAAGTTCAACAATCGGAAACATAGATACAATTAAAACATAAACTTCAGCTGAAATATTTTTTAAAAATTCAAAAAGTTGCATAAAGAACTCCTAAATTATTTTTTATATTATGTTACCACAAACTAAGTATAAAATCAATTAAAATCTTTTTATTAACTTTCCTATATGTTTATACAAAAAGAATGTCAAAACAGAATTTATTGATGCTTTAATTATATTAAATGCACCTATCCATGGCAGCAAAGGAATTATCGCTTGTCTTGGAATGCCGCGATAAACAGGAGTAATAAAATAATTAAACATAAGCATTATCACTGTCATAACCAAACAACCAACAATAAGACCTACAACAGCTCTTGATTTTGTTTTATTTTTTCTATATATAATCGCTGCAGGTACAATGAAGGCACAGGTTGATAAAATATTCATTATACAACCAACGATACCATCGACAGACCAAAAAATCGCCTGAAATATTGCAACAATCGAAGAACACGCCATTCCATAAATCGGTCCTAACATAAATGATAGTATTATTATCGGAACATCAGCAGGATCATATTTTAAAAACTCAACCTGAGGAAATATTGAAAATCCAATAAAAACAAGCACCATCGATACAGCCGCAAGCATTGCTGTTATAGTTATATTTTTAATTACTTTATTATTCATATTTACTCCTAAAAAAATACAAGCCCCCGCAATAAAGCAGGGGCTTACAAAAAACAATATTGTTATATCTTCTCTCACATCCGGACTATAACCGTCGGTACAGGAATCTCACCTGTTCGTGCCAATAGGCTTGCGGACTATACCGCCGGTGAGGGATTACACCTCGCCCCGAAAAGATTAAATATTAATTTTTAATTACGCGTTGATAGCAGTAACAACGCCTGAACCAACTGTTCTACCACCCTCACGGATAGCGAAACGAAGACCAACTTCGATAGCGATAGGTGTGATAAGCTCAACGTTCATATCAACGTTATCGCCAGGTTTACACATATCTACGCCTTCAGGAAGGTTTACGATACCTGTAACGTCAGTTGTTCTGAAGTAGAACTGGGGTCTGTAGTTTGTGAAGAACGGGCTATGACGTCCACCTTCTTCTTTAGTAAGAACGTAAACCTGACCCTTGAATTTTGTATGGGGGTTGATTGTGCCGGGTTTAGCAAGAACCTGACCTCTTACGATATCTTGTCTTGTAACACCACGGAGAAGTACACCAACGTTATCACCTGCTTCTGCAAAGTCGAGAAGTTTTCTAAACATTTCAAGACCTGTAGCAACAGTTTTCTTTGTTTCTTTAATACCAACGATTTCAACTTCCTCGTTGAGTTTGATCATACCACGCTCAACTCTACCAGTAGCAACAGTACCACGGCCAGTGATTGTGAATACGTCTTCAACAGGCATAAGGAAATCCTGATCTGCATTTCTTGCAGGTGTGGGGATGTATTCGTCAACGTTGTTCATAAGCTCAACGATAGGAGCATACTCAGGAGCGTTGATATCTGTCGATGTTGACTCGATAACAGCAAGACCTGAACCCTTGATGATAGGAGTATCATCACCCGGGAACTCGTACTCATTAAGGAGTTCTCTGATTTCCATTTCAACGAGTTCAAGAATTTCTTCGTCGTCAACCTGGTCACATTTGTTCATGAAAACAACAATCTTCGGAACGCCAACCTGACGTGAAAGAAGGATATGCTCTCTTGTCTGGGGCATAACGCCGTCAGCAGCAGAAACAACAAGGATAGCACCGTCCATCTGAGCAGCACCTGTGATCATGTTCTTAACATAGTCAGCATGTCCAGGGCAGTCAACGTGAGCATAGTGACGGGAATCTGTCTCGTACTCAACGTGAGCAGTGTTGATTGTAATACCTCTTTCTCTCTCTTCAGGAGCCTTATCGATATCGCCGTACTCTGAGTAAGCAGCCTGACCCTTGAATGCAAGAACTTTTGTGATAGCAGCTGTAAGTGTTGTTTTACCATGGTCAACGTGGCCGATTGTACCAATGTTAACATGGGGCTTTGATCTTTCAAATTTTGCCTTTGCCATTATTTTGTTCCTCCCTTTTCGGAAAAATATTAGTATAAGATTATTTTAATAAAAAATATATGATTTTTCAAGTCTTTTTTGAAAATTATTAATATAATTATTCAGCAGACTTCTGATGATTGCTGATAATCTTCTCAGCAAGTGACTTCGGAACCTCTACATATGAATCAGGCTCCATTGAATACTGTCCGCGACCCTGTGTTTTTGAACGAAGGTCTGTAGCATAACCGAACATTTCAGCGAGCGGTACAAGAGCGTTGATATTCTGTGTACCATTGTTTGCTTCCATACCCTGAATAAGACCACGACGTGAGTTAAGGTCACCCATAACATCACCCATGTATTCTTCTGGAACGATAGCAACAACTTTCATAACTGGCTCGAGAAGTACGGGATCAGCTTTACGAATAGCTTCTTTAATAGCCATTGAACCTGCGATTTTGAACGCCATTTCTGACGAGTCAACCTCATGGTATGAACCATCATAGAGAGTAACTTTAAGGTCAACTACGTTGTAACCTGCAAGTACACCTGATTGCATAGCACCCTGGATACCAGCATCAACGGCAGGAATATATTCCTTCGGAATTGCACCACCGACAACAGCGTTAACAAATTCATAACCCTTACCTGATTCGTTAGGCTCAACTTTAATTTTAACGTGACCGTACTGACCTTTACCACCAGACTGACGAGCATACTTATGATCAACGTCAGCAGGTTTTCTAATGGTTTCTTTGTAAGAAACCTGAGGTTTACCGATATTTGCTTCAACTTTGAATTCACGTGTAAGTCTATCTACAATGATTTCAAGGTGAAGCTCACCCATACCAGCAATGATAGTCTGTCCGGTTTCTTCATCTGTATAAGTTTTAAATGTGGGATCTTCTTC
>JAZKZG010000012.1:0-2397 GCA_045612565.1 Eubacteriales bacterium
TTTACCCTGTTCCCTTGCTTTCTCTGTCGGAGGTCGGCGGTGTACTTCTGCCACAGCTTGTTCATCTGCTCTATGCTCATCGCCTGTTCAATGCCTTGGCACAGGTCGTCGCAGACCAATACGTTGGTGGCGCGGACTTTACCCGCATTCCCGGCTGAAAGCGAAGAAAGTTCGATCGTTTGGAAGCGCTTGCGCCTCCCAAGGTCAAGGCGGAGGTTCTTCGCGTTCGTGGACACGATACTCACAGACGGAAACACATCTCTCCACCTGTACTCTCCATCTATATCCATAATGCGGAGGCATTCATCGTATACGCCGCGCAGAAATTCCATATTGTGACTACTCATAAGCACCTGTAACTCCGGGTGCAATCCCGCTGTCCACGTTATGAAGAATATCTCCAAGGTGGACTTCCCTGTGCCGGGAGGCATACTGATCGCCAAGAGGTCAAGTTCGTTGTCCTCTAACCTCTGCATCTCCAAGGCAAGCGGGTACAGTTGTTTCCGCCGCGGTTCGTAAAACTTCTTGCTCGGCTCTCTGTCTTTCTCTATATATCGGCAATACGCATCAAAATCCCATCGCGCCGCCATCAGCATTAGCCGCCAATACAAACTCTCCGCCGACGTGTCTCCTGTCTTTAACTGCGCCACGATCTTCTTCCGCAAATCCCTACCATACGACAACGCCTTATGCACGTTCTCCAAATCGTGATGCTCCACTATCAACAACCCGTTCGCCCCAAGCACTTCCTGTGCGTCCTCTTCCATAAGGTTGAGGCATAACTGATACGCGTCCCACCACATCTGCAAGTCGTCGCCCGCTATCAACCTCTGTATCAGCTTCTCGCTCACTTCGCCCATCCGCATCTCTCCTCTCCGCGCTCACCTGTTTGCGCGTATAGATTTTCCCCAAGGAACGGAAATCCGCCGCCGTAGGCGGCTACCCCTCTAAACCTCATTTCAGCAAGTCCTCAACAGAGCAACCGAAGTAGTCCGCAAACCGCTTCAGAGATTTATAAGTGTGGGTCTGCTCGTCATTCTCAATTCGGCGCACAAGAGTAGAATCAATCTCCATCTCTTTCGCCAAATCGCAGATAGATAACCCATCCCTTTCCCGAAACTCTTTAACGCGCGTAGCGCCGAACCTCGTCATCGGGTCAATCATCTTAACAGCCGGGTTATACATCTTAACCCAACTGTGAGAACGCGGTTTCTTCCCGATCATCAGCACACAACCACGCTTATCAAGCGCTTCCACAAGGTCGGAAACCCTCTCAATCAAGTCGTCGAGTTCATCTGTCTTCATTAAAAAAATGACCTCCTTATTCAGTTTACACCAATATTGTAAACCTTTAGGGGGGTCATAGTCAAGTGCAATTATTGACAAAAGACAAAAAGACGAAACAGCACATTGGAACACACGGAACATGATTTCTCTATAACTTATTTCAGAAATACTTTTTTTGCATAAAATATATTTTCCGCTCACTTTGTTATACACTTTTCATAATCTTGTTCTGTTTTGTCTAAAAATGTAATGTATATATCATAAAAGTTACCATATTCCCATAATATCGTATAATTCTCGTCACTTTTTGAATGGAACACAGCGACAGAACACAATGGAACACACCAAAACCCTGTTCCAAACACGCCATTTTGGTGACGTTTTCTGCGATTTTCCCCCATCATCGCCTCGTTTTCCCCATCAAAATGTCCGAAAATCTTGTTCCAATTTTAGACAAATAGACAAAACTTTGGAGGCTTTTTGTTTTGGGGAGTATTTGGGGGTGTTACCAAGTCCCGATCAGCACCCCCGAATCTCCCCGCAGGTGGGTATAACCTACCTGCCCGGTGGGTTTATGGGTTTACATAATGTTGTTAACCGCGGGATTATGTCCGCCCACGGCGTACAGATTTCCGCTTGGTTTACATAACACACAATAACACGCTGTTATGTTAACCAATAACAGTAGATAATAAACATTTAGCGAGATTTCACACTTTGTTCACGGGTTATACACGCAGACGGGCGTGTACAATCCCCTCCCAAATTTCCGCGCCCTGTATGCTACAGGATTACATGACAATCTCTAATACATAAATCTATCTATTACAATCCGTCATATATAGCCATTATCTATTACAATCTTTCATATATAGTGTTATGTATTACGATTGTGAATAGATAGAATTTATTTCATTGTATGGTAGCGGGGCGCTGTCTATTCTTCCGCTTCCCTGTTGATATTGTTATCCGGGAGCGATAACGCGCCCGCGATGTATTGCGTGACGGCGTGACGGAGGGCGGCGGAGGGCGTGACGTTGTGTTGTGTACAGTATGCCCGGAATGCTTCCGCGGTGGCGGCGGGAAGTTTCACGGCGATTGTAGTGTAGT
>JAZKZG010000013.1:0-13689 GCA_045612565.1 Eubacteriales bacterium
CAAACACAGGTAAGTATGTTGCTGCTATGGGCGACAATTACTACTGGCTTGACTATGCAAGAACTGTAAAATCAACAGACATCATTCTTGCTGATGCACAGGCAGGCACATCAGATGCTATAGTTAGTGCAGTTGCTCAGGATACAAAATCATTTATTATCACACTCGGTGACAGTCAGTCAACCGAAGGCATTCAGCTTACACACGGCGAAAACGCTGTTGCAAAATGGCTTGATGCTGACAAAAACGAGGTTTCTGTTATTACCAAAGCAGGTACATACTATGTTCGTGTTGTAAGCACAGTTAACGCAAATATCTATCAGGATTATACAGTAACTGTTCTTGCTGCTGCAGCTAAACCCTTTATGGAAGCATACAACGTAGATGGTAAAGGCGAAATTAAAAATACAGCACTTCTTGTTGATACAGGTATTAAAGATGCTGCGGGTACAGTAATCGAGCGCGTGTGGGACGGCAAAGTTTATAAATTTACAGTCGGCACAAACGCATTCGGTTCTATTGATGCAGCTTACTCGTTCATTGATGATGCACAACTTGCAAATCCGCAAATTATCGTTACAAACTATTCGGGTTCAATCATTGTCAAAAATATTGCAAATATTTATGCGCCTAACTGGAACACTGTTCCTATGAACGAAATGGGCGATATGTCCAAGGTCGGTGCAAATGCAAACGGTATTGATTGGACAGATAATAAAGAGTTTACCAAAAACGAAATTGCAATCGAAAACCTTATTTTTGATGGCGGATTTGTGTGCCAAAAAGATCAGTTCATTAAAGTAGCAGGTTTTACGGTTACAGGTTATATTTCAACTGACGCTGAAGGGGGAACAATTAAGCGCAATCCCGGCGAAACAATTAATGTTGAACTTGTTAACTTCAGAGCAAATTCGAGCAAATCTGTATTCGATTATCATTATACAGCGACATGGAACGCATCAGGAATCGAATATCTTGCTGAAAACGACTCGCTTATCGTAAAAAACCTTAAATATGATATGTGCGGCGGAAAATTTTGGTGCGGTGATGGAGGTACTCCCTCATATCTCGAGATTGATGGTCTTTATGTTGATTTCAGTAAACTGCCTCTAACTGCTAATACATTTTTGAAAAAATCCGGTGCTCACTCCAAAACAATTGTCAAAAACTCTAACATCAGAGGCACAACTCCGGGTGAAGGCAATATGGGTCTTATTGCATTTGGTTGGTCAGGTGCCGCATATAACTATAATTCGAAATACGGTTATAGATATGATCTGATAATTGATAACAATACCCTTACATACGAGACTTATAATAATCTCAAAGATAATGTGACAGGTGAGTACAAAAAGGATTATCGCCAGCTCTACTTTGAGGGTGACAGAATGACAAGTGTTTCTATCACCAATAACTATATGGATAGAAAAGGAAATACTGCTTATTGTGTTTATGCTTCTTCTACGAGTGACAACGGCGTTGGCAACGAACTTTCTTTTGTTTCCGAAGATCTTGTGTCAAAACCCACTGTGTTTGCAGGTAACAAGGTTGTAGGCTATGATATTTCGCAGGATTTTGCACGTGACGGAGTTGTAAATGCTTATGACAACTATTTTGCAAGTGAAATTAAAGAAGACGGTAATTATGAAGGAGTTGCCGGCGGAAAGCCTGAACATACCAATGGTTTTATTGACGAAGAAAGTTCATACTATCTTGACTATGATATGACTGTCAAATCAAATGAAACCGAAGAAACGGTTATTGATTTCACAGTAGGCAACAACATAACAGCAACATTGGATAGAAAAACAGGTATCCTTGCCATCAGCGGCAGTGGCAAGATGAATTTTAATACCATATACGCAGATTATGCTATCTGTTACATACCCTGGTCAAAATACAGCAAAGAAATTAAATGCGTAATTATAGAAGATGGTATAACATCAGTTGATAATGATGCATTTTATCATTGCTCTGATATGACAGAAATCTTTATTCCTTCAAGTGTTAAAAGTATTGGTGACTCTGCGTTTTATGGATGTGATTCACTTGACTTGGTTTTCTACAGTGGAACCCAAATACTGTGGCAGGACATTATTATCGGCAAGGAAAACGAGCAGTTATCTCAAGCAACAATCAACTTTGGTCATACGCATAATTTGGGTGAATGGCAAATCGACTTTGAGCCTTCCTGTTCCAAAGAGGGTCAAAAGCACAGTACTTGTAGTGAATGCGGATATGTTGTTTATGAAACTATTGAAAAAATCGCCCATGATTATGAATCTAGGGTAATACAGCCTACATATTTTGAACAAGGTTATACAGTTTACACCTGTTCTGTCTGTGGAGACGCTTACATCGGTAATTATGTAGTTCCCCTTACAAGAATTGATTTGTCATCTGCAACGCTTGAATTGGAGTATACTTCTGCTTTTTATGAAGGAATTGCATTGACACCGAATGTAAACTTGACTTATAACGGCGAAACTTACGATTCTTCTAAAGAGTTAAAAATTACTTACTCAAATAACAATAAAGTGGGAATAGCCACTGTAACAGTTGAGGGTATTAACAAATTTACAGGAACAACAACACTTCAGTTTGCCATTTCTTATGAAGTAATACCCGAACAGATTGTTAACGTGACAGCCCTTGGCGAAATAGGAAAAATTTCGTTGTCCTGGGGCGAATCCAGCGAAGTTAATACTAATAAATATAATATTTACAGAAAAGCAGAAGGCGAAACTGAGTTTAAACTTATAAAAACCGTTAATGGCAGAAATGTTCTTTCATACGAGGATAAGAATGTAGAAAAATCAAAGACTTATTCTTATTATGTAACAGGAATCGGCTTGTATGGTGCAGAGAGTGAGCCGTCAGGTGTTGTTACCGCTACAGCTATGATTGATATGATAGCACCGACAGTATTAAAGATATCTCCCGCTGCAGCAAGTGTTATTTCGGGAAAAACAACATTGGCTGCAACTGCACTCGATAATGTTGGTGTTACAAAGGTTGCATATTTTTATAGTATTGATAACAGCGAAAACTGGGTGTCAATCGGCGAGGCAACTAATAGTGCATTTAGTATTGTCTTTGACACATCTTTGTTAACTAGCAAATCTGTAAAAGTAAAAGCAGTGGCTTATGACGCAGAAGATAACGAGAGCTATCCTGTTACAATTGCATATTCATTAGATAATGTCGGTCCCGAAAAAGTAACCGGACTTTCTGCAGTAACTCTGTCGTCTAAGATAACATTGTCATGGGCAGACGTAACTGCTAATGACGCGTCACACTTTATTTTACAGGTAAAATCGGCAGATGAATGGAAAACTGTTGCAAATGGGATTACAACTCTTGGTTATACCATTACAGATTTACATCCCGATACAGACTATATTTATAGAGTTGCCTGTGTAGATACCCACGGAAATATCGGAACCTATTCCGATGAATTTACTGCAAGAACAGCGGTTGATGAAACGGCTCCTGTAATTACAAGTCAAAGCCCCAATTCATCCCGCTATAACAACACAATCAGTTTTTCGGCAACAGCAAAAGATGATTGTGATATCCAAACAATCGACATTCAAGTTTCTACCGACCTTAACAGTTGGACAACAATAAGCACAAAGACTTATACTTCAAGAACATATAACCAGACTTATTATTATACAATAGATTTGAATCCATATGCGCAGGGAAGTATTTTTGTAAGGGCAATTGCTACTGACTTTTCAGGTAATGTCAGTGATATGGGTGAGTCTGCTCCGTATACAGAATATATTGTCGATAAAAAAGCGCCCGATGCTCCAAAAGGTGTTTCTGCCAATGGTAACGACGGATATATTACTGTTTCATGGACTATGGGTAGTGAGGGCGATTTAGGTAAATACTTTGTATATAAATCAACTTCGCTTGATGGTGATTATCAGTTGATTGCATCTAACTTATCCACACTTAACTATCATGACCGTAATGTCCAAACTGATAAAGAGTTTTATTATAAAGTAAAAGTTTCTGATACTTGCGGAAATATGAGTGAATATTCTGATGCAGTGTCAGCATCAATGGCTCATGATTCTAAAAACCCTGAAATAACAAGCATCAGTTCTACATACCAGCAGAAAATCAGTAATAGTAATCACACAATTAATGTTGCAGCAAATGATAACAATAAACTCTCGAAAATTATTGTTGAATATTGCACATCGGCTAATACCGAATATATACCATTAACTATTACAGAGAATATCAATAACCATTACAAGAGTATACCTGTGACGTTGCCGATTGAAGGTTTGGGTGATGGTGATACTGTTCAAATACGTGCATATGCAATTGATATGGCGGGATTACGTTCAGAATATGCTATTAAAAAGTATACTCTTGATATAACTCCGCCTATCGTCAAAGACTATACAGTATCAATAGACTCTTCAACAGTATATTTAAATTGGAAAGATAATAGCGAAAGCGATTTATCCGGATTTAAGGTTTACCGTTCTGTTGACGGAGTAAACTTCACCTTACTTGGCTCAAGAGGTGTAAGCAGCACAGGTTCATATGATTTTATCGATACAATTACAGCTAAAGAAAGCAGCACTTACGTTTATAAACTAGAGTCTGTTGACAGACTTGGAAATACAGCATCATGGCTAAAGCCTGTAGAGTATAACTATGTATATGTAAATCAGCCGCCTGTTGCAAATATGGACATACCCAGATATATAACTGTGGATGTTGAAGAACTTTTTGATGCCACCGGCTCTGTTGATGATATAGTAATTATGAACTATTTATGGGATTTTGGCGATGGAACAACATCAACAGAAGCTAAACCTATTAAGAAATATGATGAGATTGGTACATATACAGTTAAACTGTCTGTAACAGACAATGAAGGCGCAACATCAACAATAACAAAAGACATTGAAGTTAAAGAGCGTGAAATGCTCGGCACCTTAAATATTAAGGTAGTAGATGAAAATGGCAGATCATTGTCACATGTTCCTGTTTATTTTGATCTTGGAAGTGATAATCAAAAAATTATAAATACCGATTCGTCTGGTATGGCAACATTACAATTATTAAGTGGTACACATACAGTGGGTATGTATGCACCAGGTTATTTGCCGGTTAAAAAAGATGTTGTTGTTCTTGCTAATTCGTCAAGAACAGTAACTCTTACAACTGTTGAAGAAGAACTTGTGACAGGCAATTTCGAGGTTACAGAAATGAGATTTGACGAAATTGTTGCTGCAGGTATTGATGTCTATAATCCGGCTAATCAGAATGTTTATTCTGCTACCGTAAGAGTGACTTATGGTTCTACACCACCGCTTACAATTAATTATTATCGTAATGATGACAAGATTATTGATTATACCATAATTGATGTTAACGGTAAACCTGTAACACATTATACAAACAGTAATGGCGAAAAGCGTAAGATTGCTGTTTCATACATACCAAACCGTGGCAGTGATGTTGTAGCTATAATTGATATACCTGCACAAGCATCATATCTTAAAGAGTTTTTTGATGTTAAACTTCATATTGTCAATAATGCTTCATCCGAATTTGAGTTAGAAAAGAATGAAGTTGTATTGAATGTACCTGAAGGTATGACTCTTATGGATTCAGTCAGCGGAGACTATTCGTCATCTAATACTGTTGAGATTGATTCAATCAAAGGCCAACAAACCAAAACTTTATCATGGGTACTTCGTGGTGATAAGGCTGGTGAATATGATTTAACTGCCGACTTTACAGGAACTCTTGCAGAGTTTGATGAGTTGGTAACCGCACGTTTTGAAACTGAAGAACCGATTAAGGTATATGGACTTGACGGCATTAAATTCAGAATTCTTGCCAGTGATGAAATTCATAATGATACTCTCTATTTCAATATTGAGTTGGAGAATGAGCGTGATATTGATATCAATATGCCCTCTATTGGATTGACCGAAAAAATCAAAAATGTAACAGAGTCGGTACTTCATAATAATGCTGATGGTGATTTCTTTACAGAGGCATGCATTCTTAATGCGTATATTCAAAATGAAAACGGACAAAAGCAATATCTGCTTGTGACTTATGATTCTAATGGCAAAGCCACTACAAATATCAAAATATTAGCACCTGGTCAAAAGATTGTTTACGAATATGTAGCATATAATGCAACAAATTATAAGGGTGTTGCATATTTCAAAGAGGCTGCCGTTACAGAGTTTGAAGGCCTTTTAGAAAATATTGAAACAGGACCTTTCAAAAAAGAATTTTATAGTTTTAACGATTATTCCGAAAAATTAGATATCATTCTTTCAGATTCAAATGCCGATGTTAGCACAGCTTTAAATCAAATTATTGATGAAAATAATTACTATTATATTGATGAAGCAGATGGCTTTATAAAAGATTTATTAGAAGAACTTTATGAGTCTGCATCTTTGGTTTTGGGTGTAGAATTATCTTCTTTGACACAAGATGAACAACGCGATTTGATCAAAAAAACAATAACAAAAATTCTTTCAGACAGCAGCGTTGTCGAATCTGTAGAAAAAAAGATCAGTGTTCATTATATGGAGACTGTGTCTTCTGTTATTTCTGATATAGAAGATAATTTGATGTCAGATTTCGCAGATGGAGAAGGCGATGAAGTGGAAATAGCATCTCTTATCAATGATTTGACATCGTCTGTGAAAGAGTTATCTGTTGTTTATCGTGAAAAAGGATATGATGAATTTTTAAATGAAGTGCTAAAGAAAATATCACTTCATGGTATCGGTGCCGGCGTTAAAATATACGATTATCTGGGACCATGTGATGAATATTTTTCTTTCTCAAATGCATTTGGAATTACTAAAGATGTTGTCAGCGGTCTTTTTAAAGCTTCTGCGGAAACTGACCGTGAAGCAGCATATTATGCCATCTTAAAAATGCAGTGCAGTGCTGAAATAACCAGTAAAGTGTTGGACGCATTAATTGATGCAACAGAGGTAGATGCTCTTTATCGCTTAGAACAAGCTATTAAGCAAGGTTTAATTTCAACAACTTCTGGAATTACAGCTATTACCGGCTTGGAAAAAACCGAGCGTGAATTGATATATGTTGTTGCCAATGAAATGAAAAAAACACTGGAAGAAGATATGCTCGAACATAAAAAAGACTTGTTGTTCTATGGTAATCTCGGACAACAGGTTGGTGAATTTGTATTTAAAACAGCAGTAAGTGCATTGTTGAAAAAAATGCTTGGTGCTACCCCGTATGGTTTAATAATGGCAGGATTTGCTATTTTAGATTCTGTAACAGGTTGGGGTGATTATGTAAAACAAAATGATGAATTGCAGGTTTATAAAGCGTTTGCAAAATCATTTATCACATCATTTGGAGAAAGCACAAAAGAAAGAAATTCGGAAGCAGATTTTTATTCTATGCTTTATCTAAGAGCTATATGTGAAATGCATCTGTACGGTGAAAATACATTTTATGATTACATAATGGGCTATGTAAACGGAAAATACGGTTTGATGGCCGGTGAATCAGCAGCAGTAAGCAAAATTAACAAAATCAAGAATACAAATTACGAAACGCTTGATGACTGGTGGGATGATGTTCAATATAACATTGTTCATTCAAGAGATCTTTTATTTAACGTAGAAGGTACACCTGACCTCGAAACACCAAAAGCACCTGTTGTTTCGCTTGATTATGAAAAACTTCAGACTGAACAGATATTTTCATCCGACTATGAGTACTGTTTTGCTGACGGTGTATGGATCAAGTGTAAAAACGAACCTATTACGTTTAAGGTAGGTGTTACACCGTCTGTTCTCAGGGTCAGAAAAGCAGCCAGCGACACAAACCTTGTAGGAGAGATAACAACAGTCAAAATTTTTGCAAGAAAAGATCTGAGTAAACTGATTACTGCAAAATTTGACGGAGTAAACTATTTGTTTGATAATTTATCATCGCAATATAACTATCAGGTTGTGTTTACAAATGATCCTGATGAACAAATCGATTGGTCACAGGCATATATAATATCCGGCAGTGATTTGACTGTTACACTCAGCGGTGTTAACAAATATTCAAATGCTATAATCCGCAGTTGTCAGAATGAAACTCTCAATGAAACAACATCTAATCCTTTGGTTCTTACTGTGATAAACAAGAAACCGCTTGATTTAGTTATCGAGGGTAGCGGAACTGTGTCACAAACATCAGAATCGGGTTTATATTTCAACGGTGAGTCAATTGATTTGATTGCAACCGCTAAAAAAGGATGCGACTTTATCGGCTGGTATGTTGATGATGTTTGTGTAAGTACAGATTCACACTATATCCTGGAAATGACTGATAACCTTAAAGTTGTTGCCAAGTTTACAGGTGTTAAGATTACGGGAATTTCTATTGAGAAAATGCCGTCTAAACTCAATTACTATGAGGGCGAAGATCTTGATCTGAACGGATTAAAACTTCTGGTAACATATTCTGATGATACAACAGCATATACCGATCAGTTTACGGCACATCTGAGCAGTAACACAGTCGGTAAATCTACAGTAGTAATCAGTTATGGCGGATATTCAACAAGCTATGATATAACAATAAGCCATAATGAGAGTGATTGGATAACTACTATTGATGCAACAGTATTCAATGATGGATTAAAGGTTAAACGTTGCTCTGTATGTCAAAAGGTTATTGAATCCGAGGTTATACCGATGCATGTTGATGAGTCGGGAATAATTGTCGATACCAATGATAATCTTATCTATAATATTCCTGAGCGATTGTTCAGTTCAGACTCTATTATTGCTCACTATGGAAATTTAGGTTGTGACGTTAAGATATTGGATTCACAATCTTCTGAATCACCTTTTGTTATGACCGGCGGATTTGTTATGTATGCCGGAACAAAGTATTCCACAATAATATCTGGCGATACAACCGGTGACGGTGAAATAGACATTTTTGACATTTTAAGTATGCTGGATCATATAAGCGGCAGTTATGAATTAGAGGGTGTCTATAAAAAAGCCGGATTGATTGTAAACCAAGAAGAAATAGATATTTTTGATGCACTTGCTGTTCTGGATAACGTAAACGGTAATGTGAGCATTAACCAATATAGTTAGGAGAATTGAAAATGAAAAAAAGAATAATATCTTTAATTTTAACCTTTAGTTTGTTGGTTGTTGCATTACCGATGAGTATTGTTGCGGCCGAGACCTTTACATATAAGGTTTCGGCTACAACCACCTCGCCTTCAATTGGCAGTGAGTTTGACGTTGTAATTTCATTGACTAACTACAAAAGTATAGCCGATGAAATCCGAGGCTTACAGATTGATGTTACTAATATCGATACAAGTGTGTTTGAGATTGTATCTCATACAACAATGATAAATGACAAATCTGCCGCCTCGGATAAAACTACATACTTAAGCAATAAAAACAACATCCGTTATGTTTATCTGCAACTGTCGGGCTCAATGGACAAGTCGGTAACCGATGTGATGAAATTCCGATTGAAAGTGAAGGACGATTTATCAAATGACGGCACAATTACTATGCCGATTACCATTAAAATCGGAACAATGTCAGAAAATATCACTTTAACAGACTCGCTGACTATAAATTATCAAAAATCCAATATTCCTCAACTCAAATTTGCAGGAGCATCACTTTCATTACAACATAATCTTACCATTAACTATAAGGTTGATAAGTCGTTGTTTGAAAGTGCAGGCTATACAAAGCCATATGCAGTTTTTAAACTTAACGGTGTAACCACAAAAGTATCTGAATATACAGTTTCAGGAAATACATATGTATTCACATTTCGCAACATTGCACCTAATCAGATGAATGATAGCATTTATGCTACACTTTATGCTACTTATGATGGTGAAGAATATGCCAGTGCCACTCGCGAATACAGTGTGGCTGAGTATTGTTACAATATGCTCAATAAGTGTTCTGACGATGAGTATGCAAAATTCCGCACACTTTTAGTTGATTTGCTTAACTATGGCGCGGCATCTCAGACATATACTGATTACAAGACCGATGCTTTGGTAAACGCATCTTTAACAGCCTCGCAAAAACAGTTGGGTACAAGCAAAGAACCTGCAATGAATACAGTATTTAACAGTTCATATAAAGTTGTCGATAACCCTACGGCCAAGTGGAAGGGTGCGGCTTTGAATTTAAATAATTCTGTGTCTATGCGTCTGAAATTCACTGCAGATAATATAGAAGGGCTGACTGTTAAAGTTAAAACCGACAAAAATACCTGGTCAATTTCTTCTGATAAGTTTATTAAAGATGATAATGCATATTATGTGTACTTTAATGGTCTGAATGCAGGACAGATGAGAGAAAACGTATATCTTACAATATATAACGGTTCTACTCCAGTGAGCAATACGGTTTGTTACAGTATAGGTTCTTATGCCTATGAAAAGCAGAACAGTACTGTTGCAGGGCTATCAGAGCTTGTTAAGGCAATGATGAAATACGGTGATTCTGCCTATGCATATGCAAACTAAGAGGAAGTAACTATGAATAATGTCAACTTTAAAATCACAACATTTATGCTTATTCTATGTTTTCTTCTTTGCGGATGCACCGATAAAAAAACAGATGGCAACAACGGTTCAAACAGACAAGAAATGGTTGATAGTTCGATACAGCAATATGACAATGTGCCTGATGATAAGTTCGGTGACGAAGATTCGGCAATAAGTACACAACCTTCGGATAAACCGAATGGTGATTCATCAGAAGAAACAGATATTTCAGATTATGGAATAGAACTCCCGTTTGATGAATGGGATTAAAACAATAAAAAAACCAAGGACAGATGAAAACTGTTCTTGGTTTTTTTATATCTGGTGGAGCCGAGGAGAATCGAACTCCTGTCCGAAAACCGTCCGGCATAACTTTCTACGGATGTAGCTTTATATTTACATTCCCTCAGGCAAACGTCATAAAGCAAACTTTTGCCGTCAGTAGCTTCATTTTACAAATACAGCGCAAAGCTTAACTGCATTCGTTCACCACTAATTGTGACACCCGCCTGCGCCCGTGGTCCCTCGCATTTGGATGACGCCGCATTAAGCAGCGTAAGCTAATTTATTATTGTTAGCGTTTAATTTTAAGTTACACATTTTAAAGAGGTTGTGCGCCTCTATCCGCTTATCATACTTTCTGATCCCCGTCGAAACCATTGCGACCCCATTTTAAGTCGGCATAGTGCCGACATTAATCATTATATGCGTAATCGTTCAAAAAATCAATGGAATCTTTTACCCATGCTGTAACTTTTTTAGGCGGACAAGAATCTTCTTTGGCAGTAATATGATTCGAAAGCGAAAGTCCGTGTGAACCTTTGGGATAAATATGCATTTCAAATAAAATTTTATTTTTTGCAAGTTCCTGACTTAAAAGAAGAGAGTTCATAACAGGCACAACTGTGTCCGTTGTTGTGTGCCAGATAAATGAACGCGGAAAATCATCTGTTACACGGTTTTCAATTGAAAAGTATTCAATTTCTTCTGCTGTAAGTTCTTCTTTACCCAAAAGATGTTTAAAACTGCCTTTGTGGGCCCATTCGCCTGCAGAAATGACAGGGTAGGAGAGAACAAGTGCATTCGGTTTATGCTCGTCTGTAAAGCCAAGGTCATTTTTGACAAAATCTTCGTTCCAAAATGCACCTATCGAAGCGGTAAGGTGTCCGCCTGCCGAAAAACCGCAAACAGCAATTTTATCTGCGTCAACATTCCAGTCGGCAGCGTTCTTTCTGATTGTTGCAATTGCAGTATATACTTCATAAAGCGCACGCGGAAAAACCGCAGGATCAACTGAGTATCTTATTGAAAATACGCAAAAACCCGCTGCAAGATATTGAAAAACAATTGCTTCGTGTTCACGTGCCGATGTCATTGCATACCCCCCACCGGGTAAAACAACCATTGCTTTACGACGTCTGTGGGTCTCTTTCATTTCTTCATATATCTCGTGACTGGGTATAAAGCATTCAAGATACGGATGATAGTCTATGTTATCAAGACCTAATTTTTTATAATCGATATCAAGTTTGATCTTTTTGTATTCCATTGTTTTTTCCTCTTAATATTGTTTGTATTTCAAGTTTGCCGATATGTTTCTGTCGGCTTCTTTTTTTGCAATTGTATCACGTTTGTCATAAAGTTTTTTACCTTTACACAACCCTAATTCAACTTTTACTTTTGACCCGCTAAAATAAAGCGAAAGCGGAATAAGTGTTAATCCATCTTGTTTGATTTTACCAAGAAGTGTCATTATTTCGCGCTTGTGCATAAGCAGTTTTTTGTCGCGCATCGGGTCTCGGTTAAAGATGTTGCCTTTTTCATAAGGTGAAATATGCATACCTTTTATAAATAATTCTCCCTCGTCAATCGAGCAAAAACTGTCTTTGAGGTTTACATTTCCGTTTCTGATCGATTTCACCTCGGTACCGAAAAGTTCAATTCCCGCCTCATAAGTGCTTAGGATAAAATAATCAAAATATGCTTTTTTATTTTTTGCAATTGTTTTAATTTGTTTTTGTTCGCTCATTTTATATCCTTGATAACCTGCTCGGGCGGATTATCGAGCTGGTCCGGGTTGTTAAAATAATTTCGCATAAGCTTAAGTGCCGATGCAAAGTAAAATCCGTCGCAGATTCTTTCATCTGTAACAACCGTAAAATCTATGTATCGTTTTTGAATAGGTTCGCCGTTTTTGTTGAGTTCTACCTCTTTGCGCTTGGCTCCATATGAAATAAACACGGGAATGTTGCCAAAATCATACAAATGATGATAAATCGGCGGAATTCCGAGTGAACCCATCGATGTTATTGCCATTGACCCATGGAATGGACTTACATGTGTTAAAAACCTCGGCAAAAGTCCAAAATAGTCTAAAGTCCTAAGTGTTGCTACAGCAAACCTTAACAAAAGT
Source organism: Eubacteriales bacterium (assembly GCA_045612565.1). Classification (GTDB taxonomy): domain Bacteria; phylum Bacillota; class Clostridia; order Oscillospirales; family QAKW01; genus RGIG9041. The sequence continues at coordinate 12,996 of JAZKZG010000013.1, forward strand.
CCGGGTATGTATGTTAAAATACGGGCGGTTTTGTCAAAATCACTGTCACCGTTACCGCTTGCTGCCTTATTTTCTTCGACAAGTTTTGTAAAATTATTATATATTGTTTCCGCTGTGTCATCAGGATTCATATAAAACTTGATGCAGGTATCAGGAGACTCAAGTGACATCTCTTTTTTTATTGTCATCATTACTTCGATATGTTCGCGTGTATAAATGCGTTGACCGCGTATAAATCTGTTTATGCCCGGTCTTTGTGAAACCGAACGCGCATATACCGCCAAAAACAAGTGCAACATACCAAAGTTGCTAAGCCCCTCTTTTCTCTTTCTTTTAATATACTCTTCTGCTTTTTCAATGTCAATCGAATCGCGGATATAGTTCATTGATGTGTTGCGTGTCTTCATTATATAAGGAGTAACATAAGACATCGGAGGAAGCGTTTTTATCCGCCTTCCTTCCTTTTTTGGATATTTAGCCATATTTAATCCCCCAAAAATAGCAATATTCTTGCACATTATACTATTTTTAAGCCATTTTGTCAATCAATATAATGATTGACAGTTATTTGTATGCTAATCAACTTAAAAAAATTAAAAAAAGATATTGCAAAATTGATTGTTATCGTATACAATAACTGTTGGAAAATTATTTTATGGAGGAAACACAAAATGGTAAAAGTTGCTATTAACGG
>JAZKZG010000014.1:0-6444 GCA_045612565.1 Eubacteriales bacterium
ACATGGCTACGATCCGACTTCAACTATCTTGATATCTCGCCTGAAACAGTATGCGAGTGCGGCAAATGCCACAGCGCCAAAATCGATGACGTTATTGTTAAAAACGGCGCAGTAAACGAACTTCCCTCGGTACTTTCACGCTATAACTCAAAAAAAGTTTTTGTTGTAGCCGATGTTAATACATACGAAGCCGCAGGTAAAACCGTTTGCGGTCTTTTAGATAAAAATAATATTGCTTATAACAAATACATATTTAACGATAAAAACCTTGAGCCCGACGAAAAAGCAGTGGGTTCAGTGTTTATGCACTTTGATAACACCTGCGACACAATCGTGGCTGTTGGTTCGGGTGTTATTAATGATATCTGCAAAATCCTTGCAAACATCTCAAAACGCCCCTATATAATCGTTGGCACCGCTCCCTCGATGGATGGTTACGCTTCTGCAACCTCGTCAATGGCACGTGACGGCGTAAAGGTAAGCCTTAACTCAAAATGCCCCGATGTAATCATCGGCGATATCGATATTATCAAAAATGCACCGATGCGTATGCTTCAGGCAGGTCTTGGTGATATGCTTGCAAAATATGTTGGCGTTTGCGAATGGAAGATTGCGAACATAATCAGCGACGAATACTACTGTGAGCGTATTGCAACGCTTGTGCGCACCGCACTGAAAAAATGCGTTGACAATGCTGACGGACTTTTAAAACGCGATGACGAGGCTGTTGCTGCTGTTTTTGAAGGCCTTATCATAACAGGTCTTGCAATGTCATACGCAGGTGTTTCGCGTCCTGCATCGGGCGGAGAGCACTATATGTCACACGTGTGGGATATGCGTGCGCTTGAGTTCGGTTTACATGCCGACCTCCACGGCATTCAATGTGCTTATGCAACACTTCTTTCGGCACGTCTTTATCAGAAATTAAAAACACTTACTCCCGATAAGCAAAAAGCCCTGGATTACGTAAACGCTTTTGATTTTGCTGCTTGGGGTGACGAACTCCGTACTTTCCTCGGCTCTTGTGCAGAACCTATGATAGCACTAGAGGAAAAAGAGCAGAAATACAACAAAGACTCACACGCAAAACGTCTTGAAGTCATCATTGATAAATGGCAGGACATCGTAACCGCTATTGATACCGAGATGCCTTCAGGTGATGAAATATTTGAACTTCTCACAAGAATCGGCGCACCCAAAACCGCTGAGGAAATAAGTGTTGACCCTGCTATTTTGCCAATTACATTCAAAGCAACCAAGGATATCCGCGACAAATACGTGCTTTCGCGTCTTGTGTGGGACCTCGGTGTAATCGAAGAATACGCAAACAGTTTATAAGGAGAATACAATGAACATCTGGCACGATATTGACCCGAAAAGAATTAATGTTGATGATTTCGTTGCGGTAATCGAAATTGAAAAAGGCTCAAAGTGTAAGTATGAGATGGATAAGGATACGGGTATGTTAAAACTCGACCGTGTGCTTTATACCTCAACCCACTATCCTGCAAACTACGGCTTTATTCCGCGCACTTTTGCCGATGATAACGACCCGCTTGACGTGCTTGTTCTCTGTACCGAACAAATTCACCCTATGACACTTGTGCGTTGCTTTCCCATAGGTGTTATCTCGATGATTGACGATGACCAGCACGACGAAAAGATTATTGCAATTCCGTACGGCGACCCGACCTATAATAACTATACCGATATAAAACAACTTCCTGCGCATATCCGCGAGGAAATGCAGCACTTTTTCAAGGTATATAAAGAACTCGAAAACAAATCAACGGTTGTTTTTGAGGTTGCGGGTGAACACTATGCAAAAGAAATCATTCAGTCGGCAATCGATTCATATATCAAAACTTATGTAAAATAAAAATGCGGAAAGGATAATTCCTTTCCGCACTATTTAAATTTTTACGGTAATTCGTAAAAATAATCTTTCATATCACAAATTCCATAGTTATAAGTTAATGATACTGAAGCTTGTATATAAAAATCGTTATTTTCATACTTAAGATATATGCCGTAAATTTCGTGAGATGCAATTTTTTCTTTTGCTTCAACTTGGCTTTTAACAAAATCTGTTATGTCTTTTTCTGTTATACCTTCAAGTCTTTTTGCATCAAAGCTGTCATAATCTACATCTCTTGAAATATTACATTTTCTAAGTGCACCGTTTGGAAGAATTTGAACAAAACAGTGTTCTCCTTTTATAAAATTTCCCTCGCCGTATTTTTTTGTAAAAGTAACATTATAACAGCCAATGCTTTGATAATATTCTGCATTATCCATGGTGTAACCGTTAAAGTCATCGCCAAAAATTGCAACTGCATATTTTGGTGCGAGTGCTTTTATGTCATCGATTATAATGGCATCTTTATCGATTGTACCTGTGACTGTATCTACTGCCATTGCGTTTGCATTGAATGTAACAAGTTCTCCATTTAAGTTATATCTATACTCGTTTTGGTTTTCATCAATATATACGTCAATATTGCTGGTTTCACTATAAACTACGGTTTCTTTATATTTAAGTTTGGTACCGTTCTTTGCAACATTTAATGAGTTTATAATTTTCTTATAATTGTCTGTAACCTGCGTATCCTTACTTAGTGTATCCGATATTTGAGGTAGTTCGCCAACCTCGAAAGTCTTGGTTTTAGGAGCGCCTTTTCTTGTCTGATACATACCGCCCTCGGGAATTATATTTTTATAATTTTGGGTTGCATATACACCGATACAAGAAACAGCAATTAATACTGCAATTGCAGTTAAAATAATTATTATTCTTTTCTTTTTCAACATATTAGCCTCCTTATATTACAATTGAAGTCGGTCGTGAGGTACCTGTGTAGCGATTGAGCAAAAGTTCATATTTTTCTATATTGTTTTGGTTGCAGTTTTCTATACAATAGTCATCAGCAGCCGTTGATGCATTTGTAATATTCTTGTCAAGGCCACTGTAATAGACAAATCGGATGAGCCAATCATTTGAATATGGATACCAAATTGAATTTTCCCAACCGATTGCACATTGTGCACCCTTACTTATTGCCATATCAACAAGGTTACCTTTAGTTGCATGGGATAAGCCTGAATTACAACCTGCAAATATAATTAGAGCAACATTGCTTAAGTCACCGATATTAACTAACGCCTTGTTAGATGAACTCATATATTGTATTTGATTAGCGTATAAAAAAGTTAGGTTTGGGTATGAATTGTCAAATTGCATCACTCCATTGTTTGCATGATTGCCAACAATAAAAACTCTACTTGACGGTAAAACATCATATGCTGGACCTACAGTATTATTTAAATACCAATTGCCACTATATCCATACTGATGAAAATACGGTAATGATTCTTCTGCGAAATGTGTTGAATCAAAATCTTCACCATCACTGTCGATTGTATCATAAGCAAACAGTCTTGCATTACCAAGTTCATAATTTTTAATACTTAGTTTATATTTTGAATCCGACCATCCCGATGCGGATTCAATTCTAACATAATATGTTTTGCCTGCTTTGAACCTACATTTAATCATTTCTTGTGATGTGCCTGTTTTTACAGAACAAGCCATATATGTTCCACTTGAATTATATAAATATATATTATAATTTGTACCGGACGGTATGCTACCAAGCCAAAATATTTGCAAAGCCATTAGATGTTGCAGTATATTTCCAATAATCAACATCTAAATCGCGTATTAAAGCACCGCGTGCTGCATAGCCATCATAAGTTGTATCGGCAGTAGCCATTGTATCGTTACCTTCCTGCTCCTGTACTTCGGTAGCAGCAAAAGACGGAAGTTTTAATGACAAGAGTCACAGTACCGCAACAATCAAAATGGCAGTGCTTCTTTTATATTTATGTAAATATATCATAAGAGTTTTCTCCTTTGCATTTTAACTATGTAGTTGCTTTTGCGTAATTTGAAATGTAAACTGAAAAAGCAACTACTCTTTATTGATAAAAGACAGTTTGAATAAAAAACGGGTGGAGTATCATTCATTTTTGCGCACTCCTTTCACTTATATTATATCATAAATTGAAAAAAATATTTTAGTTTTTGTATAAAAATAATATTTATGGTACAACAAACAAAAACAAAAACACAAATTTAGGAATTATTACCAAAAAAAACGAGCCATAAGGCTCGTTTTTTATTTAATATATTCAATCTCAACGGGTCTGTTCTCTTTTGAAGATTTTACACATGCACAGCAAACCGCAACTGTGTTTGCGCCCTCTTTTGAGCTAACGGGCATCTCTGTGCCGTTCTGGAGTGCTTTTACAAACACGTCAATCTCTGCGTTGATGTTGTGGTTGTTAACTTCAACGGGCATCTCGATTGCGCGTGTGTATCTTCTCTTGCCGTCTTCCCATCTCTCGCCGTCTTCATAAAGCCAGATGCGGTCTGAGGTGTTGTCGCAGATGATTGTACCCTTTGTGCCGTAGAATACCGAACGCATTGTATAGTCACGCTTACAGCCGATTGAAGTGAACACTTTACCGTTTACGTTGTTCGGGAATTTCATTACTGCAATTGTGTTATCGTCAACAGGCCAGTCGGTAAGGCATTTGTGGTTTGAAAGCGCATAAACTTCGGTGGGGTCACCCGCAATCCATCTGAGCAGGTCAACTGCGTGGCATCCGCCGCCGATTATGCCGTGACGGTCGGGGTCAACGCGCCAGTCGTCAGCACCGCGTGCTACCGCATAGTCGTGAGCGTATTCGCTTTCAACAAAGAAAAGTTCGCCGATTCTGCCTTCATCAATGAGATTCTTTGTCATAACAAACGACGGTGTGCAACGGCATACCTGACCGATCATCAGTTTTTTGCCGCTTTTTCTTTCGGCGTCAATCATATCCTGACACTCGTCAAGCTTAAGCGCCATCGGCTTTTCGCACAAAACATCTTTACCCGCCATAAGAAAGTCAATTGTCATCTGTTTGTGAAGTTTGTCGGGGGTAACGATTACTGCCGCATCAACGTTGGGATCGTTTACAAACTCGCGGTAATCGGTTGCGGTCTTTACATCTGTGAACTCGTCAAGACGTTTTGCAATTCTCTCCTCAGTTATGTCACAGATGCCGTAAAGATTGGCTCCGTTATTAACAACGCCCCGCATATGAAGCTTTGCCATATCGGAACAGCCTATAACAACAATATTTAATTTTTTATTCATTGTGTTTTATCTCCTTTTGTGTTATAATATGATTATATCAAGTAAAACAACATAAAATCAACAATATTTTGTTTGGAAAAATCCTCATTTTGTTGGAAAGTGATAACTATGAAATATGACCGTTTTTTAAAAAAACAGAGTGATGCCCCAACGCTTTGCATTTGCGCACGTGACGAAAACCTAATCCCCGGTGTAACCTACGGACCTGTTATCCGCGACGTCTATTTAATCGAATGTTGTACGTCAGGCTATGGTTCAGTTATTATAAACGGTACCGAGTTTTTGGTGTCTCCCGGTGACTGTTACATTCTTTTGCCGGGTGATACAATAATCCACACCGCCGATAAAAAGGAACCTCGAAGCGGTGTTTGGTGTGCTATCAGCGGACTTGACGTGGGAAGGTGCCTTGCACGTGCGGGTATTGACAGCGGTAATCCCTTTGTGTCAAAATCGGCTTTTAAAAAAATTACCGATATTATCGAAGACTTGCTTACAATAAATTACAAACAGGATATGGGTTCCGACCTCTATCGCACCGCTTGTATTTATAATATACTTGCGGTTTTGCTTGAAAACTGCAGTTATTCTGATGCTGACAGCCTTATAAATAAAGCAATAGGCTTTATCGAGGCGCAGTATTATAAAAAACTCACAGTCAGCGACATTGCCGATGCGGTCGGGCTTGAACGCAGTTATTTTTCGACTGTTTTCAAGCAAAAAACGGGTCTTGCACCGCACGAATATATAATGCGCTTTCGCATACAGAAAGCATGTATAATGCTAAAACAAAGCATGTGCAGTGTAGGTGAGGCGGCTGAGGCGGTTGGTATTGACCCGCAGAATTTTTCGCGTGTTTTTAAAAAAGAGGTGGGCATGTCGCCACTTTACTACAAAAAATCGGTTTGACAGTGATAAATTAAAGTTATATAATGAAAACAAATTACTTTAAAGGAATGTTTTATGAAACAATATAAAATAACAGGAATGAGCTGTGCGGCGTGTTCGGCACGTGTTGAAAAAGCGGTCGGCGCAGTTGACGGCGTCACATCCTGCAACGTCAATCTTCTCACTTCCACCCTTGCGGTTGAAGGAGAGGTACAGGACAGCGATATTGCCGCGGCGGTTTCCATGAGCGCACCTGCTGTCTCGCATCATCTGCGCACCCTAAAGCAATCCGGTCTTATCACCGGCCGGAGAGAAGGAAAGGAAGTGCTTTATCGCCTGGCGCCGACCAAGGAAG
>JAZKZG010000015.1:0-33366 GCA_045612565.1 Eubacteriales bacterium
CCATAACCTTCATACCGATAGCGGAACCAAGCAATTGTGCCTCGGGCTTTTTGGTAGTCTGTACTTTTACAACCCAAGTTGCTTTTCTACCCTCGTCAGTGAGCAAACCAAAATAGGGTACGTAGCCAACGATTGAACCCATAATATCAATGATGCCCGAATTGCGGTTACAACGTGCGCCAAGCACCGAATTTGCATACACCACCGCACTGGACTCTGCCCACGAAAGCACGTCACCCTTTTTGGGTGTGTTGCCGACCTCGTCCATATAGCAGGTACAAGTGAACGCATTTTTGTCCATAAGTCCAAGTTTTTTAAGCTGATCTTCGTAAAAATCCTGCTTAGTGTACATAAAGTTACCAAACACAAAATTCTGTAAAAAGTTAGCAGGTACATTTTTATCAAGCGGACGCGGGTCCACCGAAAATTTTTGTTCCGATGCAACATCAGCATCAAGAAGCTGTTGCATTAAGTCATATACGGGTGACATCACCTTGAGACCGAATGAAGTTACAAGATGATTGTATTTTGATGTAATCGGCACAAGTTTTTCGGCTTCAAAAGCATCACCGTACATAACGAGTGTTTTCATAACCTTTGCAAGAGTTTCACCCTTTTTGCCGTCAAGGATTTCTTGCTGTTCTTGTGTTAATATCATATTTTTTCTCCTTATATTTTCATACAGATATCCCATGCACCCCAGATAACAGAGCGAAGGTTTCCTACCTTGTCGGCGTCACCGATTACGTGAATGTGTCTACCTTTTGAAACAATCGGTGCAGGGTTATAGCCGACCGAAAGAATAACAGAATCACAGTCAATGTTAAAGTTTTTGCCTTCTTTGTCTTTAAGTGTGACGCTACCGTCGTTTATCTCACAAAGTGATGTTTCAAGATGAACTGCAACGTTATTTGTCTTAAAGAAATCACGCAGATAACTTGTATTTGCAAGACAAACGCCCGGAGTTACGATGAGGTCGTCCTGCATTTCTACAATAACAGGCTTTTTGCCTTTTAAATATAAATCATAAGCAATTTCACAGCCTGTAAGACCTCCGCCGATAACTGCGACGTTTTCGCCCACCTCTTTATTGCCGAGAAGATAGTCAACTGCTTCAACTGCAGTGTCGGCACCCTTTACGGGAATATTTTTGGCTTTTGCGCCTGTTGCCACAATAATTTCATCCGCATCAAGTGATTTTACATCCTTGATTTCGGTATTGAGTTTCACATCAATGAGATATTTTGAAAGTTCGCGAATATACCAGGCGATAAGAGCTCTGTCTTTTTCCTTAAATGAGGGTGCGGCTGCCGCAATGAACACACCGCCGAGTTTATTACTCTTTTCATAAAGGGTTACTTTATGACCGCGTTTTGCAAGTAGTATTGCCGCCTCCATACCGCCGATACCACCGCCGATAACTGCGACGTTCTTTTGTTTTTTGGCAGGTGTAATATAGTATTTTTTCGACTGCATCGTTTCGGGATTAAGTGCACAACGGGCAAGTCCCATAGTATCGGTCAGATCCTGTGTATTTGCGTGTCCTTTTGAAGATGAGAAATTAAAGCAAGCCGAGTGACAGCAGATACAGGGTTTGATATCCTCCAGCCTATCCTCTATGATTTTAGTAATCCATTCGGGGTCAACAAGGAACTGACGTGCAACGCCAACAGCATCAATTTTACCGTCAGCAACCGCTTTTGCACCAACTTCGGCATCCATTCTGCCCGCACACACAACGGGAATATCAACAAATTCTTTGATATGTGCCACATCGTCGAGGTTACAGTTTTCGGGCATATACATCGGCGGATGCGCCCAGTACCACGAGTCGTAGGTGCCGTTATCGGCATTGAGCATATCGTAGCCTGCATCCTGCAAGTACTTTGCTGCCTTTTCCGATTCTGCCATTGCACGTCCGACCTCGGTATAGTCCTCACCCGGCATTGCACCCTCGCAAAAGCCCTTCATTTTAGACTCTACAGAATATCGAAGTGATACCGGATAGTCTTTGCCACAAGCCTCTTTGATTGCAGTTACAACCTCTTTTGCAAAGCGGTAACGGTTTTCAAAATTTCCGCCGTATTCGTCGGTACGCTTATTAAAAAATTCAATTGCGAACTGATCAAGAAGATAACCTTCGTGAACGGCATGAACTTCAACACCGTCAACACCCGCCTCTTTACAAAGTTTGGCGGTTTTTGCAAAAGCCTCAATGATTTCGTGAATCTGTTCCACAGTCATTTCAGGACATTCAATATCGTGTGCCCAACGCGATTTTTGTGGTGAAGGCGACGCGAGTTCGTGTGACGTATCAATAATAGGCTTTACAAGCGCTCTTGTAAGTTTATTTTTATGTAAGGGGGCAACAAGTTCAGTGATCGCCCACGAACGGCCCATACCCGCTGTAAGCTGAATAAAGAGTTTAGCACCTGTCTTGTGAATCTCATCCATAAATTCTTTGAGATCCTTGAACATTTTCTCGTTTTGCCAGAGCCATTTGCCGAAGAAAGTGTCACGCAGAGGAGCAATACCGGGTATAATAAGACCTACGTTATTGTTGGCTCTTTCAAGGAATAACTTTGCCGCTTCTTTATCGAAATGGCATCCTGTAAGTTCAAACCAACCAAAAAGCGAAGTGCCGCCCATAGGACACATTACTATTCGGTTTTTGATTTCAACATTACCGATTTTCCAAGGCGTAAATAACGCCTCGTATTTTTTATTGGTTTCCATATAAAAATCCTTTCTGAATTTAGTTTTTATTTATTTGAGCACATTGTTCCAAACTTTTACTCACAACGGAAAGACTGTGATAAAATTCAACTCTTTGCTGCTCGGTAAGACCATCACTTATAGCATCAAGAACACCGATTATTTTATCAGAAATCTTTTTGCCGACCTCAAAACCTTTAACGGTCAGTTTAAGCGGACTTTTATAACGTTTTGCGTTTTCAGTCTCGCGGGTAATATATCCACCCGATTCAAGATAATCAAGCGCACGTGAAATGGTAGCCTTATCCTCCTCGCAACGCTCACAAAGGTCGGTAGCCGTTGCGTTTTTTAATGAATAGATATAATAAAGGCAGGAGACGTGAGCGCTTCTCAGATTATACTCCGCCATTTCCTGATTTTTTATTTTGCGAATATTACGGCTGATTCTGTTAATAAGAACAGTAAAAGTTTCAAATCTTTCTTGCACCATATCCCCTCCATACTTGTTGATATCTCAACAAGTATATCACAAACTTGTTGAAATGTCAACAAGTTGCCGCTGTTCTTGTTACTCCACAAATGTTTTTTAACGATTTTTATATCAAACACAATACCATATTATCAATAAAAAAAGTAGGTAAACGCTATGTCATTACTCTTATAACAAACATAATATAACAAAATCAAAATGAGCCCTCTCGGAATTCCGAGAGGGCTATACTTATTTAAATACAAGTGGGTTTAATCTTAAATCACATATCAAAAGGTAAAAGTTTCACTTCTTTCTGCTCTTATCCAGCTATTAGTATCCGCCCAAAGTTCTTCGGTTTCACAAATACTTAATACATACACCTTTACAAGCAGAAGGTGTTTTTATTTTCCTTTTATTACCTGAGTTGTTCTCTGTATAAACAAATTAAGGTCAAAAAATCTATGTATTTCCATTTCGATTTCCGAAAGGTAGTCGATGAATTTTTCAAGGCTCTTTGTTGCGCCCTCGGTATCGTTTCTCGAAAGCAGATAATAAATTTCTGACACACCCTTACAATACTCACCGTGATATTCAAGTGTCTTCCACGAAAGTCTGTGACACTCGTTTTCAAGAGTGAGGTTGCGCTTTACATCATCCGCGAATGCGTCAACAATACCCGGCACCTTTGCAATAACATCACCTGCAGAGGTGTTGCCTATAATTCCCGCCTTTTGGCTATTTGCATCTTGTGAGCCAGTGTCCTGTGCAGTAATGTCTGTTTTTTGCAACATGGTTTCAAGATCAAAACTTGCGGATATTTTTTCAAGATACTCTTTCGCAATTTTCCAGTCACCGCCGAAAGCGTTTTTGAAATAATCGTCAATATACTCTTCGGTATCAAGCGCCGTATCAAACAGCGTATGTCCCATTATAGCTGATGGCAGTGCCGTCGGGAAATAACTTCTTTGGGTCTGATCGCTCATTATACCGTCAAAGCCCGTCACCTCAAGTATTTTTATATCTTTTGCTATAACTCTCGAAAATGTCATATAACCGGGGTCGGAAAAATGCGAGGTGTAAAGATAATACTCATAAATGAATTTCTGTCCGTCAAATATCGGCTTCCACGCATCAATGAAGGTTAATGCCATATCAATACCTGTTTTTACCTGAAAATTATTTCTTTCCCATTTAGGAACTCCGCCCTCACGGCGTTTGGCGCTATAGCCCTCACCTGTTCCACACGCTGTTGTAAGTATAAATCTTGAAGGGTTATTGAATTTTTCCGTCACGGGCGGCCACAGCGTGTCGGTATACATAATAAATACAATCTTGCTGTCTATGCCGTTTTCGGTAAGTTTTTTGTCAAGCTTATTGAGCATAATAACGTACCAATCACTCGGTGTCTTTTTGATACACTCCTCACACTCACAGTGGTTATTTGTACTGTCTGCAAGCCAGAAATGTAAAAAATCGATGTGTGGCTTTTGCAAAATGTAGTTATAAAGCCAATTTACAACCGTATCCTGTACCCACTCCTGTGACATACAAAACTGTGTAAAGAATGGCGATTTTTTGTGAAGGTCACGTTTGCCGTTTACAAGTGCAAATGCTTTTTTTGTTTCCTCGGGGATATCGTATTCTCCGCCAGAAATCATATGTCTTACGCCAAACGGCTCGTTAAGTGCACCGTGACCTAAAGCGTGGAACTGCAGTCCGCACTTGTTGATTGTATTTTCGAGTTCCTCACAGTACTCACAGTATTTTTCGTACGGAATATCGGTATGGTCGAGTTTTGTGTTTTTAATGTGGGTGTACCATCGGCTCATATAGTTATAGGGGACTATCTGCTCAATCATAAACATATTCATATCAATCTTGGGCAGCCACTCGATAGTATCGCGTACGTGCTCAAAACTGACAGCGCCCTCGATACACTGACCGCGGTAGTTGTAGTCCGCTTTTTTTCTGTACACAAACGAGTGCTGGGTCAAATTACAATACGGTATATACTCGCCGTCCTCACACGGACGCACCCATCTGCAACCTGCAGACTTTAAGTACTTATATATACCAATAAGAATACTGCGGTCATTACTACCCGCGATATGACCGATACCGTTTTTTACGTCGATATCAATTATATCTTCAAACATGGGGTCGGACAGGTCACTTGTGTCGAGTGAAAGTTCGTCAAGATGGCAAAGCACCAGCGCGTTATCGCGAGGCTTTGCACCGAACTCGCCTACCACTGTCACCTCGCCATTTGTCACCTTTGAAACGTACTTTTCAAGTTCTGACATATAGTATCTTGCTCTTATTGAATCGAATGTTATTAATGCGGTTATCTGTTTCATATTAAAAACTCCAATTTACAAAAATTCGGGGTAATCGCAATGTGCACGTTCAGTCAGTACATCTGTTAAATGCGCACCGACATATCCGTTTTCTGCGAGTATTTTACAAGGCTCAAGTATTCGTTCTTCAAAATTGGGACGGTGGTGCGAATAGTCGCTGTAAAAATACTGCTCGTGTATCATAAGCTCCACAAAACCGCTTTTGTGCGGGTCATTCATTGCCTTTTCGACGTCGGCAAGTACTTCTTCAAGCGGACTGTAGTTAAGTACGCGGTCGGAATTTATAAATACCATATCTTCTGCCGTGTCCATCCAAAATTTACGGGTTTCGATATTATCAAACATTTCACCGTCGAAGTAAAAACTCATAACGGGTTCACCTTGCTTATCTCTATTGAAATGGCTCACAAGTCCCTTGATACCGAGCGTACGAATTTCACGCACCACCTCGATGTTGGCAGCCTTCCAATGCGTCGTAGTATAGTTTGATATGCACTCTTTACCTGCAAAACGGCATATTTCACGGCAGATTGTAACACAGTCTTTATGCACCGTTTTTCTGTCGGCAAACGCATAAGGATGTTCGGGATACTCTGCCCACGAATGAAAGCTTAACTTGAGCCAGTCACTGTTTGCGATAAATTCTTCCTTATATCTGTCTGTCATCATTGACAGATTGAAATAGTCGTGATCACCTGAAAAATCCTCTCTTGCTCTATCGCAAAACTCGTAAAAGAGGTTGAAATGCACTTTCGCACCGTATAAATCGTGTGCCTTTTTATATATCGCAAGATAGGGGTGGTCAAATATCGACTTATAATCACCATCGGTAAGTTCTTTTAAAAATCTGATGTTGTCATCAACTGAAATACGGTAACTTTTATCGTGTTTTTTGTCAATTGCAAAAACACTTATGTTCTTTTGTTCGCTGTCGGTAGCGGCTACAATAGAGTTGCGGTAGCCTACAAGTGCAACCGACGCCACGTAGCAATCGCCGTCGTACGTTGCGGGGACACCGTTTATGGTAGGTGCCTTGTCCGATTTCACACGCACAGGAACAACAAGTGAATTTTCTTGCCATTCACCGTCGCCACTATTTACAAAAAATCCGTCTTTGGGAAAAATAAATTCAATCATTATTATACCCCTTTGTAAATAGAAAAGATAGTTTCCAATTTTTTATCTGTTTTGGTATTGTAAGTCCATTATAAAACAATTTATTTACAACATCAATTGCAAATTAAATTCAAAACATTGCAAAATATAGCAGAATCTTTCAATTCTGATCTATTGTGTACATAAATACACAATTAAAAAACTGACAAGTCAAAACTTGTCAGTTTTTTCGACAGGGGCAGAGCGCTGCCCGTCATATCCACAATTATTTATGTATGTATTTTAAAAGAGTCTTCCTCCGGAATACGCATAGTGCGACAGATTTCTTTGGGCACAACCACCCTTCCCAAATCGTCTATTCTTCCAACTATTCCAGTGGCTTTCATATATAAATTCTCCTTTGATTTCAAATCGTGATGTTAGCGTTTGTGATTAAAGGTGATTTATACTGCACCGTATTATTTCGTTTCAAATTTCTTTTTGTACTGTAGTGGTGTAACACCGAATTGCCTACGAAAAAGCTGGATATAGTTAGAATAATCCGAAAATCCGCTTTTTAATGCCGCTTCTGTCACCGTTTTGCCATTTCTTAAGTATTCCATTGAGACGATCAGCCTTTTTTTTCGAAGCATTGCAAACGGTGTAATACCGATTGCCTCTTTAAAATGCCTTTCCAATGTATTTACACTTACATTACAGGCGGCAGCAAGTGCTTTAACGTCAAACTCCTCGACCAAATGATCATTCATAAACTCAAGTGCAAGTAATACATCTTGCGGCATTTTTTCTATGTCACCAATGCTGTTTTCACCCTCACCACTCCTCAGAATGCGCAGCAGTTGTAAAAATCCGATTCTGCGCGAAAGCGAATCCGTCCCGGTTTTCAACAAATCATTCAGCACAAGACAACATTCTTTTAGTTGTTCTTCATCAAGAATTATCAGATTGTTTTTTCCTTTTTCTCTGCTAAAAAATATTTTTAAAATATCTTCTTCCTTGGCTGAAAAGGTGATCCAAAAATGCTTGTGTTGTTCGTTAGAGTGATAGATACAGTGATGATATTCAAAGGGGCGCGTAATGATAACACTGCCACGAGAAATGGGATATATGCGGTTTTCAACTTCAAAGGAGACGTTGCCGCTCAGATTAAGATATATCTCACATTCTTTATGAATATGTGTTTCGTTCTGATTCAGTGGAGACTTGGCATCGATTTCCATATAACTTATTGAAAACTCCACTTTTGACATATCGGATAATGAAAAATGTATACTTTTTATGACAATCACTCCTTTTGGTGATTATATCATATTTTTAGATAAAAAAGCAATATAAACATGGAATTATACTTGATATTATGTTGTTGGAGGGATAAACAATGCATTATACACTTGTAATTATTGCAACTATTTTATTGGCGTTTGACTTCGTTCTTCAAAAAAAATATCAACATTTTGAGGGCACGGATATGGCTTCCGGACTTAAATTCAATGCGGCTTCCGGACTGTTTACGGCATTTATATTCTTTGCGCTTTCCGGTTTTAAGATTGAATTTTCTTTGTTTTCGGTTGTACTCGCTTTTTTGATGTCGCTGTTGTGCATGATCTATGTTATCCTGGGTTTCAAGATCTTAAAAAGCAACGGCATGGCGATATATTCTTTATTTCTGATGAGCGGCGGTATGCTTTTACCCTATCTGTTCGGCGTTCTCTTTTTAAATGAGCCGCTGACCGTGCTGAGAGTCGTCGGGGTATTACTTATTCTTTTGGCTGTCATTTTATCCAACAAAACAAAATTTAAACTGAAGATATCCTTCTTTTTACTTTGCCTGAGCATATTCATTTTGAATGGTTTTGTCAGCATTATATCAAAATGCCATCAAATCAATACTGCATTTACCCCTGTAAGCAGTACCGCTTTTGTTATGTATTCGGGAGTGGGTAAATTCCTTTTTAGTTCTGTCACACTGCTGTTTTGCAAAAGCAAGAGTAAACGGTCAATTCCCTCAAAGAATACGCTTTTTATTATGATAGGGTCGGCACTGATCGGGGGGCTCTCTTATATGCTTCAGCTTGTCGGTGCAAAAGAATTGCCTGCTACAGTTTTATACCCGATAGTAACCGGTGGCAGTATTATCTTTTCTGCTTTATCTGGAAAGGTATTCTTTAAGGAAAAACTGTCTTTTTACCAATTAGCAAGTATAGCGCTTTGCTTTATTGGAACACTTTTATTTTTATAAGGAGAGTGATTACATTGTTCAAAATCTATGCAACAAAAAAAAGAAAAACAGTTGGCACAGACATTTGTTAATAGTGTCGTACCTGTATCGTTTATTTATGATTCACTTTCGTTCCCGCAAGGGTTTTCGTTTAAGCAGGATCGTTATTTTTCCGACGACGGAAAGCGGAGGTGTTATGTTTGGTCTGGGGTTTACGGGTCTGTGGAAAGCGAGTTTTACTCTTGTAGACGGTGGCGTACACGTGGTTGTGCGCATCCCTGAGACCGATTTTTATATGCATCCGGGTGCAGATCCTATCGGTGCGCAGGTGTCCAACCACGGACTTGGTCATTTTGTACCGTTGGTAAACGGTGCACCGCCCGTAGACCCCGGAAACACATATACTTTCCTCAGCGGACTGTACGGCGGTATGTCTTTTGGTCTGTTCCACACAGTCGGTATGGGAGAGGCGGAAAAACACACCTGGTTTGCCGATGATTATCCGGTGGAATGGCACAAAAAGATGATTGATATCTATCAGTTGGCAAAGCCCTATCTTTCGGGTAGTTTCTATCCGCTGACCGAATGTACCGCCGACAGAAAGGATACCCTGTCCTATCAGTTTGAACGTCCCGACCTAAGCGGCGGTCTGATATTTGGTTTTTTCCGTCCCGAGTGTGATAAAACGGAACTTACCGTTACACCGGTTCTGGAACAGGCAAAATATAATATGACAGATGTTGTTACCGGAGAGCGCTTTGTTTTTGATGCGACTACGGAGAAAAAACTTACGCTACACGCCACAGAAAAACCGCAAGGCATCCTGTTGCATTACAAAAAACTATAAGCGAGGTAAATTTTACCTCGCTTTTTTCTATGTATAGGTCAAAACATACAGTAACAGCCATGCCAAAAATTAAGATTAGAGTTGTCTTTGGAGTAAGTTTTTCAAGGATATAACTGAGGCGCACTTCCTTACGGAGTGCGCCTGTATAGGTTGTTTTTTTATATATAACAGGGTGTTACCATTTTTATCCAAGAGCGTGACGAAGTGGGATAAAGGTTATCATCATCTTGCTCCCTGCAATCGGCATAAAGAAGCGGCTGTTCAAGTTCATCTATTTTGTCAATTCTGCCCTCGGCATAGTCCAAAAGGCGCTCTGCAACGCATTCAAGGCGCTGCTTGAGTCCACCGAGTCGTATTTGTTGAACTTCAAGTCCGAACGGGCGGCTCTCATAATTCCACATTTTAACAAACGACTTCAAAAGTGCGTCTATTGCATCAACAGTTACAGGAATAATATTCTTTGCAATATCGGCAAGTGCTTGTTTATCGCCTTTTTCGTAAGCATTACGGATATCGTGCGGAAGAATTGATTTATACATATTGACTGTTGCAAGTTTTTGCGTCATATCCACGATATAACCAAAGTTTTCATTATCGGTATACTCTGCAAGAGCGTCCGCTATTTTCTTATAGTGCTCACAGAATTCATCGCGGAGGATATGTTTATTGTACATACCGCAAAGAACGTCTGAATAAAGAATCATTTTATTATAGGAGTAGTGTTTACGCACTTCCTCAGCAGGTTTTTGCGGATAGTCCATATCACTCATAAGTTCAAATGCAATCATCGGGATTTTTGCAAGTGCTTCAAATCTTGCATCGAGATAATCTTTTTCTATATCGCCGATAAAACATTTTTCTGCATAGAATGTAAGTCCGGGGAGGGTTGAAAAGTGCGGTGCCTCGGCGCCGTCATCGCCCCAGCCTGTTGTCATAATCTCGGTAATACCGTGTTCTATACATTTATCTATGTGCATTCCTTCAATGTTAAATGTGAGCGACGGTACTGCAACAAAGTCGCACCACTTCTGGACACCGCCTGCAAACGCGGTCGGGTTTTTAAAGGCTTTATGGTTACGCAACATATTTTCAAAGCGTTTTTCGCTTGTTGTATAATAGTCCCAGTATATAAGTGTTACATCCTCGGGTACAGTGTCTATAACTTCCTGCGGAATGCTTCCTGTATCACTATAATAATGACCTTCAAATGTGAGGCGGAAGTACATATCACTCCACATACTCGGTTTATAGCCATATTTTCTTGTGATTTCAAGCACTTTTTTAAGGTGCTTTGTCATTATATCAAATCTGTTTTCAAAGCCGTTTTTATCAAGGTATTTACCAAGGCCGAGATCGTGCGCCTCGTCAAGACCGAGGTTGATTTGTTTGCTTCTGAAGCACTCGCTGCAGGTTTTTATCATCTTTTCAATAAGTGCATAGGTTTCGTCGTCGCCTACAAGAAGGATGCCTGCTTTATCATTGACGTTGCCATATGCTTTCCAATAAAACATTCTTTCAAGATGAGCGAGCGCCTGTATACAGGGTACAAGTTCGATACCTAACATATCACAGTAATCATCAAACTCGCGAAGTTCGGTTTTTGTCCATCTGCCGCGAAGGTGCCCAAAGTACGGCTCACCCTCTATCTCGTATGTATCCTCGGTGTAAAGCTGAAGCTGATCATAGCCCAGAAGCGCAAGATAGCACGCAAGGCGTTTTGCGCTTTGCATATTGAGTACGGCGTTTCTCGACTGGTCCGCCATATATGAAAGCGAGGTATGGCGCGGTGTTTCGGTATAGTTTTCGTTCAGACTTTCAAGCATTGAGAGAAGTCTGAAAAAATGTACTTTTTTATTATAACTGATAGTAATTTTATCTTCTGCAAATTCAACTCCGATAGTTTTTTCTTCCGTTTTATTTGCATAAACAGAAATACCATCTTCACAAACAGAAAATCCAAGTAATTTTGCGATCTCATTTGCGCCTGATTTTAATGTATCAGGTAAACTTTCAAAATTAAATGTATTCATATATATCCCCCTTAATATATTGAATTCATTATACAATACATAGTTTCTTTTTTTCAACTATTTTAAAGCATATTTTCGATAAAGATTGCGTGTGCGCGGGTGGAGTCGTCGATCATTTTGCCGCTTTGGATTATGGAGTTCCCGCTCACAAGTGTGTCAATATACCAAAACAAAAAAGCACACCTTTTGGTGTGCTTTCTTGTTTTGGCAGGGGCAGAGCACTGCCACCCATATCCACAATTTTAAAGCACCGAACCCGCACTCGTTATTTTCTTGACTGAATGCTTAAAATACATTATAATTATGGTATAAAACAAACGGTTTAAGGGAGGGAAAATCGCATGAGCGACAGACCTGACAAAAAGCAAGTTAAATCAATTATAAAAAGAGTAAATTCCATCGATACGGCACTTAAAACTGCAATCGATTCACAAAAAAATGAGATAGCAGAGCTACGACGCGCGGCAGACCTCTTTTTTAATGAAAAGTTCAAAGCGGAGCTTGAAAGTATGAGCGTTGATATGCTTTCTCAGGGAAAACAGGGTATTCGTGTATCCTATCTTAAAGACGCAGGCATAAGTAATATATACGAGTTATCCCAGTTATCACGTGTACGCATTGAAGCGCTCGAGGGCATCGGCGCGCAGGGTGCACAAAAAATATGTGAATTAACCGACGGCATTGTTGAGAACACACGTAAAAAAATGTCTTTACGCATAAAAGCGGATTCACATACAAAAGCAGACGACGCCCTCATTCGCGCACTGTATATCCTTATTGTGCACGATAAAATACGTGTGGATTTATCACATATTTATGATTCAAACCACAAACCCGTTGTAAAAGAAATCGCCGCAGCACAAAAGGCGGCAGGCGGTATGTCGTGGTTTTTTGCATCAAAAACAGAACGCGAGCAATCAATTGCCGCTATACAATCGTTGTCGCAAAGACTATCCGAGGAGTTTGGAGATCAATCCTGTCTTGATAGCTACAACGATGTTTTAACCGCGGATATTACCGAGTGTCGCGCGCATTTTCGCGAAAATTCATCAAATTATTATGCAACACTCGAAAAATATTGCAAACATCTTGATACATCAACTCCCGGAGAAGTGGGACTTCCCGCTGAACTTGTTGCTGAAATTGAGGCAATGGAGCCTGATCTTTCAGGGCTTAAAGCAACACTTCGAAGTTATCAGCTTTTTGGAGTGAAATATGCAATTCATCAAAAGCGCACCCTACTTGGTGACGAAATGGGACTTGGTAAAACAATTCAGGCAATCGCCACTATCCTTGCGCTCAAGGCTTCGGGCAAGTATCATTTTATGGTGGTATGCCCCGCGTCAGTGCTTATAAACTGGTGCAGGGAGATACAAAAGTTCTCCGACCTTGAGGTTACCAAAATTCACGGTGCAGATGAAACCGCACTCAGATATTGGCGCGAAAACGGTGACGTTGCCGTTACCACCTACGAATCTATCAGCAGATTTGAACTGCCCGAAAAATTCAAATTTGATTATCTTGTAGTTGACGAAGCTCACTACGTTAAAAATCCCGATGCACAGCGCACGGTTGCCATGAAAAAACTTCTTGACAAAACCGAAGGTGTATTGTATATGTCGGGAACACCGCTTGTAAACCGCGTTGATGAGATGTGTTTTTTGATAGAATGTCTTCAACCTCAGCTTGCTCCACGGCTTGAGCAGGTCAAAAATATATCTACCGCCGATCAGTTCAGACAAGAACTGTCGCCTGTATATCTGCGTCGTGTGCGCGAGGACGTGTTAAAAGAACTTCCCGAACTTATCGAGAAAGAGCAATGGTGCGAGTTGGGTCCCTCCGAAAACGCGATTTACCGCGAAGCCGTGGCGTCGGGCAACCTTATGGCTATTCGTCAGGTATCGTGGCAGGTTGATGATATTAACCAATCGTCAAAGGCTATGCGACTTGTCGAAATTTGTGAATCGGCAAAAGAACAAGGCCGAAAAGTAATAGTATTTTCCTTTTTCAGAAACACGCTTGATAAAGTGTGTGCTCTTATGGGTGAGCGCGCATCGGAAATTATATCGGGTGATATAAGTCCTGCAAAAAGACAGGAAATCGTAGACAAATTTAACGCAGCCGAGCCGGGTGCTGTGCTTGTGAGTCAGGTGCAGGCGGGCGGTACGGGACTTAACATACAGGCAGCAAGTGTTGTTGTTTTTTGCGAACCACAGCTCACACCTGCCATAGAAAATCAGGCAATAGCACGTGCATACAGAATGGGTCAGACACGAGACGTGCTTGTATACAGACTTCTTGCCGACGAAACGATTGACGAGCGTATGCTTGAAATACTTTCAAATAAGCAAAAAGAATTTGACAGCTTTGCCGATGAATCTGTAGTAGGTGATACACAGATGAAAGCAGAAGAAAATAGCTCGTGGATAACCAAAATGGTAGAAGACGAGCAAAAGCGCCTTTTAAATCAATAAAAAAAGTCCCCAAAGGGACTTTTTTATTTGGTTTATTTTGCCATAATATCACTGTGGAATTTGTATATAATCTGAGCTGCCTCTGCGCGGGTTGCGGTGTTCTTTGGTCTGAACTCAAATCCTCCATTAACTGCATAGCCGTTAACGATATCTGCCATCTGTGCAGTTTTTACAGCATTTTTAGCATACTTAGCAATAGATGATGCGTCTTTAAATACAATCTCTGACTCGGCGGGCTTGAGGTCAAGCGCAATGAGATTTGAGAAGTTTACAATCATAACGCAAAGTTGTTGACGCTGTATGGCTGTGTTTGGCTCGAAAGTGGTTTCGGTGATGCCGTTTACAACACCGGTTTCACTTGCCCATTTGATTGCAGCAGTGTAGTATTTGCCAGATGCAACATCGCTGAACTTAGTTTTTACGTTATTGTTTGATGTATCAGCACCTGCGATTCGTGCAAGGATAGTGATAAACATACCACGTGTCACGGGGACATTTAGACCAAACTCATTTGACGCAACACCCGACACATACTTGTGAGTATAGTTGTAGTTGATAGCATCGGTATACCACTTACCTGCCTTTACGTCCTTGAACACCTTTGATGAATCAGTATGTCCGAGTGCGCTGTCTGCAACTGTCTTTGTATCGGTCACGTCGCACCAGATACATTTTGCAGTCTCGGTGCCGTCCTTACAGCAAGTGGCGTTATTATCTGCCTTATATTCGCCAAACTTGTGTGATGTCTTTGAGTTTGCAATTTCTCTCGTGTCGCTTTCTTCGCACCAGATACATTTTGCAGTCTCGGTGCCGTCCTTACAGCAGGTGGCGTTATTATCTGACTTATATTCGCCAAACTTGTGGGCTACCTTTGAGTTTGCAATTTCTCTCGTGTCGCTCTCTTCGCACCACTTACATTTACTTGTTTCGGTAGCGTTTGCCTTGCATGTTGCGTTGTTGTCTGAAACGTAGTTTTCAAACTTATGCGATGACTTTGAGCCTACAGCCGTTCTTGTAACTGTCATATCGCACCACTTACATTTACTTGTTTCGGTGCCGTCTGCCTTACAGGTAGCATCGTTATTGTAAACGTAGGTCTCGTATTTATGGTCTGCAAATTCACCGACTTCGATTGTCAACGTGTCAGAAACTGCGGTACAGTTATCGCATTTTACATAGTTTATACGTTTTGATTTACACGTAGCCTCACTTGCCATAACATATGAGTCAGTTATGCCAAAACTATGTTCTGATTTGGGGAGTTCTTTGTAGAATTCAATATCACAAAGTTTACACTTTACGTAAGCGTAACCCTCTTCGTTACAGTTGGGATTATAGATGACGTTCACTATTTTTGTATCATGCTTCGTGCCGTCACCCAAATCACGGGTAAAGTTTGCGTTGTTACAGTAATCGCACTCGTAGTCGGTTACGTAGCACTTTTCCTCGCTTTCATATCCCGTAAAATAGCCGTCCCAATAGGTAGCCTCGTAGTGAACTGTGCAGTTTACGTTACTTTCGCAGATATTACCCCAATACGACTGGGTATTTCCGAAATAAATATGCTTTATGTTATAGGTGTCGAAAGCATTCGGCTCGATAACGGAGGTATGCTCGTCAATGCCGAGATAGTTTACGTTGGTTACGTCGGCAAAAGCCTCGCACTTTATTGTTTCGAGTGAATCGGGCAATACGATACTGTTAAAATCGCGCTTTGAAAACGCGGCGGACTGTACCACCGTTACCGGTTTGCCGTTAAAGTTATTAGGCACCTCAACGTTATCGTCGTCACCGAGATAATCGTACAAGTCGTAGGTGCCGCCTGATGTCATTCTTACTACAAAGTCATCTTCATAATAAGCACGTCCCATTACAAAGCCGGGGGCAAGCACCTGCTGACCGCCGTAAGTTTCGGCTTTGTTTATTTTAACAAGATATTCCTGAGTCTCACGGTGAGCTTCCCAGCCCTCTAAAAAATAGAGGTTGCCATCGTGTGAGGGCGCGTTACCGTCTTTATCCATAATCGTTGCGTTATAGGCATAAACGGAGCAGCTCTCAGGCGTTGCAATATAGTACACGCCTGCTTTACTCTCGTTTGCGATGTTGGGAGCCTGAATATATTTGGGCCTTGAGATGTACACATCGTTATACTCACCGAAAGCGTCAATTATGTACGGTACACCCTTTTCAAGATAATATACGTTACCGCTTGTCCATGTGGTAGAAGAATGATCAAAGGTGTAACCGCACTGATTACCCTCAATAAGCGGTTTTACCTTTTTATCCGAACCTATTTCGTATAAAGAAAGCTCCTCGGGAGTGGATACGACAACGTGAAAATAACCCGAATAGTTCGGCTTAAAATACGCCGTATCTTTTCCGATGTAACTTTCTCCCGTTGATACCTGCTTGTAGTTCATGTTGGTTACGTAGACTGCCAACTCGTAGTTATTATTGAAGTCTACAACGTAGTTTTTACCCTGTTCGAGCGGATAAACACCGCCAACCTCGATTCCCCAAAGGTATACGCCCGAAAAGTTTCCGCTTTTTATCGAGGTTACCTCATCGCCCGTATCAGCATCGTAAACTTTAAGCCATTCGGGTGTTGCAACCACGATATTGTAGTAGTTTGTCGAGGTCGGTGAAAAATATGATTTGTGGGTTACGTAACTATTTTCACCCTCGTTAAGTTTTTTGTAACCTGTGATGTTAATTCCTGCCGCATTTGCAATACCAACAGGCAGAGAAAACAATATCACAAGCACAAGGTTTATTGCGATGAGCTTTATAAGAGATTTGCTCATTTGTTATCCTCCTTGTTACAATAGTGTTCAAAAATTCCAAGGCAGAGCCAGAAAAACGGTGTATGCGAAAGTGACGGCACACCAAAAAATGCACTTACTGCATATCCGATTACGGCAGAGCCAAAGATAAGAACACCTTTATTTTTTGCCGCTTTTTTAAAAAAGCTTACTATCGCTGTGCCGATAGCACCAACATAGCAGAGGGTTGCAAAAATACCCTGATTAAACAATATATTGAGATACTCGTTGTGGGCATTGTCGATAAGACCAACAATGTTACCGTACGTTTGGTCAACGCGTTTAAACGGTTCTATGTCTGCATAAAGCATTGTGTCAGGACCTGTTCCAAATAAAATGTTATCGGGAACACGCTTTATAACCTCGGCCCAGATATAAAGTCTGCCTGTTCCGAAAGTATCAGACACGTCACCGTGAAGTATACTGTGTATTTCCCCAAGCATTCCGCTTGTGAAAGGAAATGCATAAAGCAGGGCAATTCCCACAAGCCCTGAAAAAACGAGTGATAGCCAATAAATTATATGCCCTCGCTTTTTAAGGTTTATGGCAAACGGGAAACAGCAAACTGCCGCCACAAAAACACCAATAACACCAAGCAATACCCAAATTTTAAACAAAACACCCACAGACAGCGCTATAGGTATCAGCATTAAAAAGCGCTGTTTTTCTTTTGCTTTTATCACGTAAAGCGAAAAAGCGGGTATACACAGCGTAAAAAATGCCGCAACAAAGTCTATGTTGCCAATTGTACCGATATACGCACCCGCATATTTTTTAAATGCGTCGTAATAATTCATCCCCTTGGGGTACAAAAAAGATACACCAAAAAGCTGGACGATACTGATTATACAAAAAACCGTTACTGCCGCACCAAAAAGATACATCATCCATTTTTGCGGCTTTGCAAACTTTGACACAAAGTAAAAGCAAAGCACCAATATAAGCACAGTTAAAAAGCCGTCGTTTCTTTTGTTGCCAAGCCATACAGTTGGATACTCTGATAGTATTGCTGATACAAGAGTAAGCCCTGCATAGCAAAGCATAAGCAGTTGTACAAATGAATCCGGACATAACTTTTTAAAAGTATCTTTTAGTTTTATTTCACCAATCAGCACATTTTCAAAACAAATAACAATACAAAGTGCCGTGTAACCACCACATATTATGTAAAACAAGGGTGTTTTTATTGCGGTTATTGTCTGATAGTTACTTGCAACAAGCAAAAACACTGCCATAAGCACGGTATACGCGTTTGTTATATATGAAAAAATGCGCCATTTATCTTTTTTTGCCATGGTGTCTCCAAAGTGATTTTGCCAAAAGCACCATAATGGTGCTTTTGGCTTTATAATGATTAGTTATTATTTAAAGTTTATGTGGATTGTTTCTGATTTGCCTGCAGACGTAATTTTTACCCAAAGACCATCCCAATCCCATTGATCTTTCATCTTAAGATAGTCTGCACGCTCAATGTCAAGCTGTTTTGTACCCTGACCTGAATAATATGAGCTGTTTATCTGACCTTCAAAATTGTAGTCTCTACCTGCAGCAGTAAAGCCCCACATGATTGTGTAGGTGCCGTTACCGCCTCTGGGTGTGCAGATAAAGAAAGGATCGCCGTAGGGATTTGACTCGTTGTTACCTGCAGCGGTTGAGCCTGAAAGCTCGCGGTAGAACATCTGACCCTCTGTTGTAATCGGTGTCTCACCGTCAGCAGATACAGTAACGCGGATGTAAACGGGACTGTCAAGGAATTCCTTTGTAGCTATGAAATAAGCTGTTTCATCAACGTAGTTGGGTGATGAGAGGTAGATACCTGCAGAAGTGTTATTTGTCATTTCAACGTAAGTACCGTTTTTCTCTCTTGACCACTCCCACTTATATGTGCAATCGTCGGCAGGAAGACCTGCAACGTCAACGCTACCAATGAAGGGAGCCTTATTGCTGAACACTGAAAGTTCATAGTCTGTTACGTATTTGTTACCGCCGGGCTGAGCAACGCCAAAGCCAACAACTGAAAGGTCGTCCTTTTTGCTGATTGACTCAGTGTCCATCGGAGAAGCGCTGCGGCCCTCTGCATCTGTTACAGAGCAGTAGATAGCAGCGTTGCCGTACTCGTTGAACATATCAGCAGTTGCTGTGATTGTGCCGGGGGTTGTTGTAACACCGTCAATTTTAATCTGACTGCCGTTTGAATAGCCGTTTTCTGTATAGTACCATGTAACTGTATAGGGAGCTACGCCGCCTGATACGTCAACTGATGCAGTAAAGGTCTCGCCAACCTTTACATAGTCTTTATCCAAAGAGATGCTGCCTAATTTAACGTGGGGGTTGCCGCAATGCTTACAGGGGTCGTAGCTGTAGCCTGAAAGGGGATACTCGTGCTTTACGTCTCTCTTAGCGCCGCAAAGGTTACATTCTTTGTCACAATTATAGTCGTACTTATGCGGAGCTGTTCTTGATGTGTTACACTTGTTACATGTTGTATCACAATCGTTGTCATAAGCATGCTCGCATAGTGTAGTACCAGGTGTTTCGGGAACAGGTATATCGGGATTGGGTGTCTCGGGAGCAGGTGTTTCGGGTGTTGCGGTTGTTACGTACTTATAAAGGAAGGTAACAATCTGACCACGTGTACAAACAGCATTAGGACCGAAGGTTGTAGCGCTAAGACCTGATGTGATACCCTTTTCAACTGCCCAGAGCATTGAGGTGTAGTAGAATGCCTTTGCCTTTACGTCGGTAAAGGGATGGTTTGTGGTTGTGGGAGCAACTTTACCTGCAACACGGTGGAGGAATGATACAACCTGACCACGTGTACAAGACTCGTTAGGACCAAAGGTTGTAGCGCTAAGACCTGACGTTACACCCTTTTCAACTGCCCAAAGCATTGCCTTGTAGTAGAATGCCTTTTCCTTTACGTCGGTAAAGGGGTGTGTTGTCTTTGTGGGTTCGGGTGAACCGACTGCACGCCACAGGAAGGTAACTACCTGACCGCGTGTACAATTCTGGTTGGGGGCAAACGACGTAGGTGTGATACCTGCGGTAACACCCTTATCAACTGCCCATTCTACTGCAGCGTAATAGTATGCCTTTTCCTTTACGTCGGTAAAGGGAAGTGCTGCTGATGTTAATACGGAAAGCATTCCGATTAACATTACAATGGTTAAAATGATTGAAATACTTCTTTTCATATTTTTCTCCTTTGAAAAGTTTTTATCTTCAACTGTTCTTTCAGAACATAAATTGAACTTAGTATATTGCGTTAAAAACTTGTGCCTCCGCCACCGTGCGTTCTGCCCGATGATGATCTGTGCGTTGACGAACCGCCTGAACTTTCCGAACTTTTTCTGGTGTAATCAACCTTTGAATAAAGGAAGAAATCATTGCTGTTTATAAGATTCAGGCTGCCGGGGCGCTGATAATTTGCCGCTGCTCTCTGGAATGCAACACTTTTTAATTTACTTTTCATATTTCCGACAACTATCCAACCAAAAATAAGACCGATAACGATTGAAATTATAATCGCTTTGGAAAAATTAAACGGATCTTTGGGTAAATTGTTTGCGTCAAAGGGTTTGCCCTCGCGTGCCTGATTTACAAAAGCCTCACAACTGTCAACAAAGGTAAGACATGCATCGCTGTATTCACCATCTGACAGTTTTTGCTTAAAACCGTCAAGAATATAATCAATACCTGCGTCGGTAAAAGCGGTAATGCCGTAACCTGACGTTGATATCCACGCATTGCGTGAATTCATATCGATCATCAACAGCACACCGTCACGATTTTCACCGTAGCCGTAGCCGTTATAATCAAAAAAGTTGTCTGCATACTCCCCGACACTAAGACCGTTGGTATTGTTTGTCGTTACAACCGCAACGTCAAAGGAAAGAGACTCCGAAACGATGTCGAGTTGTGTAAGAAGTGCGAGTTCTTCAATATCTGTAAGAATATCTGCATCGTCAACAAGGCGTGTGGGAGATGCGTGAGTCGGGATTACAAGTGAAAGTAAAATTACAAATAACGTTACAAACAGTAAAATTTTCTTTTTCATCATTCCCACCTCCTTACAGTAACCAGAATATGTACTGTACCGCAAGTGCAACAGCAGCACCTATTGCGGTGTACAAAAACATAAATTTACGTGAAAGACTTTTATCAACGGGAAGGTCGCCCACCATTTTACCCGTCTGACCGTTCATGGCAAAGGTGTATTTTTTACCCTTCCACTCGGTGTTGAGAAGCCACACGGGATAAAGAGCGTATTTTGCCTGACCGTTTTGCAGATTTATCTGCGAAAATTCAGTCGTGACAGTATCGTATGCTCCGATTGTTGACTTGAACGCATCCTCGGTGGATTTTTTAATACGTGCGTTTGCACGCAGGATGCTCTCTTGCGATGAAACATCGTATTTATCTGCAAGATAGCCTGCAAGGTATGCGGTCTGAAAATCGACCGCCTCGTTTAAATTAAAAGGCTCGATAGATTCCATAAGATCGTCAGGCATCTTTGTGCTACCGTCAACAGGTACGGCATCAAACGAAACCATACCCGCACGGTTTATTGCAAAGAAACTCGTTTCGGTGTAATTATAGTTGCTGTCGCTCCATCTGCGGATTGTTGAAGCCTTATACTGAACGTTTGCCTGTATATCAGCATCAAAAAGCCAGAATGGAACGTATACACCTTTTATTTCTTTTATGTGATTTTCGTTTTTAAATACACGCGGTAAAAGTTTTTTGCCCTGATAATGACGCTTGAGACCTGCAATCGCCGCTTTTTTATCAAGTTTAAACGGAATTACAAGGTCGGGGCGCAAATCACCTGCAAACTGACCCATCATAACAACAGGGTTGTCACAATAGGGACAGGAGGTTGCTGCAGTAGTTTCATCACCAACCACCTCGCCGCCGCAAGCATTACAAACGTACACCCGAAGTCCGTCTGCTTCGCCCGCTTGCCATTGCTGTCCTGCGGTTGTGTTCCATTCCATATTATCAGGGGCAACGTTATTCAGCGCCTCATCAAGAGATGCTAACGCCTGCATATCAAATTCAGAATCACAGTAGGGACATTTCATCTTTTGTATGCTACTGTCAAACTGTATAGCACCGTTACATGCAGGACACTTATATTCCTGTAAAACAGACAAAACCGTTCCCTCCTTAATTATTTCATATCGTTAAAATCAATTCTGTCACCACACTGCGGGCAGAATGCGGGCGGTTGCTGACCTGCGGAAGGCATCCAGCCACATTTGTCGCAACGTACTGTCGACTGATTCATAGGCTGATTATAACCCATCTGCTGTCCCATCATCGGCTGACCCATTGGCTGATTATAACCCATCTGCTGTCCCATTGGCTGATTATAGCCCATCTGCTGTCCCATCATCGGCTGACCCATTGGCTGATTATAACCCATCTGCTGTCCCATAGGCTGATTATAGCCCATCTGCTGTCCCATCATCGGCTGACCCATTGGCTGATTATAACCCATCTGCTGTCCCATCATCGGCTGACCCATCATCGGTTGTCTGCCTGTAAGCACGGCGATGATATTATTCATTTCTCTGTCATAAGCACGGTAAGCTTCGCTGTAATTGCTGTCGGGGCGATTTGAATAGTTTGTAAGGTCGATTGTAATGTCATCAAACCAGGGTGAATTTACCATAAGTTCTACCTTAAAGGTGTATTCATACTCATAACGGGGCGGACTGTAACTTCTGTTGTTGCCTTGGTTATCTTTGTAGTAAATCTCATCTCTGTCCTCATCGATTACAGGCTGTGCGCTTGTAACCTGTGATATCTGAATGATATCGGGATTATCCTCACGCCAATTGTCATTGCTTGAAATGATAAAAGTTCCTGCATTTGCATCAACGTATACCTTATCATTATTAATACCGTATGTAGCGGTAGGATGGAAGTTTGCAAGGTTTGCTTTGTTTTGTTCACGGTAAGCAAGTTGCTCTTTAATTTGTGCAACCGTTGAGTGTCTGCGCTCATCAAAGAAAGGCGAAAGTTTTCTTGCACAATCTTTACAAAGATTACCGTCCTCTAATTTTCTGTTGCCGAGAAGTCCTATTTTTTCTCCGCAGATATCGCAAAATTTTTTATCAAAAAGTCCCATAATGATTCTCCTTTATATTAATTTTTATCGTTGTCATCAAATAAGTCGCCACATTCGGGGCAGAACTTGGGCGGATTGTGGGGGTCTTCAGGTTGCCAACCGCATTTGTCACACTTGAAAAGCGGAGCGCCCTCGGGCTTTTTAGCACCACAGTTCTGACAGAACTTGCCCTGGTTAACGTTTCCGCATGCACAATTCCAACCGTCGGCTGCCACGGTTTCGGGCTTCTTTGCACCGCACTGCATACAGAAGTTACCTGTAGCCGTAGCACCACAAGCACAGGTCCACGAGTCCCCTGCAGATTGAGGTGCAGGCTTTTTAGCACCGCACTGCATACAGAAGTTACCTGTAGCCGTAGCGCCACAAGCACACTGCCACGAATCTGCTGCGGGCTGAGGTACAGCAGGTGCAGGTTGTTGCATCTGTTGTTGCTGCATCATAGCAATCTGCTGTGCGGGATTAAATCCGCCCATAGCGTTACCTGCAAAGCCCATGCCCATAAAGCCTGTCATAGCGCCTGCCTCGTTGCCTGCCGCGGTCTCCATAGAGTTTGCCTGAGCCATTGTCATACGTCCAAGCGCCATCATAGGATTTGAGCCCATTGATGCAGAATCCTCAAAGTCGTTGAGTACCTTCATATCCGCCTCTGTAAGCGAGATGGGGTTGATTGTGATATCTACTATCTCAATACCGCGTCTTTCATACCATTCAGCCTGAAGTTCGTTCTGCATTGCCATACGAAGCTCTTTTGCGTGTGCGGGAATCTGCGCGGGACGAAGCTCCTGCTCTGAAAGTACCGCGAGCGCGGGCTGAAGCGCATCGACAAAGTCCGCCTTGAACTGCGGAAGTATAGTTTCCGTTCTGTACTCGTCCGATACGTTGCCTGCGATGTTTGTGTAAAGCTTTAACGGGTCTGTAAGCTTGTATGTAAACGTACCGTTGCACCTTACCTGTACCGTACGTCTGTGTCCGATATACTTGTTTACAACTTCAAACATAATCGGTGTCTGTGTACCAAACTTGTTATCCATAATCTCTTTGGTGTTGAAGTAGTACACACGCTGATCTGTAGCCGTATCACCACCATAGGTAAAACGTTTACCGATTGTTTTGAAGGTCTCTTTGATTGAGTTGCCAAGTGACCCTGCAAAAAGTGACGGCTCGATTGAGGTATCGTAGGTAAACTGACCGGGTTCAGCACAAAATTCAACAACCTTGCCCTGCTCCACGATAATCATACATTGACCGTCGGCAACAACAATGCCTGAGCCATTTGAAATGACGTTGTCACTTCCCTTTGTGTTAGAAGAGCGTCCCGATGTGCGTTTTTCGCCCTTGACCATAAGTACGTCATTTGCGAGCGAATCGCAAACAAAAAACTCTCTCCACTGGTCTGCAAGCACACCGCCTACAGCACCAAGTCCTGCTTTAATAAGTCCCATAGTATGAAACTCCTTTCAAAAGTTATTTTACCGATTGCTGAAAATACGGTAAAAGAATTTTATAAATTTCTTTTGCAAGGCTTACACTTGCCTGCTTTTTAAATTCACCCTGCTCTGTTGTGATACTGAGTTTTACGTCGGTATCGTCAAGGATTATCTCCTCATCAGCGTACTGCTCGTCATTGTAATCATCAAGGCATTCTATTCCCAATTGGTACAGTTCCTGCAAGCATTCGTACGGAATCTCAAAAGGTTCTTCAGTCTCATAACTGTGGCCCTCCGAATCCATACACGAACCGATAATCGTCGTTTTTTCTTCGGTGTCGACCACCTTAAAATAAAAACAATCGTTTGCAATAGATGATGACATCGAAACGTACATTTCACTCCACGGCGGTGTATACATCATGTCGGGTCCGTCAAGCATCTCGGGAATCTCTTGCTTTGCCTTATTCTCGTACGGTTTTATAAGTGCAAGAATTTCTTTTTTCATTGCGGACGATATGCTTTTTTGAAATTTTTGTCCGTTACGGTCGATAACCGTTAGTCCGACAAAAGAGCCCTCCAAAGCCTCCGCCTCGGGAAGCGACAAAAGATTCAATCCCAAAAGCACTTCCAAAGTTTTCGATTTAAGTTCGACGGTACCTGTACCTGCACCGCTATCGGTGTAATCCACCCGAAGCTGCGCTTTACCTGTAGTGTTGTCGTAGCTGACTGTATAAGAATATTTCCGCTCGTACATCGGGGTGCATGCCGAGAGTGTAAAACTGCTCCATACCTCCCGCTCCATATCGGGTCCATCCACAATCAACGGATTTTTCTTTTTGTTCTTGCAACCAAAAAGCGAAAGTAAGCACAAAACAATCACCGCCCATATAACTGTTTTTTTCATTGTTATCCCTCGTTTATTTTGAAGAATACGGGTTTTTGTTTTCTTTTTCGGGGTCGGGCTTACTGCCAACCCTGACAGCGGCACCCATAAGCCACATTCCCAATGCGATTGACAGCACCCAAAATCCAACAGCGCCTATAAAAAACCATATTGAAATATCAAGTATAAAATGCAGAACAAGAAATATCCACGCAGGAATGCTCCACTCGATATTAATTATTAAGTTGATTAAAAGGCAAAGCAGAAAACCGCCGTTTCGCCTTGTTTTTCGCATTATGCCCACGGGTTTTGTGATTTAGGTTCGCGGATACCAACAAGTAAAAACTGTTCCCAGAGGTACCACTTGCCGTCTCCGGTCATACGCAGGTCAACACTACGCTGTGAGTCAGCTCCGCCGCTTGTTAAAAGTAGTTTCATATATCCCTCGTTCACAGCTGATGTAGGATTGCTCTCAATTGTAAGCGTAAATGGCTTTGCGGGTGAATAGTCATTTTCGGGTGTTGAACCATTAAAATATGAAAAAGGTATATAGTGTTTGCTGTCGCGGAAGCGATCGTCAAGAAAACTGATTTCCATCGGTGAGAGCGGACGCGGTCCGCGAAGGAAATTGAGCATCTCGATACCGATATTTTTGTCTGCAGCATAAACGCACAGGGCACACACGGTAAGTGCTGCCGTCTTGAACGGACTATCAAGTGATGCCTCGGGACACGCCTGAAACTGTGCAAGACTTTCGGGAAGTGACGTGAAAACGAAAGTCTCTTTTTTGCATCCGTAGGATACGGGTGATGCGCTACTCGTTTCAGAAGAAGTTTGCTTAAACTTATCAAAGATTGACATAAATATTGCCTCCTTTAATTAAATGTGATTTTACATAGCGCCAAGCGCTGCGACAAGATATTTTGCACCGACTGATGAATAGAAAAAGCCGTCTGTAAATCCGTCTTTTTTGGTTTGTGCTACTTTCCTTGCAATATCGGGAGACGAATTTTCATCACAAAGCAGTACAATTTTACAATCAGGTACAGATTCTCTGACCGCTTTGATTTGCTTCATACGTGCGTCAAAGTTGGCACCTGAATTATAAGCAACCTCCATCAGTAAAATATCGGCGCGACTGTTTTTACAACTATCCGTGATAGAACCGATTTTGTCAAAGGAAGCATTAAACGGTATGAATTCTCCGCTATCGTGAAGCGCAGTCGCTATCATTTCAGAAAGTAAACAGTTGTATATGCTGATAACGATATTTTTCATCGTTTCCCCCCTCCTTAGTGAAATATATACTATTCTACATACACATTATAATATTTTGTCATTTTTTACACATCGTACTAAAGTACATATTTTTGTGCAAAAATAACAAAGTGTTGCCTTTTTGGGCAACACTTTGTTGATTTTGAATAGTTTATTGATTTTTAATATCGTTTATGACAAATCCGCATTCTCTTACACGCACGGCAAGTTCAGTGCGGTTTTTAAACCCTGTTTTTTCCTTCATTCTTGAAATGTGGGACTTTACCGTTCGAAGCGACATATAAAGGCGGTCAGCAATTTCCTGATCTGTTTTTCCCTCAATGACAAGACGAAGTACCTCCAGTTCACGCTCTGAAAAATTTTCGCTTACGGCATCACCGAGTTCTACGGTTGGGGTGTTTTCGGGATATACGCTTTCTCCTGCCACGGTGCGGTCCATAATGGCAATAATCTCTTCGGCAGAGGCACTTTTATACCAAAAACTGTCAACGCCCACCGCCTTTGCCCTGTCAATGAAAGAGCATTCCGGTTGTGAGGTTATTATAATGATTTTAATATCGGGAAAACTCTTTTTGATTTTCTTTGAAGCGTCCAGACCACTTGCGTTCATAGCAGTACAGACGTCCATCAGAATAAGGTCGATTTTTTGGGAAATACAGTGAACCTCCGCCATAGCCGCGCTTTCAATACAAACGGCAAGTTCATAATCCGGGCTGTTTTTTACGTATATTTCAAGCAGTTGACGCGCCATAGGGTCGTCTTCCACTATCATAACTTTATGCATTTTCTCCACTCCTTTCACAAGGTATCGAAATAATAAGCGCAAACTCAGGATTTGTCTCTATTATCATTTCGCCGCCGCAAGAATTCACTTTACGCCGCAACGAACCGAGACCTCCGCCCTCCGTAATATTACCTTCGGGTATTTTTCCGTTATTACTGAAGCGGACTCTATGAGTATAATCCTTTGAAGAAAGTTCTATAAAAAGTGTAGTCGCTTCAGCGTGGCGCACCGCATTTACAAGCGACTCCACGGCTGCTTTAACAAACAGATTCCTTACATCTGTTTTTTCAGGAAAACTTCCTGTAATCTTAAGTTCAATACCTGCCTGCTTTGCGGCATGAGTAAACATAGCAAGAGAATCTTCCTCATGAGTGACGTTTTCTGAGCGGAGCATTGCAACAATAGTTTCCCATGCAGCAAAAGGAGTATCCTGTGCACTTCCGAGTACAAATTTGCGGTTTACAAGCAAGGCCTGACCAAGGCTTCTGTGAATGTTTGCTTTAATTTCAAGTCTTTCGTTTGCACGGGTCAGCTCGTCCACGTTTTCACCATACTTACGCAGACGTTGATTGATGTAGTCAAGATCTTGTTTCTTTAATTTCAGTTCATCGGTAATCTGCTGTATCTGCGTTATTTCCACTGCCGAAAGTTGATATAAATCTTTTATTTTTTTACGTGTAAAAGACCATACGCTTCCGTCAGCCAGACGGAAAGTGGGATTTTTGTCCGAGTCTAGACGAGTTACAGTGCCCATAACCTCGCCCTCTTTAAGTATTTGCCAGAACAGTGCCGCATTTTGCAAATCTCTGCCTACAATACTGTAACAAAGACTGTTCATACAATGGTTTATAAGTACGCATCTTCCGTTTTCATAATAAAAACAAAGTCCCGCAGGGAGTTTGTCGACGCTCTCCTTGATAGATGAACGCGTGATACGGTTGTTCTGGTTTTTATACTCACGGACAAAATAAAAAATAAAGCATATGATTATGAGGCCTGTGACAAGCATAGGTATGAGTGCCGACCGATTTGAAAGCCATTCGGTTATTTCGGGTAACGGTATCTCTTTTTTCTCGGAGCGTACATTTGAAGAATATATAGCAAGCATTCCACCGCTTACGGCAGTGACGAGGAGGATAAGAACTTTTGGGATAAATGCACGTTTTTTAAAAGTGCCTGTCAGCAGATATATACCCATACACAAAGCAATAAACTGCGCAGTCAGCAAAACGACCTGTACCCAGATTTTTAAGTCATAATAGGAGATCATTGTAAAGCACCTCCTTTGTCGAATACCGAATCAATAACAACGTCTTCCTCTTGTATCTGATATGTAAAACTGCAGTTTACGGGATGGATATCTGAAAAAATATTTTCAGAAGCGTTGTCTGCAAGTCCTACTTGCATTCGCATTGCAACTTCATTGCCGCGGCATGACAAATGAACAAGAACTGCCGTCAGGTCATCAAGTACGCGTTCAATTACCGCTTCAAAAAAGTCGTATACGGCAATTGCTGTTTCCAACGGTAATTCATTGGTTTGTTTGCAATCAAGGAAGGTGTGAATATCGCACAAATTCAGATTATCCATAGATTCACGCAGAGAATATTCCACTTCTTTCAAAGGTATCACGTTGCAATCCTCACCTAAAAGCACAAGATTGCCGCGGCGCTTGATATATGAGCCGATAACGTTTACCTTTGCCATCAATTGTTTGCTCTCATCGGGGTTCTCTTTTGCTTTGTTCAAAAGGATATCAAGCCTGTCGAGCTGGGAGGAAACCTCAAAGGCTATACGATCATAAAGTCGGTTCTTCTCGTCGGTTTTAGCCTTGCGTTCTTTTAATTCCAACTCCGCCTGTAAAAGAACATTTTCCTCGCCGAGCTGTTCGCATACGGAATCAAGGCGTTCTTTCAGAGTATTGAGTTCCGAAACGTCACTTTGCCACACTACAAAACCGTTTTTTATGGGTGAGGCTTCAAGAATGGAATCTCCCATATTTATCGTTTCTTTTTCAGACTGTCTGAGTATTTGCTCATTAATAGGTGTGGCGCCGTCCGAAACGTAACGAGGCTGAAAATCTTTGTCTATAATTATAATAGGAAGGGTTGAGGATGAAAACAATTCATTGTAATGCGTGTTTGAGGGTATCATTCCGCTCTGAATTGCGCTTTCCAGAAGCGCTACTATAATGATGCAATCAACCGCGGTCAAGTCCACGTAAAATCGAAATATAGAATAACAAATCCAAAAGCCAATGGCGCAAAACACAATAACAAGCGGCAGTTTCTGAATGCTTTTACTGCCGGGTACACGGCTTTTGCGAATGAGCAAAATCACAAAAAACAACGCAAGCAGAATAAACCACGCCATAATAATATAGTACAAAAAGCCGTAGGTATATTTGCTGTCAAACAGTTCTATCCCTTTAGGAAAACGAAATACAAGATTGTGTAGGTCGTTTGTAAAAACGGCGACAACAAGCATAAGCGCAGCAATAAACAAACAATATATACTCTTTGGTAAACGGTAGTTTTCGGGTTTTCCGATAAAGCACACTGCAACAATACCTAAAAACGGTACCAATATCATTGGGATATAATAACAGTACCAAAGATACCTGAGTATCGGGTGTGTCGGGTCTGCGATAAATTCGTATTTGATTGTGCGTACAGTAAGCCAGAACGCAAGAAGTAAACCTACAGCAATCATCACACGGCGAACCTGCAGATTTATCAAACGGCGGTGTAAGGATACGCACCACCATACAAGCAAAGATATGTGTATTACATATCTTGTCATCGTAGCACATGATATAAGTAACGTTTGTCCTGGCGGATACGAAGTAACACGCACAAAATATGCGATCAAAATGGCCGCTACCACAAAAATGGCGTTTTTTAATGTCGTTTTGTTTTTTATCACTTCTTTATATCTCTCTTTGTTAGTGTTAATTATAATATATTTTATCATATCTACAGTAATTTTACAATGTTCACGCATAAAATTCATGGGTATAATATTATAGGAATATGACAGATGTCGGATTTAATACTTTTATAATAGAAACTATAGTACGCTAAAAATGTTTTATCATTATTCTTATATAACAAAATGCCTCGGAATTTTGTCAAGTACAAAAAATATCCACAATCGTGATGATTGTGGATATGAATGACAGGGGCGTGACGGACTTGTCGCCTGTTTCACAGGCTGACGGCTTGGGGCTGAAATATACAATTAACGGACTTGGTCCCCTTTGTGCTTTACCAAAAAATCTACGGGCTTATGCTTTCCCTTGATTTTTTGGAGCACTGCAGCCGCTATCCGCCTCGCTGTATCTCGCACTGCGAGCGCCCGGCGTCGCGACCCTCGACGCTTTCCGCGTGCCTTAGAGTAGAACTTCGTTCTACTCTTACCAAAACAAAAAAGCACACCTTTTGGTGTGCTTTCTTGTTTTGGTAGGGGCAGAGCGCTGCCCGTCATATACACAATTTTAAAAATGTTATCTTGAAATTTAAATTCCATATTTTTTGCGGTATTGTGTTGGTGTAAGCCCCGTTTGTTTTTTAAAAAATATCGTAAAATAAGCAGGTGATGAAAAATTCATTTTTTCCGAAATCTCCGATGCGGCGGCACCGATACTTAAAAGCCGCTTGGCTTCGGATATGCGCAAATTATGATAATATCTTTTCGGACTGATTCCTGCGTAGCGGTCAAACAGTTTTTTTAAGTAGCTTGTGCTGATATAGTTTGCCTTTGCAAAATCCTCTACGCAAAGGTTGCATTTTACCTCTCTTTGCATCATTTCGACAACGGCGCTGTACGTTTTCGCGCCCGCAGAGGCACAAAGACTGTCCTTTGCTTTGATTTCTTGCGACAAACGCAAAAACAAAGCGGAAAGCCTGCAGCTTATTTCAAAAAGCACGGGTGAGTTATCGACGTTTTTGCATAGCTCATCTGCCAGCCTACCCACTGTCTTTACGTATTCCTCGTGAAGGGCGGCGGACAAATGCATAACGCCTCTTTTTAAACTCTGCGGCAGATCACCGTTAATTTTAAAGGATACGTTGAGCACGTGCGGTGACGTGCTTTGGGCAGAGCTGATACGGTGAAACTCGTTGGGAGCGTGAAAAATAATATCCCTCTCACCTAACTTATAAACCTTTTCGTCTTCAGTAACCTCTATTATGCCGTCAAGAACGTATACCACCTCAAAAAAGTCGTGCTTTTCCCCGTCAAAATTAAAATCCTTTGAAAACCTGCGGTCAAACACCTTGTGATAGAATTCCGTTATCTGAAATGGGGTAGTCACTGTCCGGAACATATTATAGCCCTCTTTTAGTATCTAAAATATAAAATATAGTATCTCTTTTTGCATTGAATTATAATTATTGACTCGATATACTTATGGTAACATAGACAATAATAAGTGTCAAGGAGAGGCAAAAATGAAAGAAAAAATCAAGATTGGATACATAGGTCTCGGCAGGCGCGGAACTGACGTGTTAAAGCGTTGTCTTAGCGAAATGCCCGACGTGGAAATAGCGATGATTTGCGACCTGTACGAGCCGCTGTTTGAAAAAATAAACTGCATCTTAAAGGAAAAGGGCAGGCAGGAGGCAATAGTCACCACAGATTACCGTGATATTTTGAAAAATTCCGAAATTGATGCGGTATTTATTATGACAGGCTGGTATGGCAGAACGGATATTATAAAGGATGCAATGCGTGCAGGAAAATGCGTCGGCTTTGAAGTAGGCTGTGCTTTTGATATTCAGGAGTGCTATGACCTGCTGTCTGTTTATGAACAAACTAAAACGCCCATTATGATGCTCGAAAACTGTTGTTACGGCAGACTTGAGATGATGGCACTCAACGTAAATGATAAAGGGCTTTTCGGCGAACTTATCCACGCAGACGGCGGGTACCATCACGACCTTGTGAATTGCCGTGAGCTTTTTGGCAACGAGGAGGACGAGGACAGACACTACAGAATCCATTCGTACATTCACAGAAACTGTGAGCAGTATCCTACACACGAGCTTGGACCTATTTGCAAGGTACTCGGTATCAACCGCGGTAATAAAATGCTGACTCTCAGTTCCTTTGCAAGTAAGGCAGTTGCACTCAAAGAACGCATTGTAAAGAAAAACGGTGCAGACGGTAAATGGGCAAATTACGACTATAAGCATGGGGATATCATAACTACTATGATTACTTGTGAAAACGGTCAGACTATCCGGCTTTGTCTTGACACTACGGCGCCCAGAGCTCATTATTCTAGAAACTTTACCATTCGCGGAAGCCGTGGAATGTGCAGTGAGGACAGTAAAGTGTTGTTTTTTGACGGTATGAAGGAGCCCTGTCATAATAACTTTGATGAAATGTTCAAGGAGTATGACCATCCGTTACACGCGGAATATGTATCCCTCGGTGAAAAGGGCGGTCACGGCGGAATGGATTGGCTGGTATGCCGTGCGTTTGTTGAAAGCGTAAAAAATGGCACAAATACTCCGATAGACGCGTATGATTCTATACTTTGGCTTGCAATCGCACCGCTTTCCGAAGCGTCAATCAAACTTGGGGGTGCACCCGTTCCCGTGCCTGACTTTACCTGCGGTAAATGGGCAGATCGCGAGCCTGTCACAGAGAGTAAATATTGCCTTGATAAAGTCGTTGTTGACAAGAACGTAAGAATTTTCCCCTGAATAAAGCCTTCGGCTTGGATAAAAATAAAGACACACCAAGTGGTGTGTCTTTATTTATGGCAGGGGCAGAAGGACTTGGTTCCCTTTGTGCTT
>JAZKZG010000016.1:0-7935 GCA_045612565.1 Eubacteriales bacterium
CTTCCCAAACCTGACCTTCTGCAAGTTCACCGTCACCTAAAATTGAATATACACGGTAATCTTTTTTATCGAATTTCGCTGCAAGAGCCATACCGCATGCGGCTGAAATACCTTGTCCTAAAGAACCGCTTGACATATCAACGCCGGGTGTGTGTTTCATATCGGGGTGACCCTGTAAGAAACTTCCCATTTTTCTGAATGTTTTAAGAGTTTCTACATCAAAAAAACCTTTTTCAGCAAGTGCTGCATAAAGTGCAGGACAAGTGTGACCTTTTGACAAAACAAGTCTATCTCTGTCAGCCATATCGGGATTTTTAGGGTCAACATTCATCTCTTTAAAATATAAATATGTTACGATGTCAGCAATTGAAAGAGAGCCGCCGGGATGACCCGATTTGGCGCTATGTACTTCTTCAATTATATCGACACGTATTTTTCGTGCAATTTCTTGCAACTGTGTTTTTTCTGCTTGATTCATACTGTCGTCCTCCTAATATATTACTTAATATTTTACATATTTTTTATTATTATGTCAATATAGTTCTTGAATATAAAAATAAATATTGATATAATAAATTTAATTATTTCTTGGGAGAAACAATATGAATCCTTTATCTGACTTGTTAAGACCTAAAAAAATAGAAGATATGGTCGGTCAAGAGCATTTACTCTGTAAAGATAGTCTGCTTTACAAGGTTGTTGAAAGCAAACAAATAACGAATATGATTTTTTATGGTCCGAGCGGTTGTGGTAAAACAACTCTTGCTAACATTATTGCTGCACAGAGTGACCGTAAATTATATAAACTCAATGCAACAACCGCGTCTATATCTGATATTAAGGATATAATTAATGATTGCAATATGTTTACTGCACCGAACGGTGTTTTGTTATATCTTGACGAAATACAGTATTTCAATAAACGTCAGCAACAATCTTTGCTTGAGTTTATTGAAAACGGAAAAATAACATTAATTGCATCAACAACAGAAAATCCCTACTTTTATATTTATAATGCTATTTTATCCAGATGTACTGTTTTTGAGTTTAAACCTGTAAAACCAGAACAAATAAAAATAGCTGTTCAGCGTGCAATTAATGAAATTGAAAAAACACAAATGATCTCATTAAAACTCACTGATGAGGCTCTTGAACATATTTGTTTTTGTTGTGGTGGTGATGTGAGAAAGGCCCTTAATTGTGTTGAACTGTTGTCGTTGTATATTCAATCAAATGATAATCAGATAATTGATATCGATATTGTAAAACAATGTTCTCAAAAAAGTTCGATGCGATATGATAGAGACGGTGATCAACATTATGATACTCTTTCTGCTTTTCAAAAATCAATCCGTGGTTCTGATGAAAATGCGGCGCTACACTATTTGGCAAAATTAATTGAGTCAGGTGACCTTCCTTCAATTTGCAGAAGACTTATGGTTATTGCCTGTGAAGATATCGGTTTGGCATACCCTAATGCAATTACAATTGTAAAATCTTGCATCGATAGTGCAATGGCACTTGGTTTCCCGGAGGCGAGAATTCCTCTTGCACAAGCGGTAATATTACTCGCTACATCACCTAAATCAAACAGTACAATTACGGCGATAGATCTTGCTTTGTCGGATGTTAGAAGTGGAAAAGGAGCGCTTATTCCCTCAGATATCCGTGATGCGCATTATGATGGTGCAAAAAAATTGGGTCACGGCGGTAATTATCTTTATCCACACAATTATAAAAATAACTATGTAAAACAACAATATTTACCAAATGATATAAAAAATGCCGTATACTATACATACGGCAACAATAAATTTGAAAAAGCAACTGAAGAATATTGGAAAAAAATCAAAAATGACTAAAAAAGAAAAAATAGAATTCATTATAACACAGCTAAATTTACTTTATCCGGAAGCGAAATGTTCTCTAACGTATAATACACCGTATCAACTGTTGATTGCTACACGTCTTTCGGCACAGTGTACTGATGAAAGAGTAAATAAAGTCACTCCTGCCCTGTTCGAAAAATATCCA
The DNA here is from genome assembly GCA_045612565.1 of Eubacteriales bacterium. GTDB lineage: Bacteria > Bacillota > Clostridia > Oscillospirales > QAKW01 > RGIG9041. The sequence goes on from JAZKZG010000016.1 coordinate 2,035, forward strand.
TCACTTGAGCATTTTGCAAATGCAGACTTTGATGAACTTTGTTCATATATCCATTCTTGCGGATTTTTTAGAGCAAAGGCACAAAGTATAATTGAAATGTCTAATCAATTAATATATGATTATGACAGTCAAGTGCCTGATACGATAGAGGAACTTACAAAACTCTCGGGAATTGGACGTAAAACAGCTAATTTAATTTGCGGCGATGTTTATGGCAAACCTGCAATCATCGCTGATACACATTGCATACGACTTAGTAATCGTTTAGGGCTTGTCGTTGATACAACCGATCCGTTTAAAGTTGAAAAGCAATTGTCAAAAATTATTCCTCCTGAACATCAAACCAAATTATGTCATAATTTGGTTCATCACGGAAGAAGTCTATGTACTGCTCGTTCGCCTAAATGTAATGAATGTCCACTTAATATTGTCTGCTCATTTTTCAATGGCAGTAAAAATAAGCGAACAACAAAAACCACCGATAAGTAATAATATACATTCGAATATATCGTTGGGATTGGGAAATTTTGTATGAATTTCAATAATCGAACCTAACATAAGCCCTGATAAAACAAGATTTGTGTTATTGGGGCTTTTATTATATAGTTTCATTATTATTCCTGAAAACCCAATAATTCCGCATAAAAGTGAAGCGCCAAAAACAAGCAAAAACAGCACATCTAAATCAATAATCGACTCTACAAATACATCATAATATCCAAATGTTATAAGTATATTAGTAAAACTGATTCCAGGTAAAATTAATGCAATTGCCGATAGTAGTCCTATAAAAATCAAAAATAATATATTTTTATCATTATCTATATATGTTTGTTTCAACAGGGTTTGTAATAGAACCAAAACAATCCCAAAAACAACCAACAGAATTGATTTAATATTACATTTAATTTTTCTACAAAAATTTTTGACACTACCAAAAATTATTCCGATAATGAAATAAATGAAAAAAATTTCATAGTTATTTATTATATATCTTAATGGATAACATGATAATATCAGACCTATTACTCCGCCTAGTGCATAAGGTAATAAGTATTTTAGAGATTTTAATGTGTTTTTTACAAAAGAATTCACGTGATACATGATTTCATAAAAAACACCAAGCAAAATTGCAGCTGTACCACCGCTGAGTCCCGGTATCATCATTGACGCACCAATAATAATGCCATAAAGTATTCTTGTGAAAAATTGTTTAATTTTGTTAATATTAGTTATAAAAAACATTTATGTAATTGACATTTCATTTATATAATAATATAATATTAAAGTGTATTTTATATTTATATATTTATATACATAGCGATTTATTCCCAAAAACAAAAATTAAGGAGGTAAATGATGAGAAAACGTAAGACATCATTTAAGCAAAAAATCGTTTTTTTTATTGTTGCAGCTCTTATTTTAGCAGTTGCGGCAGTTGCTGTTTTTGGCATTAGCATTAATGACAAAACCTACATTAATGGCGCGAGAGATATCAGATTTGGTATTGATATCAAAGGCGGAGTTAGTGCAACATTTAAAGCAGCAGATGAAAACGTAACACCCACAGCCGAACAACTTGAAGCGGCAAAAACAATCATTGAAACCCGATTGGATTCAAATAACATTCTTGACAGAAATGTTACTATTGATAATGAAAACAAGTACATACTTGTTGAATTCCCTTGGGCTGCAGATGAAAAAAATCACGATCCTGCTGAAGCAATTCAGGAACTCGGCGAAACAGCAGAACTATCATTCTGGCATGTTGAGTACGATGAAGAAAAACAGACCTATAACAAGGTTGATAAAGAACCTATTGTAACAGGTGCTAATGTTGTAAAAGCTGAACCCGGCTACTATGAACAAGAAAATCAATTCTTGGTTTCACTCGAGTTTGACAAAGATGGTGCAACCAAATTCGGTGATGCAACAAAAAAACTTGTTAATAAAACTATCGCTATTTATATGGATGAAACACTTATCAGTGCTGCGACAGTAAATGAAGCAATTACTGATGGTAAAGCACAGATAACAGGTGCATTTACCGCTGAAGATGTAAATGATCTTGCATCAAAAATCAGCGCTGGTGCCCTTCCCTTCAGCCTTACTTCAACAAACTATAGCTCAATCAGTGCAACACTTGGTGAGGGTGCTCTTAAAGTTATGGTTAATGCAGGTATTTTAGCATTTATAATTATTTGCTTATTTATGATTTTCTATTACAGACTCCCCGGTTTTGTAGCATGTCTCAATCTTTTGTTACAGGTTACAGGTCAGCTTGTAATTTTTGCATCACTTGGTCTTACGATGACCCTTCCTGGTATCGCAGGTATCATCCTTGCAATTGGTATGAGTGTTGATACAAACATTATCATTGCAGAAAACATCAAAGATGAACTCAAAAATGCAAAATCAGTTAAAGCTGCTGTATCTGCAGCTTTAACTAGAGCAATTAAAACAGTATTTGATTGTAACATAACAACTGCAATAGTTGCATTCTTACTTATTAAACTTGGTACAGGTTCAATGCTTTCATTTGGTTATACTCTTATAATCGGTAATATCCTTAACTTCTGTTTTGGATTCTTCAGTACAAAGTTTATGCTCACTTCACTTATTGATTATAACTTCCTTTGCAAGCCTTGGATTTGCGGTGCAAAAAGACAGAAAGGCGGTGCAAACTAATGTTTAAATTTTATCAGAACAGAAAATGGTTTTATGCCATTTCTTTAGCCCTTATCGTAGTTGGCATTGTTGGACTTTTCATCAACGGAGTAAAGCTTGACATTCAGTTTAGCGGTGGTTCTAAAATTTCATATAGCTATAAAAATGAAATTGATCTTGCCGATGTTGAAAATATAGCAACTGAAATTATTGGTGTAAAAGCAACTGCTCAGACACAGACTGCTGTATCTGAGGATAAAGATGTCAAAACTGTTGTAATCAGTTTTGGTGGCACTTCTAGTATCGCACCCGAAAAACTTGAAGCTCTTACAAAAGCCATATCTGAAAAATACGCAAATAATTCAATCGTGTTTTATGAAACACAGAGTGTTGAACCGTATATTGGTAAAACATTCTTCAAAAGAGGCCTTCTTGCAATGACTTTGGCAGGAATAATGATTGTAATTTACGTTACTATCAGCTTTAAAAAGATTTCCGGTTTCACTGCTGCTATTACAGCGCTTGTAGCTCTCTTCCACGATATATTGCTCGTATTTTTTACATTTGTAATATTCGGTATTCCGATTAACGATGGCTTTGTGGCTGTTGTTTTAACAATTATCGGTTACTCTGTTAACGATACAATCGTTATTTACGATAAACTCAGATATAACACTAATCTTTACGGTTCAAAAATGTCATATGAAGAGATTTCAGACCTCAGTCTTAACCAATGCATGACAAGAACTGTAAATACTGCCCTTATGGCAACATGTGCAATTGCACTTGTATTTATTTTCTCACTTATCAGTGGCCTTACATCAGTTTCAAACTTTGCACTTCCTATGATGGTGGGTATCGTTTCAGGCTGTTATTCAACAATTGCCTTCCCCGGTACACTTTGGGTATCATGGCAAAAAGCACTGCACAAAAAATAATAATTTTAAAAGGAAAAGCAATTTTGCTTTTCCTTTTTTGCTGTAAAATTAAAGGCTTTGATATAAAAATCAAAGCCTTTTTAACTTTATTTTGTTGTTTCTTCTTTTGGTATGTTAACTCCTACAACATTTATGTTTACTGCTGCAACGTTAAAGTTTGTCATATCTGAAATTGCATGAACTACCTGATTTTGAACATTTAATGCAACGTCTTGGATTTTATAGTTGTATTTAATAACTAAATTAAGTGTAACGGTAACATCGTTGTTTTCGTTTACCTCAACATTAACACCTTTTGATAGCCCTTTTTTGTAAATCATGTCTTTAATATTTTCAGAGAATGAGGATGTTAATGAATGAACACCGTCAACCTCGGTTGCGGCAACATTTACAATTGTAGCAATAACATCATTTGATATTTGAATATTAGAAACATCTGCAGTTGACATATAATAATCTCCTTGTTTTTACTTTCATAGATATTATATCATACTTTATTAAAAAATAAATACTTTTTTGTTATTTTACTTCAACAATTTTGATATTTGATGATGAAAGGCCTGTCTGAGTTACAATTATTTCATTAATTTGCGCTGCTTGTTGAGCATTTAAACCTTCTGACTGTACAACAACATTTGCTGTGTCAGAACCAATAAATACAACGCAATCTGCAAAACCTTTTGCCTTGATTAAGTTTTCTACTGTTCCCTCTAATTCGGTTTGTGCAGCTATTTCAGATATTTCTGCATTTGCTTTTTCGATTGAAGAAGCACTTGATGCTTCATTGTTAACAACCGTTTGTAATAATTCAATTGCTTTATCTTTTGATTGCTGACGTGTAAGTCTTGAACTTGTAAAATACTCATTTATATCTGTTGCTGTTGAAGATACATACTGTGCTTCACCAAGAGTCTTTCCGTTTTCGGTTTCGGAATTATCATTCTCGCTCTGTTCAAGTGCCGAAACATCTGAGTTTGTTTGTGCAATGTTGTTTATGTCGTCGGTTTGCAAAAATCTCCAATTCAAATAAACGGCTACACAAACAACGAGTGACAGTGTTAACATAACAATTTGTTTTTTATTTACTTTCATATACTTTTTCTCCTAAAAATGTATTTAATTTGCTTTTGCAATTACGCACACGTTATTAGTTCCAATTCCAAGTAAAGTACTGACGGCACTTATTATTGAATTTTTCACTTTTATATCATTGCCACCATCACATACAATTGTGACGCCACTGACTGTTGGCATTAGTTGCTTTGTTACCAATGCATATTCATTCCCGTTTTTATCTTTCATTGTAATAATTGTATCTTCGCTTTTTGTTTTGGACTTATCCGAATCATTATCATATGTTTTTTTGTAATCTTTAACATAAACTGATTCAGTAGAGGAGTTGTGATTAATCACAACAAGACACTCCCCTGCTCCTTCAATAACAGATACTACTTTTGTTATTTTTTCTTCGAGTGAATTTATGTATTTTACATCATTAAATGTTTCTTGAGTAGTTGGTTTTTCTTTTATATTACTTGAAAGAAATATTATTAATATTCCGATTAAAAATAAAATTAAGATGTAATATTTTTTAATAAATAAATTATATTTCTTTAATTTTTCAAACATAATCAATCCTCGTTTGTACTAATATATGCAAGTCCTATGCGATATTTTCCGGAAATATAGTTTTTTGCAGATATTTTATCAACTCCGCTTATATTAATGTTTTCAATTTTAAACGTGTTATTTTCACACGCAATATTAACTTTAACTGATGTAATATTAATATCATTTTTGTTGCATTCTTTTAAAATTTCGTTTTCGAAGAGATATTCACAATTTTTGGCTTGGCTGTCCCAAACAGCCTGCGTATCAACGGGAAAACGGTCAATGTTAAAATTTATCTTTTCTTTAAAATTAATGTTTGAAATAAAATTTAAAACAGTCAGAATAATCATTATGCTTATTGCAGGTTTTAACAGCGATAGTATTTTTTCATTTATTGTTAAATTCTCAATAATACATCCGATGATTGCCAGTATAAATATATTAAGTGCAAGTGTAAAAAATACGTTCATTTATATAATATTAATACATATAACTAAAAATGATAAAATCATCATCACAACACAAGAGGCACATATTGCTGCTAACAAATAAAATGTGTCTGATAGTGCTCCGATGCTTTGAGCGATTTCTTTTTGACCTATTGATAATGAAAAAAATTTAGATTTGGCGTTTTTAAAATATGCCATAAGTGGTGGGGATTATCTAAGCAAAAATTTAGAAGATA
>JAZKZG010000017.1:0-4194 GCA_045612565.1 Eubacteriales bacterium
AGGTGGTGCTGTTACTACCGTTACTGTGTCACTTACTGCGTCGCAGTTATCACACTGTACATAGAATGCTCCGTCACCTGCCGGTTTGTCTGAAGGCTTGGTTGTGAACGAATGTCCTGTTGCTGTCACAACTGTTTTGCCCTCGATATGTCCGCAAAGTGTACATACTGTGTAGGCTGTGTAACCATCCTCGGTACAGGTTGCGTCTTTGCTGTCGACTGACTGCAAGTTATGCTCACAAGGTGTTGTGAAGTGCATATATTTTGCCTTGGGTGCGTTTGCGAGTGCGCTGTATGTCTGTGCATCACCGTCATAGTAGATATCGTTAATATCGTTACAGCCGTAGAATGCATTGTAACCGATTGAGGTTACATTTTCGCCAAATGACAATGTTTTTAATGATGTACAATAGAAGAATGCAAGATCACCGATTGTGGTTACAGTATCTGAAAGTGTTACGCTTTCAAGAGCAGTGCAACCAACAAATGCATAAGCACCTATTGATGTTATTCCTTCTTCGATAACCACTGTTTTTATAAGTGATTTGTACTCATTTGGAATTACGGCAGTATTCGACCACTCGCCGCCACCTATTAATGTAAGAGTTGCGGTTGTCTCATCCCAGTTAGCAACAAATTTGTCATCCAGTTCAATGCCGAATAATTCATAGTGCATATTGGGGGCATACGGAGCGTTTGAAATTTTTGAATATTGAACTTCACTGCCGCCGTAATAAATATCGGTTATAAAGTTGCAGTTTGTAAACGAATTGCTGCTTATTGATTTTACACTTGCAGGAATTGTCAGAATTTGTAACTTTGAACAATCATAAAAAGCATATGACCCTATTGCTGTCACACCGTCGGGAATTACCACCTCAGCAAGTGATGTACAAGCGCGTAACAAGCAATAACTTATTGACTTAATATCTTTCGGTAGGGTTATAGATTTTAATAATGTACAACCCCAGAATATTTCATTACCGAGTGTTGTTACGCTGTCGGGAATGACAATGCTTTCGAGTGTACAGCCACGGAATGCTGAATTTTCGATAGTCAAAAGACTGTCAGGTAAATCAATGTTTGTTATTCTTGAAAAATAGAAAGCCCATCCGCCGATTGATGTCACTGTTTCGGGAATTTCTATTGACTCAAGCGACATACAGCTATAGAACATAAGACTGCTGATTTTTGTCAGATTTTTAGGCAAAGTAACATCTGTAAGCTTCAAACAGTTATGGAATGTACTGCCGCCGATTGAGGTGACACTGTCTGCAAATGTTGCAGTAGTAAGCGATCCACAATTATAGAAAACATACGTACCAATTGTTGTAACACCATCAGGAATTGTAACCGTTACAAGTGCTGTGTTACTGAATGCATAGTCACCGATTGTCTGAACGCTACCAGAGATATTAATCTCACTCATATTTTCACAATTTCTAAAAGCATTGTTTGCAATTGAGGTTACGCCGTCTTTGATTTCAACAGATTTGATAAGTGATTTAATTTCAGTTGAGATAACAGCATCGTTTTCCCAAGCGCCTTCGCCCGAAATCACAAGGTGTCCTGTCGCATTTTCGAGCACACCTGTGAGGTTTGAATCAATTGCAAACGCTGTATATGCATAGTGCATATTGGGAGCATACGGAGCGTTTTCAAGAAGTGCGTATTCTGCCTCTGTACCGCCGTAGTAGATATCGGTAAGAGCGTTGCAATTTGCAAATGCAGAGTTGCCTATCGTTGTTACACTGACAGGAATTGTAAATGTTTTGATATTAGCATAACAAAACGCATAGTTTTTAATCACTGCAATACCACTTGGAACAACGACATTTTCAATCACCTCACCATTCAAAACAAGAAATCCATCTTTATTTAATGGATTTGATAGTGCATTTTCAAAATTGATATTAAACCAAGCTTTTAAATCATTTATATATACCGATCTATATTTATTAAGTGAATCATAAGCATTTGCACCAATTGTTGTTACTGTAGATGGAATATCAATAGATTGATAGCCATTGCATCCGGCAAAAGCATAATCACCTATTGCAATTATACCTTCAGGTATAATTGCAGATCTGATTATTTCACAATTATAAAAAGCATAACTACCAATTGAGGTCACACCATTGTTTATTACAAGCGACGTAATATTATCTTTATAGTTATACCAAGGTGCACACTCTATATTGTAATCATACATCACACCTGTGCCGCTGATGGTAAGTGTGCCTGTCTCTTCGTCAAATAACCAGTTTACATCGTTGCCGCATTTGCCACTAAGAACTTTTGCATAGTGCATATTTGAAGCAGTCGGTGCGTTTTCGAGTTTTGAATACTGAACATCGCTACCGCCGTAGTAGATATCGGTAAGAGCGTTGCAATTTGCAAACGCAGAGTTGCCTATCGTTGTTACACTGGCAGGAATTGTAAGTGTTTCTAAAGCCGAGCAACCGTAAAATGCCAATAAGCCAATTGATGTTACACCTTCGGGGATGGTTATCTCCAAAAGAGATACACATTGTGCAAATGACATTTGTCCGATTGATGTTACACCGTCGGGAATTGTAACATTTTTAAGAGATGAACACTCTGAAAACATATCCGACTCGATTGTTGTAATGTTGTTTGGAAGAACTATTGATTCAAGAGCAGTACAACCTTTAAAAGCACCCCTCTTAATTGTTGTAATGCTGTCGGGTAAAGTTATCGAGTTAAGAGCAATACAATTCGAAAATGCATTTTCTTTAATTAACGTTACTGTATCTGCTATCTCAACTGTTTCAAGAGATTTGTAACCTGAAAATGCCTGATTGTCAATCGAGGTCAAACCGTCGTCTATAACAACCTTTTTGATTTCGTTTATATATTCTGCCCACGGTATAATCGCGGCGGTATATGAGCCGAAATCAACATCGAGTTCCATATCACCCCAACCAAACACGGTAAGAGTATAAGTTTGTTTATCGTATGTATAGTCGATATACGAAGTGTTATATACCCAATTTGCATCGAGCAACGGCTCGTTATACTGATTTATTATTACAGAATCGGCATCTGCCTTACTACCTGCATAATTAACGGTTGCAAGTATGCCGCAGCAATCAAATGCACATGCACCGACCTTAGTAAGAACATTGGAAATCAATATCGATTCAAGAGCGGTACAACCGTAAAATGCATAGTCTCCGATTGTTTTAACTCTTGGGATTTTAACTATAGAAAGTAACGGACAATATCTGAATGCAAGGTCACCTATAGTTTGTACACTTGCGGCAATTTTTACAGACGAGAGGTTTTCGCATCCGTTAAATGCACAGTCACCGATTGATGTTACTCCATCGGCTATAATAACCGAGTTGATTTTATCAACAAATGATTCCCAAGGACGCTCGTTGCTATAAAAACTACACATTTCACCTGTACCCGAGATTGTAAGGGTACCTGTTTCGACATCAAATGTACCTGCGAGGTTATTACCAACTGCAAATTCGGTGGGTATTTCCGGTTCTTTCTCAACCCTGATTGTCATGGCATAGTCGAGGAAGTATGAACCGTCGTCGAGTTTACCATCATAACCGTAATCTGTACCGGGAACATTTGTATAGTCCTCAGCAATTTCACTTGCAATATAGTTATCATATGCGATAACAGTAGTTTGCGGAGTTTCGGTTCCCCACGAGAATACAGGAACACTTTCATCTCTGTTAACAACAATATTGCCTGTAAAGGTTGTTTTATTTTTAAGACTCGAATCAATCTGGCTGAGTTTTGTGCCGGGAGCATCATATGAGTAGATAGCGCCACCTGCTCTTACTCCATCCATATCAAAGTAGTTATCCTGATATGTAATTTCTGTACATTGTGAAGCATACTCAACATAAAGCTGCAATGGATCGCCATTTTTGTTAACAGTACCTGCAGTAGTGTGCGAAACAGTGTTGTTAATAACTCTTACTGCACGGCTGTAACCGATTTCAGGGTCAAATGTTGCTGTGCCACCTGCTACTGCGTAGTAAGGACGAGTCCATGCAAATGCAAAATGATGAGTCATATCGCCCTGGAGGTTAGAGTTTTTAAGCGTAATACTTGAATGCCATGCGGGTGATTTGATGAATGTGTTACCTGTAACAGAAATTGTATTAAAGTCAACATAAAGACCGTCAATTACAAGATTTGGTGTGGT
>JAZKZG010000018.1:0-3135 GCA_045612565.1 Eubacteriales bacterium
AAATGCTGAATGTGCTCAGCTTCACGGCTTTGAAAACAATGTTTTTGAAGACTGTATGCCGATTGAAGTTATGGCAAAGCGCGGTGAGCAGACAATGCTGTTTGGACCGCTCAAACCCGTAGGACTTGTTGACAAACGCACAGGCGCAAAGGCACACGCTGTAGTACAACTCAGAAAAGACAATTCAGAGGGTACGCTTTACAATATTGTAGGTTTTCAGACACATTTAAAATTCGGTGAACAAAAGCGCGTATTTTCACTAATCCCCGGTCTTGAAAACGCCGAATTTGTACGCTATGGTGTTATGCACCGCAATACCTTTATAAATTCACCCGATACATTGTCCAAATACTACAGTTCAAAAAAACGCGACGATTTATATTTTGCAGGACAGATGACAGGTGTTGAGGGGTATGTTGAATCTGCCTCAAGCGGACTTGTTGCAGGTATTAACCTCGCTCACAGAATTACCGGAAAAGAACAGGTTGATTTTACAAAATTTACAGCAATCGGTGCGCTTTCAAATTATATTGCCGAAGGTGCGGTAGGAGATTTTCAGCCGATGAACGTTAATTTTGGCATTATTGAATCACTCGGACAAAGAATAAAGAATAAACAAGAACGATACACAGCGATTTCACTACGTGCGCTAGATGTTCTTGATAAAATAATAGGAGAACAATTATGAAACTTGCTATAGATGCTCACGGCGGTGACAATGCCCCGCGCGAAATCATAAAAGGCTGTCACCTTGCAAAAAAAGAACTCGGAGCTGACCTGGTGCTTGTTGGACGCGAGGACGAAATAACAAAGATTATGAGTGAAGAAGGCATTGATAAAAACGAATTCGAAATTGTGAATGCCGATGTTGTTTTAACAATGGAAGACGACCCGACATCTGTTGTAAAGGCTAAAGATGACTCGTCTATGGCGATTGCGCTAAAACTTGTTAAAGACGGCGTGTGTGATGGTGCGGTATCGGCCGGAAACAGTGGCGCCTTGCTTGTAGGTGCAACACTTATTGTAAAACGAATCAAAGGCGTTAAACGTGCGGCTCTTGCAACAGTTTTCCCCTCTGAAACAGGACCTCTTATGCTTACAGACATCGGTGCAAACGTTGAGTGTAAACCCGAATACCTTGTACAGTTTGGCATGATGGGTGCTGAATATATGAAAAATATGTTCAACATTCAAAACCCAAAGGTTGCACTTTTAAATAACGGCACCGAAGAACACAAAGGCACTCCCCTTCACCAAGAAGCATATCAGATGCTCAAAGCTGATGAGAATATTAATTTCATCGGCAATGTTGAGGGCAGAGATATTGCTTTTGGCGGTTGTGACGTTGCGGTAACCGACGGATTTACGGGTAATGTTGCCCTTAAAACCTATGAGGGTATCGGCAAAATGATGGCAAACAACATAAAAGGTATTTTTAAAGAAAATATCATAACAAAAATCGGTGCACTGTTTGTTTTAAAACAGATTAATGCTTTTAAGAAAAAGTTTGACTACAAAGAGTATGGCGGCGCTCCGCTTTTGGGTATAAGCAAACCTGTTATAAAGGCTCACGGCTCGTCAGATGCAAAAGCGTTTAAAAATGCTATACGTCAGGCAATCGATTTTGAAAAAAGCGGTATGATTAACGTTATTACCGACAAGTTAGCCACTAAATAATAATACACTTGAAATTTAATTTATTTTGCGCTATAATGTGATTCAAGAAAGGAGTTACATTTTATGACAAATTTTGAACAGATTAAAAAAATTCTTGTAGAACAACTTGATATTGACGAGGATATTGTTACACCCGAAACCACAATCGAGGATCTTGGTGTTGACTCGCTTGATCTTGTTGAAGCTGTTATGGCTATTGAAGATACTTTTAACATCAAAATCGAAGACAACGATTTAGAGAGTCTTAAAACAGTAAACGATTTTGTAAATTACGTTGAAAACAAATAATCAAAGCCTTATAAAAATGCAAAAAGAACTTGAACAAAAAATCGGATATAAGTTTGGGTCAAATCACCTTTTAACACTTGCGCTCACTCACTCGTCGTACGCTAACGAACACAGGGCACAAAACATTGTTTGTAACGAGCGATTGGAGTTTGTGGGTGACTCGGTTCTTGGCTTTATTTGTGCAGAGTATCTATATGCACGTTTTGGGTCAAAGCCGGAGGGTGAACTGTCAAAAATACGCTCATCGCTTGTGTGTGAGACTGCGCTTGACATTTATGCAAAACAAATCGGTCTTGGTGAGCATCTGCTCCTCGGACACGGTGAGGAACTTGCAGGTGGACGTGAAAGACCATCGATTTTATCGGATGCGTTTGAGGCACTTATTGCCGCAATTTATCTTGACGGTGGAATGGACAAAGCAAAAACGTTTGTTTTGCCGTTTATTGTAAACGCGCTTGATGACAACGAAAAAACACACGCACTTAACCGCGACTATAAAACTGCTCTTCAAGAGATTGCACAAAAAAATCCCGGAGAAATAATAAGTTATGCGGTTGTAAGTGAATCGGGTCCCGACCACAACAAATCATTCGAGGTAAGTGTTTATTTAAACAGCAATCTACTCGCCAGTGGTAAAGGACGCAGCAAAAAAGAGGCAGAGCAGGACGCTGCACACAAAGCACTCAAACTTATGGGAGAAGAATAAATGCAACACGCGAATATTTCAATATTCATTCCGCATTTAGGGTGTCCCTTCAATTGTATTTTTTGCGACCAATATAAAATTACGGGGAGTGACAAATGCGTCACTCCCCAAGATATTTATAATATACTTAGTGATGCAAAAAATCGTGGCCTTGAAAAAAGTAAAACACAAATTGCTTTTTTTGGTGGATCATTCACTGCAATTGACAGGGCTCTTATGATAGAGTATCTTGAAGTTGCATATGAATTTGTTAAAAAAGGCACCTTTGACAGCATACGAATATCTACAAGACCTGATTGCATAGACAAAGAAGTGATTGACACACTTAAAAAATACGGTGTCAAGACTATTGAACTCGGTGTACAAAGTCTTTGTGATGAGGTGTTGGCCACCGCAAAACGCGGACACAGTGCAAAAGATTCTATTGACGCGGCACGGCTTATTATTGACAGCGGTCTTGAATT
>JAZKZG010000019.1:0-7642 GCA_045612565.1 Eubacteriales bacterium
GCATCACCATCATCACCACGCCGATGATGTGTTTATAAGTTGGGGTATTCAGACTGCAACTAAGTTTTCAAAGGATAAAATTGAAAGTATTCTAAATGAGCTCTGCGACAGTGACAAATACGGCACAGTACTGAGAGCAAAAGGTATTGTTGATGGCGACGATGCTTGGATTCATTTTGACTATATCCCCGGTGAATCAGATATTCGCACAGGTGCCGCAGATGTTACGGGACGCATTTGTGTTATCGGCGCCGGTCTCAACGAACAGAATCTGGAACAATTATTTAAGTAAGAAGGTAAAATAGATGGAAATCCCTGTTTATTTATTTACAGGTTTTTTAGACGCAGGTAAAACAAAATTCATACAAGAAACTTTAGAAGATCCGCGCTTTTATGACGGTGAACGCACACTCGTTATTTTGTGCGAAGAAGGCGAAGAAGAGTTTTGCCCCGAAAAATTCCCTTCAAAAGATGTGTTCTTTCACACAATCGAAGACATTTCGGAAATCACAACAAAAAATCTTTTGTCAATGCACAAAAAATACCGTATGAACAGAGTGCTTATTGAGTACAACGGAATGTGGCTGTTAAATGAACTTTACAGCGCGTTGCCTGAAAATTGGATGGTATACCAGGAAATGATGTTTGCGGATGCATCAACAATTTTGTCATACAACGCAAATATGCGAAACCTTGTGGGTGACAAACTTAATTCAGCCGAAATGGTTATTTTTAACCGTGTTAAAAAAAGCGAAGATATTATGCCGTATCACAAACTTGTACGCGGAATGTCGCGCAGAGCAAGTATTGCTTATGAGTTTGAAAACGGCGAGGTTGAATATGACGAGATAATCGACCCATTACCATTTGACATAAATGCAAAAGAAATTGATATTGAGGACAAGGACTATGCAATATGGTACCGCGACCTTATGGAAGAGATGGACAAATATGACGGCAAAACAGTAAGGTTTAAAGGCATTGTGGCAAAAGATAACAAAATGCCGGATGACTGCTTTGCAATCGGTCGTCACATTATGACCTGCTGTGCCGATGACATAGCCTTCGGAGGTCTTATTGCAAAATGGGACGACGCAAACGATTTTGAATCGCGCGATTGGGTTGTTATTACTGCAAAAATCGTAAATGAGTTTTGTGAAATCTACAACTCAAAAGGTCCCGTACTTTATGCGACACAGGTTGATGTATCGCTTCCGCCTGAAGAAGAACTCGCAACATTTTATTAATCCCCACAAACAGCATAAAACCGAAAGGAAATTTTCCTTTCGGTTTTTATTTAATTAAATGATATAAGCAGCATTTTGTTTTGCTCAAGAGTGTCTCCGTCAATACTGTTATCACGTTTTATAATATCAACAGAAGAACGGTATTTTTTAGCAATATCCCACAGTTTTTCACCACTTTCGCCATAGTAAATCACAACACCTTTACACAAATCAAGGTGGCTATCACCTATTTCTACCGAGTCAATTGCACTGTAATTTTGTTTGGTAAAGCAGTTTATAACTGTTTCTGCATCGGCGGATACAATAATCTCTTGATCATTTGGCATTGAATATGACAAATTCTTTATTTTAACATCAGCCTCACACCGCATACCGTCACAGATATTACCCATCGGATGTGAAACACAAAACGGGATATTTTTTTCGGTTATTGCATAGTCACCATCATTACACATATAGATCGTGACTGCCATATCACCTTCTACCGCAAGTGCCGTATCGCGCAGTTCTACATTTTTAACAAAACTGTCTGCACAGATACCGATTATACGTGCTTCGCTGAAATCACAGGAAATACTGCCCGATACCGTCTGACTGAAGCCTATACTGTCGCAAAACGATTCGAGTGCAACGTCGGATTTTGAAACGGTGAGATTATCGTTCATCGAATATATGTCTTTTAAAAAGTTTATTCGGTTCTGTGTATAGAGTGCGGCGCTGAGGAGTACATCAATATCGCACCCGAGCGTACCATCATCGGAGGCAAGTTCACAATGTACATTCTGTATGTCGCATTTCACATCACAGTCACCCGTTTCAACAGCGCCGTAAACATCAATAACCTCGCTAAAAGGAATACTGCCTTCAAAAAACGAAAAATTGTCTGTACCCTCACCCGACATATATACAACACTTAAATCTGCCTCGCCTCTGACAAGAACTTTATCGGTCATAATCTTTTTGTCGGTAATTGTTATGGCGGCTGTGGCGGTTATTATTTCGGTGGCCGTTGGTTTTAGCGAAAGTTGACCGCTTATGCGTGTGCTCACCTCACCTGTTGCACAAAGAGTATTTGCGCTGACATTATCAAAAATTGCCTCAATACCGCCGCTGTGGGCCTCGCCGATTATCTGACACTCACTACCGCCCATAATTTTCACCGCGGTGCCTATTACGGATTTTATATTGATTTTACGTGAGTTTTGCATACGGCAGTTGACCGATACAGCGCGGGTGGTTGTGCGCATTCTGGCTATGCAAAGCGGTATTTTTTGCAAAAGAGTTTTAGTGAAATTTTCGGTTTTGCAAACAGAGTGGATATTTCCGCTGTCATCTGTATAAACAATGGTTGCTTTACACTGTATATCGAGCAAAACTTTTTCGCCTTCAAGCGATTTTGTAATTATTGACGGTACAACATTGCAATTTAAAATACGCTCCACTGCGGGACAATAATCGGGTAAAACTATATCAAAATCAACCTTTTGCTCAAAAAAATCATCAAGCGCAGTCTTGGTTGAATGTACTGTTTCGCTATTTATAACGCTTTCCATAAATATATCTCCGTTCATCCGTTTTTTGTATATCTATATGGCGATTTTAACAAAAATATTACAAGGTTTAAAAAAAGTCTTGTTTTTTTTGGAATTTATATTATAATAGGAATGTTTTTATATTATTCAGGAGACAGACGTGGAAAGAATAACAAGTGTACAAAACAATAAGATAAAAGAGACAGCATCACTAAAAGATACAAAAGCACGAAAGGCATCGGGGCTTTTTGTGGCTGAGGGCAGAAAACTCGTATCGGAACTTATGCGTTGCAACATTAATCCTGTACGTTGCTTTATTAAAGAAGGTACACAACTCCCCTGCGATATCGATCAGTGCGAAGTATTTGAGGTAACTGATGCAGTTATGAAAAAAATGTCATCACTCACCACACCTCAGGACATTATTGCTGTTGCCAGACAACCCCAAAAGTCCGAAAGTCAAGATGAAGATTTTGTTGTAGCGCTTGACGGCATACAAGACCCGCTCAATATGGGTGCGATTTTACGCTCGGCGGAAGCATTTGGCGTAAAAACAGTTATTATAGGAAACAACTGTGCCGACCCGTACTCGTCAAAAACACTCCGCGGTGCAATGGGAAGTGTTTTTCGTCTTGATATTTTTACACGCGATCTTAAAGAATATCTTTTGGAAAAAAAATCACAGAACTTTTGTATAATCGGCACAGGTCTTGATAAAAGCTATGTTACGGTTGACAAACTTTGCAACTGGCAAAAAAAGGTTGCAGTAATAGGCAGTGAGGGTAACGGCATATCATTAGAGATAAGAGATGTGTGCGATGTTGGTATGTTTATACCGATGAACGGACAAAACGAATCGCTCAATGCGGCGGTTGCTGCATCAATTATTATGTGGGAGAATCAAAGACAGGAAAATGAACAATAATATTTTATTATGGTTATGGCTTAAGGTAGCAGTAAGTGACAGAAACCTTGAGGCATACAAATTATATGAGCAATTCAGAAGTATTGAAAAGATATATGATCTTACAATCGACGAAATTGCCCCGCTTGAATTTTTAAGTATAAAATCAAAAGAATCGATTTTAAATAAAGACACCCGTGTTGCGCAAAGTATACTGCATACGTGTGAATCAAACAAGATAGATATCATTACCGTTGATGATGAACGATATCCAAAGCAACTTTTGGAAATATACAATTATCCCTGTGTGCTTTTTTCTTACGGTGATTTTGAAAAAGCATTTTCAAAACCGATTATTACAATCGTAGGAACACGCAAATGCACATCATACGGAACTCGTATTGCGGCAAAAATAAGCGCAGTTCTGAGTTATGCAGGTTTTACAGTTGTAACGGGGGTTGCTAACGGAATTGATACAGCGGTGATTAATGCTGTAACCGATATAGAGGGAAGTTTGTTAGCGGTACTTCCAAAAGGAATTGCACAAGTAAATCTCGGTTCGAGTTACAAATTTAAAGATGTACGGAAAAACGGAGCAATAATTACCGAATACTTACCCGGTTTTAAATCACATCAGTTTGTTTATCAGGAAAGAAACCGCATTCTTGCAGGTTTGTGTGTAGGTAGTGTTATTATACAGGCACACAAAAAGAGCGGCGCCGGTATGACTGCAAATTATGCTCTCAATCAGAATCGAGATGTATTTGTGTTGCCAGGTAATATTGATATGCCGCAGTCGGAGGGTACCAACCGTCTTATAAAAGAGGGCGCTATTCCGATCGTTACACTAAGAGATATAGTTGATTATTATAAACCAATATACGGCGATATAATAAATGATGACATACCTGATCATATGATTACATTCCCTTCTTTTTTACAATTCCAACAAGAAAACGAAAAAGAAGAGGAAACTTATGACTTTAAACGTGTAGTAACAAAACATCTTGACGAATATGAACGTGCTGTTTTTGAACTTATACAGTCAGGTCTGACAAACGGTGATCATATAATTGAGAAAAGCAATATTAGTTCATCAGACGCAATGTATGCACTTTCGTCACTTGAAGGCAAAGGATTAATAACGGCCTATCCCGGAAACAACTATAAAATAAAAATGTAAGGAATGAACTGTAATGGCAAACTTAGTTATTGTTGAGTCGCCTGCAAAGGCACAGACAATTGAAAAATATCTTGGAAAAAAATTTAAGGTAATATCGTCAAAAGGCCACGTCCGTGACCTTCCCAAAAGCGATTTTGCCGTTGATATCGAAAATAATTTCAAGCCTAAATACATCACAATCCGTGGCAAGAGCGATCTTATAAAAACACTCAAAAAAGAAGCCAAAGCTGCAGATACTGTATATCTCGCAACCGACCCTGACCGCGAGGGAGAGGCTATTTCGTGGCATCTATATGAACTTTTGGGTCTTAATGAGAACAACTCACGCAGAATTGTTTTTAACGAAATTACAAAATCGGCACTTCAAGAGGCAGTTAACAATCCGCGCGGTATCGACTATGACCTTGTTGTCGCACAGCAGGCTCGCCGCGTACTCGACAGAATTGTTGGTTATAAACTGTCTCCGTTTTTGTGGAAAAAAGTTAAAAAAGGTCTGTCAGCAGGACGTGTGCAATCGGTTGCAACCGCTATGATTGTTGACAGAGAAAACGAAATACGAGATTTTGTAGCAAAAGAGTACTGGAATATTTCTGCAACCTTTGGTAAAAAAGGCTCTGCCGCACGTATTCACGCAAAGTTTCACGGAACACTTAAAAAATCACTTGAAGTAACAAGCGAAAAACAGGCAACCGAAATTTGCGATGCTATCGAAGGCACACAGTTCAGCGTTATGTCGGTAAAAACAGGACAAAAGAAAAAAAGCCCTGCTCCACCTTTTACAACATCAACTCTACAGCAAGAGGCATCAAGAAGATATAATTTCCAGACAAAGCGCACAATGAAAGCAGCACAAGAACTCTATGAAGGTGTTAACGTTTCGGAATTTGGTCTTGTGGGTCTTATAACCTATATGAGAACCGACTCACTGCGTATATCTGACGATGCAGCAGCTGCCGCAAAAGATTTTATTATAAATAACTACGGCAAAGAATATTATCCACCCAAAAGACGCTATTACAAAACAAAAAAAGGCGCACAGGATGCTCACGAGGCAATAAGACCGACCAATATGGAAATCACTCCCGACAATGCCAAGGCATCGCTTTCACTCGACCAATACAGACTTTATAAATTAATTTATGAAAGATTTGTTGCCAGTCAGATGAGTGACGCTATATATGATACACAGACAGCAGACATCGCCAATGGTGAATATCTGTTCAAAGCAAATTGTCAGGCAGTAAGTTTTAAGGGTTACACCGCACTCTATCAGGATAGTGAAAAAGAGGACGATGTAAAGAAACTTTATAAACTTGAAGACGGCGAGGAGTTAAAGTTTGTTGAATCAAAACGTGAACAAAACTTCACACAGCCGCCCCTCAGATATACCGAAGGTACGCTCACAAAAGCACTTGACGAAAACGGAATCGGCAGACCTTCGACATTTATGCCTATCATCTCGACCATTCTTGCAAGAGAGTATGTTGAACGCGAAGGCAAGTTTCTAAAGCCGACCGCTTTGGGAGAAGTTACAACCAAACTGATGAAAGACCACTTTGCATCTATCATCGACTATGATTTTTCGGCAAACCTCGAAACCGAACTTGATAAAGTTTCGGACGGTCAGATGGTATGGCAGGATATGATCGCAGGATTTTATTCGATTTTTGACACAACACTCAAAGGTGCAGAACAAGCACTCGAGAACACCCGCATCAAAGTTCCTGATGAAGTGACAGATGAAATCTGCCCCAACTGCGGTAAAAACCTCGTTATACGTTCAGGAAGATTCGGCAAGTTTATGGCTTGTCCCGGTTATCCCGACTGCAAATTTACAAAAGCAATTATTGTAGATACAGGTGTTCCCTGCCCCAAATGCGACGGACACATAATTCAGAAAAAATCAAAAACAGGCAAGATTTTTTACGGCTGCGATAACTTCCCCAACTGCAACTATATGAACTGGGATGAACCGCTTAAACAAAAGTGTGAAATCTGCGGCAGCAACCTGTTCAGAAAAAGCGGAAAACGCAAGATTATATACTGCCCCAACCCCGACTGTAAAAAAGACGGAGCAAAAAAGGCGGAGGAGAACAAGGATGAATAAGGCTACTGTTGTCGGCGCAGGTCTTGCGGGATGCGAGGCGGCTTGGCAACTTGCAAAGCGTGGCATTGCGGTTGACCTTTATGAAATGAAGCCAACAAAAAAATCTCCAGCGCACAATTACGATGGATTTGCAGAGCTTGTCTGTTCAAATTCACTGCGAGCAGACGGCCTCGCAAACGCCGTAGGGCTTTTAAAAGAGGAGATGCGCAGACTCGACTCGGTAATTATGAAGTGTGCCGACAAAACCAAAGTACCTGCAGGCGGCGCACTTGCTGTTGACAGACAAAAATTTTCGGACAGCGTAACGGAAATCATAAAAAATCATCCGCTTATAAATGTTATAAGCGATGAAATTGTAAAAATTCCCGAGTGTGAAAATGTGATCATTGCATCGGGTCCTCTCACATCAGATGCATTATCACAAAACATCGGTGAGTTTTTAGGAAATGAATATCTGCACTTTTTTGATGCGGCGGCACCTATTGTTACATTTGAAAGCATTGATATGGACACTGCTTTTTTTGCATCGAGATATGACAAGGGTACGCCCGACTACATAAACTGTCCGATGACAAAAGAGCAGTATGACGTGTTTTATAACGAACTTATAAATGCTGAATGTGCTCAGCTTCACGGCTTTGAAAACAATGTTTTTGAAGGCTGTATGCC
>JAZKZG010000020.1:0-2714 GCA_045612565.1 Eubacteriales bacterium
TTATCTCTTATTTTTTCCTAGTTGATTCCAGACTCTTAACACTGACTAATTTCTTATCCATTGTTAATTGTCCATTTTTCAAAAAACAATTAACGGGTCCTTCAATGATGCTGTTTAATTTTCAAAGTTCATCGCACCCCCTGTTTTTTGGGTGCCTAAATATATTAGCAAATACTTTCTCTTTTGTCAATACCTTTTTTTAAAAAAATTACTTTTTATTTTTACGAAAATGTTTCGTAAATCAAGCAATTGACATACATTTATTATGTTTGATAAAATTCAGATATAAACAGAAAGGGGGGAAATATAATGAAAATTAATTTTAATAATATTATCGGCAAAATCAAGCCAATGCATGCTGTAGGTCAGCCACCTTTTTTGAGCAGTGATTATTCTTACTGTCATTATTTGAAAGAAGCCAATATTCCTTATGCGCGACTGCACGATGTCGGTGGCATATACGGCGGCAGTCGTTATGTTGACATACACAATATTTTTCCTAATTTTGATGCCGACGAGACAAATCCTGCATCATACGACTTTTTTTACACCGATTTACTTTTGGAGTCAATGTTTGAAAACGATTGTAGTCCAATATTCAGACTTGGCGAAACTATTGAAAACGATCAGGCAAAAGGGTATCCTGCGAGATACATAAATCCGCCGAAAGATTTTAAAAAATGGGCAAGAGTGTGTGAGCATATAATAAAGCATTACAACGAGGGTTGGGCTGACGGATATCATTACAGAATTGTATACTGGGAGATTTGGAACGAGCCCGACAATGGTTATCAAGGTGATGACGGACCTTTAAAAGACCGAAATATGATGTGGACTGGCACACCTTTGCAATATTACGATCTTTATGTAACGACAGCGAAGCATTTAAAAAAGTGTTTTGGCGATACAATCAAAATTGGCGGATATGCCTCAAGCGGCCTCTACGCAATATTTAACAGGCCCGACGAGTATGGTGTGCCCGAAAAATATCAAAAATTCTATCGTGAGAGATACGAGTTATTTTTAAAGTTTTTTGACAAGTTTTTAGATTATATAAAGGAAAAAGATGCACCGTTAGAGTTCTTTTCGTGGCACAGTTACTCGGATGTAGACAGAACTCTCGAGATGGAGTGGTTTGTGGAGCGAACACTTAAGCAAAAGGGCTTTGATGTGGAAATTCATCTCAACGAGTGGAACAATGCTCACAGTCCCGAGGGCAGAGGTACAGCATACGCGAATGCACACGCAGTGGCTATGCTTATTGCTATGCACAGCACAAAAGCGGATATGCTTTGCTATTATGATTCGAGAATTGGGGCATCTTCTTATGGCGGCATGTTTAACCCGATAACATACAAACCATTTTGTTTATATTATGGATTCAAGGCATTCGGTGAACTATATGCTTTAGGAAATGAAGTAGAGTGCGAAATCGAAAGTGAAAACATATATGCTCTCGCCGCAACAGACGGTAAGTCACAAGGTGTGGTTATAGCGAATATGGACAAGGTGCAAACAATCAAAACAAATCTTAGTGGATATGATGTTTATCTTGTCGATGAAACTCACAATCTGGAAAAAGTTGAGTTCGACTCATCCTGTTTTACGATTGAGGAAAATCAAGTGGTTTATTTAAAGAAATAAAATGATAGCGGCGGACTTTAGAAGTCCGCCGTTCTTGCTACAATGTAAAAATATAGTGATGGTCAATTAAAAGAGTTGTTGATAGGTTCAGAAAGCGTCCATTCAAGTATCTCTATTTTATATTGTGACTTAATTACACTTTCTGGCATTCCTATTATCGAAGAAAATAAATATGGTTTAACAACTTTAATATAATTTGGATGCTCGGTATCATTCATATAATATTCCGGCTCACCTATATTACAAAGTATTTCTGTATTTCCGCTCGTATATAGAACAACATAGGGTTTATCAGTTCCACTGACATATCCTTTCCACTTTCTATATTTACCAACGCCTTCGTTCACAGATATCCCTTCGTATTCACATATAAATGTTCCCTCTTTAGTGTATTTTTGACCGTATATAGTATAAACAATTTTATAGGGAAACTCACCTTTTATTTGTAAAGGATCAGGCGGATTTTTAGAGAATCCTAAAATCATCCACGGCAAACCGACAAATATAACTATTGCAATTAATATTATAAAACCAATTCCTACAAACGCTGATATTTTTTTATACATTAAATTAATACTCTCCCAAAATATATATTTCAGTATACAAGGCATTTGCATTTTTTGTAAGCAGGGGATTATCTGTGTGTTGTTCCATATATGTTTGGTTTATGCAAATTGTATTGATGTTTTGTAGGGGAGGTTCTCTGTGCCCTCCCGATTTTTTGTTTTGTGCTAATTTAACGCTAGGGGATGAAACCCTTCCCTACGATGTGGTACGTATTTGGTAGGGATGCCGCCTCTATGACCCTTTATTCGTGGAAAATCTGGCGAACGACCAATGGTAGCCCCTACACATATATGTACAAAATAAATAAAAAAGGAGATACTTGATGTATCTCCTTTTAAGTTGTGTCGGCATTACATATCTTTCCGGGCCGTCGCCAGCCAAGTATTGTCTGCACAACGAAGCTTAACTACCGTGTTCGGAATGGGAACGGGTGGATCCTTCGTGTAATCAACACCGACTATGTTTTGTTTTTGAGTTTTGCTCTATGCACACTCAAAACTGAA
>JAZKZG010000021.1:0-44003 GCA_045612565.1 Eubacteriales bacterium
CCCGATCTTCTTGATAATCTTTCAACATGTAAGTCACCTCAGCAGATGTTTGGTGCTCTTGCAAAAACATGGTATGCAAAGAAGATGAATCTCGATCCCAAAGACATTTTTGTTGTATCGGTTATGCCCTGTACAGCTAAAAAGTTCGAAAAAGGCCGTGATAACGAAGCAGCTGCAGGTGTTCCTGATGTTGATGTTGTTATCACAACACGTGAACTCGCAAGAATGATTAAGCGTTCAGGCATCAACTTCAATTCACTTCCCGAAGAGAAGTTCGATATGCCGCTCGGTTCATCAACAGGTGCAGGTGTTATCTTCGGTGCTACAGGCGGTGTTATGGAAGCTGCTCTCAGAACAGCAGTTGAAACACTTACAGGCGAAGAACTTGGTAGTCTTGAGTTCAATGAAGTTCGCGGTACACAGGGTATCAAAGAAGCTTCGTACAAGGTTGGCGATCTTGAAGTTAAGGTTGCTGTTGCATCTGGCCTTGCAAACGCTAAAGAAATTATGGACAAGGTACGTGCAGGTGAAGCTGATTATCACTTTATCGAGATTATGGCATGTCCTGGCGGCTGTGTAAACGGCGGCGGTCAGCCTATCCAACCCGCATCAGTTCATAACTTTGACGATATCAGAGCAAAACGTGCATCAGTTCTTTACAACATTGATAAGAATATGCCGCTCAGAAAGTCACATGACAACCCTGTTCTTAAAGAAGTTTACGCTGACTACTTTGAAAAGCCCGGTAGCCACAAGGCTCACGAAGCTTTCCATACAACATATGTAGCTCGCGACCGTTTTGGTAAACTTTAATAACTAAATTCACCCCGAACTTTTTAGTTCGGGGTGTTCTCTTTAAAAAATAAAATCCTTGGAACATTTGTTCCAAGGATTTTTGTTAATTATCAAGATAAAACTGAACAATTATGTGCAATAATTCGTCTCTGTCAATTTTGCGGATAAGAGCGCGTGCATTATTATGATTTGTTATATATGTCGGATCTTCTGATAAAATATATCCAACAATCTGATTAAGAGGATTGTAACCTTTTTCTTTTAGTGCATCATAGACAGTGGTGAGAATTTCTTTGATGTGTAGTTCATTTTCTTTTCTGATGCTATATTGAATGGTATTATGTTTATCCAACATTATTACAAATCCACCTTTCACATATAATTATATATATTTTACTACAAATATGATTATTTTACAATAGTTTGTTTGTAAATT
Organism: Eubacteriales bacterium; assembly: GCA_045612565.1. Classification (GTDB taxonomy): domain Bacteria; phylum Bacillota; class Clostridia; order Oscillospirales; family QAKW01; genus RGIG9041. The sequence continues at coordinate 1,232 of JAZKZG010000021.1, forward strand.
TATTATTAAAAATCAAATAATGTGATAACCTTGAAAATGAAATAACTATGTGGTATCATATTCTATATTAATATTAGGAGTTATTATAATATGGAACAATTTATAGAAATGTCGGTTTCACGAAAAAATAATATTAAAGACCACTTTATGTGCTTTGTTCTTTGTATTTTGCCAATACTTGTAGGAAGTTATCTTATGGTATTGATGTATTCACTTAAAAACACAGGTCTTCTAATGGTTGCAGTTGTAATAAGTGCAATATTGTATTATGTTTCTTATAAAATATTTAACAGCTTTAATGTTGATTATGAGTATTCATTGGTTGATGATGAACTCAGATTTGCAAAAATCATAAATAAATCAAAGCGACGCGAGTTAATCACAATTAATCGTTCCAATATCAAGATAATTGCGCGTATCAATGATAATGAGCATAAAAGTGTTCTTTCGTCGCATTTTGATAAAAAAATATCTCTCATTTCTCAAACAAATAACGAATATTATTTTATGATTGCCTCAACTAATGATGGTAAAAACGTTTGTATATACTTTGAACCGAATGAAAAAATGTGTGAGAATTTAAAAGTATATCTCAGACAAAAGTTTTTTATATGAAAAAATTAAAAGGTAACGAATTTAAAAAGATATTACCAAAACGCAGTGATATATCACATAAAGGGACCTTTGGTACTGTTGCTATTGTGGGTGGTAGCAGTACATACCAAGGAGCACCTTATTTTGCAACACAAGCTGCACTCCGTACAGGAGTGGGGATTGCGGTTTCTTTAATTCCCGATGAAATTGTAACTGCTTTTTGTTCTAAAATAAGCGGCGCGGTTATTGAACCGTTAAAGACAGAAAACGGATTTGTGTGTGATGATACGATTACTGATAGAATACTTAAACGTCGTGTAACTGCGACTGTTATTGGTTGTGGTTTGGGTATATCAGATAATCTGCAAAAAACAGTGTCTGATGTTTTATCGCTAAATTTACCTGTTGTTGTCGATGGTGATGCGATTAATGCAATAACTTCAGATACAAAGTTGCTTTTACGTAATGCTCCCACGGTGTTAACTCCTCATATAGGTGAATTATCGCGTCTTGTTGGAATGTCTGTTGAAGAAATATATAAGAATAGGTACAATATTGTTGCGAACTTTTCTGTAAAGAATAATTGCTTTACAGTTTCGAAAGATAGTGAAACAGTTATAAGTGATACCAAAGGTCAACTTTTTGTTTTGAACAGACCTTGTTCGTCGCTTTCAAAAGGTGGTTCGGGTGACGTTTTAGCAGGAATGATAGGTTCTTTTCTTGCACAGGGTATTTCTGTTGCCGATAGTGTTATTGCAGGTGTTACATTGCATAATGCTTGCGGTGTTGAGGCAGGAAAAAAACTCGGAGACCGATATGCGCAACCCGATGATTATATTTTTATGCTCCAAAAGGTGATTAAATGAATTTTGTAAAACGTTGTTGGGCAGAGATTTCAATTGATAATCTGCTTGATAATCTCAAATTAATAAAGTCCAGATGTAAAACCGATATTATGTGTGTTGTAAAATCAAACGCATACGGACATGGCGATTCGACGATAGTGTGTGAACTTCAAAAAGCTGGTGTAAAGCATTTTGCAGTTGCATCTATTGATGAAGCTGTGCATCTTAGACAAAACGGCTGTACGGGAGAAATTTTGCTTCTCGGCGGGTATCTTGACGATTGTTTCGAACTCGCGATAAAGAATGACATATCTCTTGCACTCTATGATGTTGAAGTTGCAAAAAAACTATCTGCAATTGCAGTTTCTAATCGTAAGAGTGCAAAAGTGCATATTAAATTGAATACCGGAATGACACGCATTGGTTTTGATATTATAGATAAAACTTCTTTCGAAACAACTGTTTTGGCAGTGAAAACTATTTCGGAACTTAGTGGTATTGAAATAAGCGGTGCTTTTACTCACTATGCCGTGAGTGATGAACAAAACGGTGAAGAATATACCGAATTCCAATTCAATAATCTAATTGATTTTAAAAATGAATTATCCGATTCAGGTATAAATATACCTGTCTGGCATGCATCAAACAGCGGTGCAATTATGAATTTTTGTGATAAAAGTCTTGATATGGTTCGTGCAGGAATTATTCTTTACGGCTTATATGATTCTCATGGTATGTCGGATTGCTATAAACCCGTTTTATCACTAAAAACTGTTATTACTCAAATTCGAACAGTTGAAAAAGATATAAGTGTAAGTTATGGCAGAACTTTTACTTGTAACGATAAATTAAAACTTGCAATCCTCAGTATCGGCTATGCCGATGGCTTTCCTCGTTCTTTATCCAATAAAGGCAGTGTAATAATCAATGGAAAATTCGCCAATGTAGTTGGCAGAGTTTGTATGGATCAGATAATTGTTGATATTACCGGCATTGATTGTAATGTGGGAGATACTGCAATTATAATAGGAGAGCAGGATGGCGTAAAAATTACGGCATCAGATATTGCTGATATAGACAACACAATTAGTTATGAAGTAGTATGCAATATTTCTATGCGTGTTCCGCGTGTCTATATCAAGGATGGTATTTCTCAATCTATTACAAAATACATCTGATTTTCTTTATTTGTGACAGTAAAAATATTTTAAATATAGAATGATAGTGATTAAAGTTTGCAGTATTTGTAAATAATAATTACAGAAAACGAGTTTTCAATATTTTTACGGAGCGTGAAAATTTAATGATTAAACGCGGCGACATATACTATGCCGATCTATCGCCGGTAATAGGCAGTGAACAAGGTGGACTGCGTCCTGTACTTATTGTTCAGAATGATGTTGGTAACAAATACAGTCCAACTGTTATTGCTGCCGCAATTACAAGTCAGGTGAACAAGTCAAAGTTGCCCACACATATTGAACTTAATGAAAAATACGGGCTTTCAAAGGAATCTGTAATTCTTTTAGAGCAGGTAAGAACAATAGATAAAGCAAGACTTAAAGAAAAAATGGGCCATATTGACAATGATACAATGAATATGGTGAATAAAGCAATTTCAGTAAGCTTTGGGTTATAAAAAATCCGACAGATTATTCTGTCGGATTTTTTATTCATAAATACTTAATTATATCTAAAGGATTATATAATATTCCGTCAGCATCTGTAAACGGAGTATCACCGTAGAATCCCCATGCAGCACCTAAAACCGTTACGTTTGCATTTTTTCCTGTTGCTACATCAACTGTGCTGTCTCCGCAATAGATACACTCATCTTTGGTCAATCCCATATCGCTTATTATCTGGTTAAGCATAAAGGGATCGGGTTTTTTTGCGACTTCAGGTCTGTGACCGAATACGCATTCGAATTTACCATCAAAGAATTTTTTGCATACTTCGGTTGTAATATTATGTGGTTTGTTTGATAAAACAGCGCATTTGATTCCTTTTTGATTTAACTTATCAAGCATTTCGTAAATGTTGTCATACGGTACAATATTTTCATTGCCGAATTTATTGTATATATCAATTGCGACCTTAAAAAACTCATCAAACTTTTTAGGATCAGCTTTTACATATTTATATAATTTTTCAATAAGAACAGGTGCACCGTTTCCGATGAATTGTGGATATACACTAACGTTAACAGGTGCTAACCCAAACTTTTCAAGAGCAGTGTTACCGCAAAATGCTATTGAATTTAATGTGTTTAAAAGTGTTCCGTCTAAGTCAAAAACTATAAGTTTAATCATAATTAAAAATCCTTTGCTTTGTTATCTTAAAAAATATAGCACATTACTAAATCAAAGTCAAATTACAATTGAAAATATATCGATAGTTTGATATAATTTGTATATTATGGAAGGGAGTGAGTTATATGAACAAAGAGATACAACAAAAACTTGCTGTTTTGACATCGCGTCCCGGTGTTTATATAATGAAAAACTCTCAGGATGAGATAATTTACGTCGGTAAAGCAAAGAATTTAAAAAACCGAGTAAGTCAATATTTTGTGTCACCAAAAGGTCTTTTGCCAAAGGTGGCAAAGATGGTTTCGAATGTATCAACATTTGAGTATATTGTAACCTCGTCAGAACTTGAAGCGCTTATTCTTGAAAACAATTTGATAAAAAAACATAAGCCTAAATATAACATTTTGTTGAAGGATGATAAAAGCTATCCGTATATTGTTCTTGATAAAAAAAACGATTATCCGCATTTTACCCTTGCACGTCGCAGAAAAAATGATGGACTCAGATATTTTGGTCCTTTTCAGTCATCATCGGCTGTGTGGGAGATAATAAAAACAATAAATGAAGTTTTTGGTCTTTACAGTTGTAAAAACAGTTTTCCTCGCGATTTTAATAAATTCAGACCTTGCCTTAATTATCATATTGGTAAATGTCCTGGTGTGTGTACGGGTAAAATAAGCGTCAAGGAATTTTCTGAAAATATTTCACAGGCAATAAGCTTTTTGAATGGTGAATATAAAAAACTGCTGATTGACCTTAATTCACAAATGCTCGAACTTTCTGAAAATATGGAGTATGAAAAGGCGGCAATTATCCGTGACAGAATTAACAGTATAAAACGTCTTGAATCCAAACAGGTTATTGTTCTTGCTGCTGATGTTGACAGGGATATTATAGCGTATTCTAAACTTGAAAATGAGATATGTTTTTCGGTTATGCATATACGCGGTGGGAAACTTATATATCAGGATACGGTGTTTGTTACAGATGAATCAGAGGATATTATCGGTGACTTTATTGAACAGTATTATATATCTGATGATATGATACCAAAAGAAATAGCGGTTGATACATTGCCATTATCGCACGAGGTTTTGTCCGAGTGGCTGTCCGAAAGAAAAGGCAGGGGAGTGCGCTTTATTTTTGCTAAGCGCGGAGAGAATACTCGTCTTTTAGAAATGTGTAAAAATAATGCCGCTGAAAAACTTGCTGAGAAAAAATCGCACGGCATCCGAGAAAACAAACTTATGGGTAATATTGCACAGATGCTGGGACTGCAGTCTATTCCTTCGCGTATAGAAATGTATGATATTTCAAATTTTGGAGCAGATAATACAGTCGGTGGAATGATTGTATGGCAAGATGGTCGCTTCAAAAAAAGCGAATATCGCCGATTTTCTTTTGAAAATGTATATGCCCAGGATGACTATAAATACACTTATCAGATGATTACAAGACGCCTCCTACATCTTGGCGATCCCGAATTTGGTGCAAAACCAGATATAATTTTTGTTGACGGTGGAGAGGGACATCTTAAAACTGTTTACAATGAAATTTCACAACAAGGGATATCTGCTTTTGGCCTTGTAAAAGATAAAAAGCATAAAACCCGTGCTATTGTAAGCGTACACGGTGAGGTTGATATCAGGACAAACCCCGCTGTTTATAAATTCTTTACATTATTGCAAGATGAGGTGCATAGATATGCTATTTCATATATGCACAGTAAGAAAAGTAAAAAAATGGTGTCAGGCGGACTGAAATCTGTTGAGGGAATAGGTCCTGTAAAATATAAAAATCTTATAAAACATTTTAAAACAGTTGCTGCAATAAAAAATGCAACCGAACAGGAACTTTGCGAGATACAGGGAATCTCGCCACAACTTGCTAAAAGAATAATGGAATATTTTGCTGGAGAATAAATTATATGATGAGAATTATATCAGGCAGTCGTCGCGGTAAAAAACTGCTTTCACTTGATGGTGATAATACAAGACCGACACTCGAAAGAGTTAAACAGGCATTTTTTAATGCTATTCAATTCGAGATTTCCGGTAAAACAGTGCTTGATTTGTTTTCGGGCAGCGGTCAACTCGGTCTTGAAGCATTATCGCGTGGTGCTGAATTTTGCTATTTCAATGATTCGTCGGTTGATGCATGTAGAATTATCGAAAAAAATATTATTTCCTGCGATTTTGCAAAAATGTCACAACTTACTTGCAAATCATATGATGACTGTGTTAAAATTATAAATAACAACAGAAAAAAGGTGTCACTTGTTTTTCTGGATCCTCCATATAGTAAAGATCTTGTCAATTCGGCGTTATCTGTTATGGATGAGTGTAATATTTTGCAAGACAATGCTATTATTGTTTGTGAAACTGCGGATAATGATAATGTAGAACATCCATCATTTTTGCTTAGAAAAGAATATAACTATTCAGGTAAAAAAGTGACAATTCTTACATATAACAGGTGAAAAATGGAAAAAATAGCTATTTATCCAGGCTCTTTTGACCCTATAACAAAAGGACACAAAGATATAATTAAACGTGCATCTAAAATGTTCGGCACACTTTATGTTGCTGTATTGAACAATTCTGCAAAACAATGCAGTTTTACAATCGAAGAACGTATGGAAATGATAAAAAAATGTACTTCGGAAATATCTAATGTTAAGGTGTGTACTTTTGACGGATTACTTGCAGAGTTCGCACGTGAAATTGATGCGGTTGCTCTTGTCAGAGGCCTTCGTGCCGTTACCGATTTTGAGTATGAATTTCAGATGGCACTTACGAATAAAAAAATAAATAAAGACCTTGAAACAATCTTTTTAACAACTAATTCAAAATATATGTATTTATCATCAAGCATTGTAAAAGAAATTGCAAGATATGACGGCGATATAAGCGATTTTGTCCCTGCTGTTGTTCTTGAAGATATTGAAAAAAGACTTAAAAACGAAAGGAACTAAACCATGGATTTTGAAGAAATACTTAACGCGTTAGAGGACCTTGTAGAAAACTCTTGGACATTGCCTATGTCGGGCGGAAGAACTGTTGTAGATAGTGCTCAGATTCTTGAATTCGTAAAAGAAATGCGTCTTAATCTTCCTGAGGAAATCAAGCGTTCAAAACGAATCATAAAAGAACGTGACGATATCATTTCTCAGGCAAGAAGTGAATCAGAGGGAATTGTTACAGCAGCACACATTCAGGCAAAACACCTTGTTTCGCAAGAAGAAGTGTATAAATCAGCTCAGATAAAAGCCAGTGAGATTGTCGCCAATGCTCAGAATGTTGCAAAGGAACTCCGCATGGCTACAGTTGATTATTGCGATAATGTTCTAAAAAAGACAGAAGAAACATTAAAGCGCGGATATGACAGTATTGTTGAAACACGCAAAAACATCAGAAAGTCAGAAAAATAAATGAAAAAAGATACATCACGTGTGCCGATGATCGACATTTTACGCGGTACGGCGCTTATTGGGATGGTTTTTCATCACTCGCTTGTGTCGTACGAAATCGTTTTTGGCACAAGCGTTGATTTTCTTTATACGAAAGCTTTTGAATTAATCCAACTTGTGTTTGTTTCTGTGTTTTTGTTGGTGTCGGGTATATGCACAAACTATAGCCGTAATATACTTAAACGCGGAATTATTGTGTTTTCTGCGGCAATGTTATTGACAGTTGCAACTTGTATTGTTCTTCCAAAGTTTGGTATTGTTGGGCTGAATATATATTTTGGCATATTGCATATGTTTGGTCTTTCGATGATAATATATGCTCGTTCCGAAAAGTTTTTTAAAAAAATTCCTGCGTCGGTTGGTATAGTGGTATTTACTGTTTTGTTTATTGGATACTATCTTTTTTACAGTACAGCCCCAACATCAGATTCGTGGCTCTTGCTCATATTTGGTGTACTCCCGAATGCAATGGAATACTATGGTGATTATTATCCTCTTCTACCATTCTTCTTTTTGTTTTTAACAGGAACTTATGTCGGTAAATATGTAAAAGAACAGAAGTTTCCTGATTGGTTTTATAATACCCGTTGCTTACCTCTTGAAATCTGTGGAAAAAAATCACTATGGATTTATGTGTTGCATCAACCGATTATTTTCCCTATTATGTTAGCAATATCTTACATCAAATAAAAAAGTCTCCCGATCGGGAGACTTTTTACATTATACGTTAATTTTGTTCATTTTCTTATCGTTTGCTTCGATTGGGAAAGCTTTAAGTGTTTCTTCAAGATGTGATTCCCAGTCTGCTGTTTTATGACCTGCATTAGCTTGTTCTTTCCAGATGACGTCGCCGACTGATTCGTAGTACATTACGTGGTAGCCACTCTCGGTTTTGATTACGCCTACATCGCCAACCTTGCGGTTTGCATCAAAACTCCAATTTACAAATTCTTGCGGATAAGATGCCGTGTCTTTGGTAACACCTTCGTAAAGACCACCATTTGTTTGAACATTTGAATCTTCGCTGTTCTTTTTAGCAAGTGCTTCAAAAGCAGCAGCAGTTTTTTCGCCTGCATTGTATTCAGCCAAAACTTTATCTGCTTTTTCCTTTGCTGCTTTTAATGCTTCTTCATCTTTTGCATCGGCAGAAAAAAGAATATGACGGACATTTGCTGTGTTATAATCATCATAGTACATTGGTTTTACCATCATATATGTTGTATATGCTGTTTTGCCTTCTGCCGGTTCTTCAACAAATGTTGCATTAGCTACAGTTGATTCTGCAAACATCCATTTTTCAAGAGTTGTTTTTTCTTCTTTTTCAGGATAATAATCTGTTCCTTCAAGTGCGTTCATATCACTTTCGACACTTGATTTGATTTCATCTTTTGCAGCTTCTTTGTCTTCGTTTTTATTGTTTTTAGTGTAGTATTCTGTAAGCATTGCCTCAAGGGTTGTTTTAAACTCTTCAGGTGTTTTACAAGCAGAAAGCTTATCTGCGTATTCTTTTGATTCAGCTTTTGCAGTTGTAAGATCTGTATTGGTTGATGTGAATGTAAATGAAAGATAATCAGCTTTTATAAACTCGTGTTTATTTTTGTCAAAATATTCTTTGAGCTGTTCGTCAGTGTATGTCAATTTACTGCTGAAGTCATTGTAATATTCCGATGCAAGATATGAGAGTTCCATTGCTCTTCTTATGTCTTGTTCGTTAACACCTTTTGCAAAAATTTCCGAAAGATATGCATCGAATGAAAGGTTGTTTTGCTTAGCATAGTCTTTCATAGACTGTATAGATGTATCAATGTTTTTGCGATTGTCTTCTGAGATCTCACGACCTGCTTCTTTGGCTTTTTCAGCGCAAAGAAGAATATCTTCAACCTGATTTTTTGCAGTTGAAAGGAACTGGTCAAACCAAGTCTGATCACCGTACTTTTGGCTCTTTAATGATTTTTCTGTGTCAAGACCATACATTGATAGGTAATCTTTGTATTGGTCAGCGAATGAATAAAATTCGTTTTTGATGTAATATGCCATCATTGCATTGTCAACTTCAAAGTTTTTGGTTGACATAGCTACAGTGTTACGTAAAAAGTAACCTGTATTTGCGATTGTGTTATAAATAACTGTAGAAATAATACCGATTACCAAAATAACAGCGACACAAACAGAAATAACCTTAGTAATTCTTTTGCGACGACGAAGTTTGATTGCGGCAGCTTTCAATTCTTCTCTTTTACCTGCGCGTGCTTCACGCGAACGTTTTCCTTTTCCCATGTTGGACCTCCAAATATTTTTAATTGGGTAAAATCTTTTCTAATAATATCACATTTTATTTTAACGGTCAATATATTGAATTGTAAAAATTATAACAATTCTATTAAAATTTTAGCGGCATTATTTGCAGCAAGTTTCGAAAATGTAGGATAATCAAGATGAGCTTTCCCATCTGCACTGTCCGAAATAGCGCGTATTATACAAAAATCGGTACTGTTCACAAAACATGTGTGTCCGATAGCTGCAGCCTCCATATCACAGGCTACAGCATTAAATGTATTTTGCAGAAAATCTTTTTTTTCAGCGTTTGCAACAAATTGGTCTCCACTTGCAATAACACCTGTAATTGTTTTGAGACCGAAGCTTTTAGCTATTTTTTCAATTTCTTTTGCTGTGTTTTGCTCACATTCAAAATTAATTACGTTTATTCCAGATATCAGCCCCACAGGATCACCGAGAGGAGAGGTGTCCATATCGTGTTGAACAACACTTTTAGCAACAGTGATATCTCCGCATTCAAGTTCCGAAGAAACAGCGCCTGCAACACCTGTGTTTATTATGATATCTGGTTTATATTCAAGTATCATTGTTTGAGCACAAATTGCCGCAAAAACTTTTCCCACGCCGCAAACGGCAATTACAACATCTTTTCCGTTTAAAGTTCCGCGATTGAAAACGATATTACTTATTGTTTTTTCTTTTTTGTTTTCCAATTTTGAAATTAATAATTCTGCTTCATATTGCAGTGCACATATTATTCCTGTCATATTTCTATCCTCTGTAGGTGTAGTTTCCTCTTTCAAATTTATTAAGTATATCAAGATACTTTTCACATTCTGTTTTGGCTTTTTCAAGTTCAAGTGTTTTGTAGTTTCCGCATTCAATTGCTGATGCGCCGAATACATCACCGTTGTGATCAATTATCTTTTTTAGAATGTCTTTTGTAATATCAAAAACAGTGTTATCATCGACTCCGTCAACAAGCAAATAAAAACCTGTCTGACATCCCATAGGCCCAAAATAAACAACGCTATCAGAAATTTCACTGTTTCTTATAAAAGTTGCGAACATATGTTCAACGGTGTGCATTGTAACATTATCCATATAGTCGTCATTGTTTGGCTTCCGTGTTCTTAAATCATAGGTTGTGATGCTTCCGTCTTTTCTTGAAATATAAAAACCCGGTTCAAGAGTCGTGTGATCTATTTCAAAACTTGTAATTCTCTTCATTTTTTACTCCTTTTATACATTTATACTAATAATTATATATATAAAAAATAATATTTCAATACTTTTCCTATTGATATAGTAGATTTTTATTGGTATAATTTTTCTATTATTTTTAAAGAGGTAATTATGAGTAAAAAAATAAAATCAGTAATTTTGATGTTTATGACAGCGATGATTTGGGGCTTTGCATTTGTAGCTCAGCTTTTAGGCGCTGAATTTGTTGCACCGTTTACGTTCAACGGTACTCGTTTTTTGCTTGGCGGTCTTTCACTTATTCCTGTTATACTTATTTTTGAACGCAGCGAAATAACCCAACCTAAAATGAAAAAGACAATTTATGTTGGTATTTTGGCAGGTATAATTCTTTTTACCGCATCATCGTTACAGCAGTTTGGTATCGAACTTACTACAAGTGCGGGAAAATCAGGATTTATTACAGGTCTTTATACTGTTCTCGTTCCAATAATTGGCGTATTTATGGGTAAAAAGACAAACTTTAATACTTGGCTTGGTGCAATTCTTGCAATTGTTGGTTTATACCTTTTGAGTTTTGCAAATGGTATAAGCGAAGTTGGCATAGGTGACCTTGTGCTTTTAATCGGTTCGGTAATGTGGGCATTTCATATTATTGTAATTGATCGTTTTGGTGATGAGATTTATTCTTTGCGCTTTGCAATGACGCAATTTATTGTCTGCGGTCTATTGTGTGTTATATGCGCGTTGATTTTTGAAGATATATCATTTGTATCAATCTATAAAGCACGTTTTCCTATTTTATATGCGGGTCTTATGTCTGTAGGTGTTGCATACACTTGTCAGATAATCGGTCAAAAAAATGCAGACCCGGCATTTTCTGCAATTATTCTTTCTACTGAAGCGGTATTTTCTGCAATAGGTGAGGCTGTTCTTTTCGGTCTTATTATGACCTCATATCCTTACACTCCTATTTCATTAAAAGGTTACATAGGATGTGCAATAATGTTTGCGGGAATTATAGTTTCTCAGCTTAATTTTAAAAAACTGCTTATTAAATCTTAAAACACTATTGACTTTAGTGTGTTATCGTGGTAAAGTGTTAAAGTATTAATTTTAAGGAGTACAAAATGCAAATAGATAATAAGATACTCAAAGCAGACGAAAATGCCGCATATTCACTGCGTTCGTTATATCGCAGATTTGGGTATAACCAATATAAGATGAGCAAATTTGAAGAGTATGCGCTATATATCAGAAATAAAGATTTTTTAGTTTCTGACGGTATAATTTCGTTTACTGACACAAACGGACGACTTTTGGCGCTAAAGCCTGACGTAACGCTTTCAATAATAAATAATTCGCAGGACGTTGTGGGTCAGGTTCAAAAACTCTATTATGACGAAAACGTTTACCGTATTTCAAAAAATTCTCATACATATAAAGAAATCAAACAGACAGGTCTTGAGTGTATAGGTGATGTAGGCGTGTTTGAACTGTGTGAGGTTGTTATGCTTGCAATCCGCAGTCTTGAAACGATATCAAATGATTATATTCTTGAAATTTCGCACGTTGGCGTGATGGAGTCTGTTTTTTCTGAATTATCACTTGATAAATCTCTTGAAAAAAAATTGATTAACGAAATTTGTCAAAAGAGCATGGATGGGCTTTTGACAGTATGTAATGAATACGGACTCGATGCAAGTGTTAAGGAAAAACTTTCTATATTTATTAAAAACTATTCTTCTTTTGATGACGCAGTTTCTTCACTAAAAACTGTTTGTACAGATGAAACATCATCTATTCATTTGAATGAGTTTTGCAAAATTCTTGCTTTTATTTCCGAATTCGGTCTTTCATCAAAAGTACGTGTTGATTTTTCACTTACCAACGATATGACATATTATAGTGGAATAGCCTTTAAGGGCTATATCAAAGATATTCCCGTAAGTGTTCTTTCGGGCGGTCAGTACGATAAACTTATGAAAAATATGGGGCGTCAGTCAAGCGCAGTCGGTTTTGCTGTTTATCTTGACGCACTCGAAAGATTTAATTTTGAACATAAACAGTATGACGTTGACATTGTACTGGTACACGATGGTAATATTGCAAAGGCATTGAAAAAAGCTGATGAGATTTCAAAAAACGGAAAGTCTGTAAGAATTTGTACAAATGTTCCTGATGCTCTCACATATGGTCAGCTTTTAACAGTTGCACAGGAGGAAAACAATGATTAATATTGCTTTGCCAAAGGGAAGGTTGGGTGAAAAGGTTTACTCAATGTTTGAACTGGCAGGTTTTGAGTGCCCTTCTATTCACGATAAAAACCGAAAACTAATATTTGAAAACGAACAAATCGGTGTCCGCTATTTCTGGGTAAAACCATCGGATGTTGCCATATACGTAGAGCGCGGTGCCGCCGATATCGGTGTTGCAGGTAAAGATATACTGTTAGAATATTCTCCTGATGTTTATGAACTTCTTGATCTTAATATCGGTAAATGCAATATGGCTGTTGCTGCTAAAAAAGGTTTCAGAGACAATACTGACACAACTCTTCGCGTTGCAACAAAGTTTACGCATATAGCAGAGCGTTTTTATGCTGAAAAATGCCGTGATATTGATATAATTCACCTTAATGGTTCAATCGAAATCGCACCAATACTTGATTTATCGGATGTAATTGTCGATATAGTAGAAACAGGAAAGACTCTTTATGAAAATAACCTCGAACCAATCGAAACCATTCTTCCAATAAGCGCAAGACTTATTTCCAACAAGTCTTCGTATCGCTTTAAAAATGATGTAATAGAAAAAATAAAATTTGAGCTTTCAAAACAAGTGAGGGATTAGAATGATAAATATTCTTTCATACGGACAAGTATCCAACAATGAAATCTTTGCACGCGGGACTGCTGTCAAAGACGTTTCGGATACAGTTTCTAAAATAATTGAGAATGTAAAAACAAACGGTGACAGCGCTCTTTTTGAATATTGCAAAAAATTTGACGGAGCTGAACTTTCATCACTTGAAGTAACAGCTGATGAAATTGATGAAGCATTTAATTCAGTTGAACCTGAGTTTGTTGAAATAATTAAAAAAGCTGCTGAAAATATAAAAAAATTCCATCAAAAACAGGTGCGTAACAGTTTTATTATAAATGATACTGACGGTGTTGTTATCGGTCAGAAAGTAATACCTGTTGAGCGCGTAGGCCTTTATGTGCCGGGCGGTACTGCGGCATATCCTTCAACAGTTCTTATGGATAGTATCCCTGCAAAAATTGCGGGTTGCAGTGAGATTTGTATAACAACCCCACCCTCATGTGACGGGAAGGTGAATCCGGTTATATTGGCTGCTGCTAAAATCGCAGGTGTTGATCGCATATTTAAAATCGGCGGCGCCCAGGCTGTTGCAGCTCTTGCATACGGCACAGAAACAGTGCCTAAAGTCGATAAAATCGTAGGACCAGGTAATGCCTATGTTGCTGAGGCAAAAAAACAGGTTTTTGGTCGTGTTTCTATTGATATGATTGCGGGACCCAGTGAAATTCTTGTTGTTGCCGAATCTACAAGTAACCCTAAATATGTTGCGGCTGACCTTTTGTCACAGGCTGAACATGATAAAATGGCAAGTGCCGTTTTGGTTACTGATAGTATGGAGCTTGCTAAAGCTGTAAGTGATGAACTTGAAAGACAAATTTTGCTTTTACCTCGACAGGATATTGCACGTGAGTCAATTGATAATAACGGCAAAATCATTGTTGCAGACGATCTTTCAAAGGCTATTGAAATTGCAAACGAGATTGCACCCGAGCATCTTGAACTTTGTGTTGACAATCCCTTTGATTATCTTGATAAAATCAAACATGCGGGTTCAATCTTTATGGGCAAGTACTGTCCCGAAGCACTCGGAGATTATTTAGCCGGTCCAAACCACACACTCCCCACAACAGGTACGGCAAGATTTTCAAGTCCGCTTTCTGTAGATGACTTTGTCAAAAAAACACAGTATACCTATTATACCAAAGATGCACTTTCAAAGGTTGCAAATGATGTGGCTTTCTTTGCAAAAAAAGAAGGACTTGATGCACATGCAAACTCTGCAACTGTTCGTTTTGAGGATTAATAATGAGTAAATTTTTAAATAATAAATACCAGACTCTTGAGGCATACACGCCGGGTGAACAACCGCGAGATATGCAGTACATAAAACTTAATACAAACGAATCGCCTTATCCGCCGTCTAAGAGCGTTCTTGACGCAATAAATTCGACAGAAGCATCGCTTCTTCGTCTTTATTGCGACCCTGAATGTAAACAACTAAAACTTAGTATAGCAACGCTTTACGGTGTAGACCCTGAAAACGTATATCTTTCAAACGGTTCTGATGACATATTAAATTTTGCTTTTATGGCATACACCAAAAACGGTGTTGCGGTTTTTCCCGAGATAAGCTACGGCTTTTATAAAGTGTTTGCCGACCTTTACGGTATAAACAAAAAAACAGTGCCGCTTAAAGACGACTTTTCGATAGATGCAGATGATTACTGTAATCAGAATGAGTTTGTTGTTATTGCAAACCCCAATGCCCCCACCGGCAAAGTTCTTTCACTTGTAGAAATTGAAAAGATTGTTGCTTCAAACCCTGATAACGTTGTAGTTATCGATGAGGCATACGTCGATTTCGGTGCCAAGTCATGCTACAAACTTACAAAAAAATATAAAAATCTTTTGGTAGTTCAAACGTTTTCAAAATCGCGTTCGATGGCAGGCGCCCGTCTTGGATTTGCAATAGCCGATAAAGACATAATAGCTGACCTTGAAACAATAAAGTATTCAACTAATCCATATAATGTAAATAGACTTACGCAGATTGCAGGCGTTGCTGCAATTGCCGATAATGATTACTATATGGAAAACTGCAAAAAAATAATTGCATCGCGCGAATATACTACGAACGAACTTCGTAATCTAGGCTTTGAAGTTATAGACTCAAAAGCAAACTTCATTTTTGCACAGTCAGATAAAATAGACGGACTCTCTCTTTATCAAAACTTAAAGCAAAAGGGTGTACTGGTCCGTCACTTTACAGCAGAGAAAATAAGCAATTATAATAGAATTACCATTGGTACGCAACAAGAGATGGAAACCTTTATAAATACAGTAAAAACAATTTTGGAGGAACAGCAATGAGAGACGCTGTGATATTTAGAAAAACAGGTGAAACTGAAATAAACCTCACTTTAAACCTTGACGGTAAAGGAAAAAGCGAGATAGATACAGGTTGTGGCTTTTTAGATCATATGCTTACGCTTTTTGCCCGTCATGGCAGATTTGATTTATCTGTTAAATGTAGCGGAGATACATACGTCGACTACCATCATACAGTAGAGGATATCGGTATTGCACTCGGACAGGCATTTACAAAAGCTCTTGATGATAAACGCGGAATAGTGCGTTACGGCAACTTTATTTTACCTATGGACGAAACACTCGTAATGTCGGCTGTTGATATTTCGGGCAGGAGCCATCTTTGCTTTAAGGTAAATATCCCTTCACAGCGTGTAGGTGATTTTGATACTGAACTCGTTGAAGAATTCTTTTTAGGCTTTGTAAGAAAAGCGGACCTAACACTTCATGTTCGCTCATTTGAAGGTACAAACTCGCATCATATTATTGAAGCTGTTTTCAAATGTGTTGCACGCACTTTAAAGCAGGCTGTTTCTATCGATCCTGATTTTGCTGACGAAATTCCCTCTACAAAAGGAGTCCTTTAATGATTGCAATTATTGATTACGGAGTAGGCAATCTTTTTTCATTGTCAAGCTCGTTTAAAGCTGTCGGTGCTGACGTTGTCATAACAGGTGATGCTGACGTTATAAAAAGCGCGGATAAGCTTGTATTACCGGGTGTTGGCGCATTTAAAGATGCAGCTCAAAAACTTCTTTCAACAGGTCTTGATAAAGTTATCAAAGAAGAAGTTGATAACGGGAAACCGCTCCTTGGGATATGTCTCGGTATGCAAATGCTTTTTGAAAAAAGCTATGAATACGGTGAGCATACCGGTCTTGGTATTATAAGCGGAAATATTGTATCTATGCAGGGAGAAATCCCTTCAGATCTTAATATTCCCCACATTGGTTGGAACGCGCTTAATATACAAAAACTAAGCCCAATTTTAAAGTATATTAAAGAGGGAGACTGTGTTTATTTTGTACATTCGTATTATGCCACTCAGTGTGATGATTGTATAACCTCAACTGCCGAATACGGAATACCGATTACGGCGTCGGTGCAAAAAGACAATATCTACGGCTGTCAGTTCCATCCCGAAAAAAGCGGTAACGTAGGCCTTGGTATTTTACGTGCATTTTGTGAACTTGGAGAAAAATAATGAATATATTTCCTGCAATTGATATAGTAAAAGGCTGTGCTGTTCGTCTTTTTAAAGGTGATTATGACCAAATGACAGTTTACAGCGAAAATCCGGCATCTGTAGCAACTGACTTTGAAAAAAGCGGTGCGCAGTTTTTGCATCTTGTTGACCTTGAAGGTGCAAAAGATGGCACTACCCCAAATATCGAAACAGTAAAAAAAATCCGCAAATCCTGTAATATGTTTATTGAAATTGGTGGTGGCATCCGCAGTATGCAGACGATTGAAACCTATCTTAACGCAGGCGTAAACCGCGTTATATTGGGTACAGCCGCAGTAAACGATGAGGCGTTTTTAAAAAAGGCGGTTGTTAAGTACGGTGATAAAATCGCTGTTGGAGTTGACATAAAAGATGGTTTTGTTGCAATCAAAGGCTGGACTGAAAAATCGGAGTTTTCGGGAATGGATTTTTGCAAAAAAATGCAGACACTCGGCGTAAAAACAATTATTTGTACTGATATTTCAAAAGACGGCGCTATGAAGGGCACAAACCTTGAACTTTATAAAACGCTTTCAGACGAACTTGATATAAATATTGTTGCATCTGGTGGTGTATCGTCAATCGATGATGTAAAAGCACTTGCTAAAATGAATATTTACGGTGCAATCATCGGTAAGGCATACTACACTGGTGCAATTAATCTCAAAGAGGCGATTGAGGTGGCAAAATGATTACAAAACGTATTATCCCTTGCCTTGACGTAAAAGACGGCAGAGTAGTAAAGGGTGTAAATTTTAAAAATCTGAGTGACGTTTCATCGCCTGTTGAACTTGCAAAGTACTATAGTGATAACGGTGCTGACGAGCTTGTTTTTTACGATATTACAGCATCTTTTGAACAGCGCAAACTTTTTACCGATATATTAAAACAGGTTGCATCTCAAATTTTTATTCCGCTAACGGTTGGCGGCGGTATCAATACACTTGACGATTTTGAACGCGTACTTTCTTGCGGAGCAGACAAGGTTAGCGTAAATTCAGGTGCTATACGAAATCCTGCACTTGTCGGAGAGGCGGCGAAAAAGTACGGCGACCAGTGTGTTGTGCTTTCGGCTGATATAAAACGTGTTGACGGTGTTTTTCACGTCTTTTCAAAAGGCGGTAGGGAAGACACGGGAATGGAAGCAATTTCGTGGATAAAGCGCTGTGTAGATATGGGTGCAGGCGAGGTTGTTGTAAATTCGATTGATACCGATGGTGTCAAAGGCGGATTTGATATTGAGATGTTAAAAGAGGTTTGTAAAACTGTTTCGGTTCCTGTTATTGCATCAGGCGGTGCGGGTGGTATGGACCATTTTGTAGATCTCTTTAAAAAAGTTCCTGACGTTTCTGCCGGTCTTGCAGCATCAATATTCCACTTCGGTGAAGTAGAAATCTGTGATTTAAAACAAAAACTTAAAGAAAATGATATTACTGTGAGGTTGTTATGATAGATATTAATACACTTAAATTTGACGAAAAAGGGCTTATTCCCGCAATAGTTGTTGATTCTTTTTCAAAAAAGGTTCTTACTCTTGCGTATATGAATGAAGAAAGCCTTAAAATCTCAATGGAAAAAGGTCTTACATGCTTTTACAGTCGTTCAAGAAATGAACTGTGGCTTAAAGGCGAGACAAGTGGTAACTATCAGGATATTGTATCGGTAACTGCTGATTGTGATAATGATGCACTTGTTGTTATGGTAGAAAAAGACGGTCCTGCTTGCCATCTTGGTACAGATTCTTGCTTTAATAACCTCGTTTATCAAAACGAAGAAAAATCCGAATTTTCAATGGATGGTCTTTATGAGTTGCTGCTTGGCAGAAAAAAAGATATGCCCGAGGGCTCGTATACAACCTATCTTTTCCAAAAGGGAATTGATAAAATCCTCAAAAAAGTAGGCGAGGAGTCGACTGAGGTTATCATCGCAGGTAAAGCTAACGACAAAAAAGAAACTGTTTACGAGATTGCCGATCTTGCTTATCATATTATGGTTATGATGGTTGAAATGGGCATCTCTGTTGATGACGTGCGCCGTGAACTTGCTTCTCGTCACGTAATCGATCACAAAGTAAAACAGGAAAAAATGACAAAATAAAAATTAAATCAGTCGATATTTACATCGACTGATTTAATTTTTATAATAAATGTAACTTTTACTGTTTTCAATGCATTTATATGATAGGATAAATAATAAGGAGGCTTTTTATGAATAAAACTAAAGATTTTGTTAAAATTGCAGCGATTATAATTTACGGTTACTGTTCAGCGTTTATAACACCTTATTTAATACGCCTTGCTCTTGGCATAAGAAACGGAATAGGATACAACGATATTGATGGAAAAATGTTTATAATCCCATCGATAATCTTACTTATTATTTTTGCTGTAATTGATTTTGCCATAATAATGCTTGTAATTAAAAGTTCAAATAAAACAAAAACGCAAAAATCAATTATCATTTCTATTTTCGCACTATCAATGATTGTCGCTTATATTACAATTCACAGAGATGTAATAAATCTTGCAAAAGACATTACATATCTTTTAACTCATTAAAAAAGCGTTCAGTATAAACTGAACGCTTTTAGTTTTATGGGTTCTCCATAAAACTGTGACTTTTCTGGGGTGTTAATTATTTTAAAAATCTTTCAACTCTTGGCATAAGCCCTATTTTGTTGGGTGTATATGCGGGAAGTTGCAGGATATCGTGACCGGGGTAACAGTTGCCTTCAATTATTTGAATACTATCTTCCGAAAGAGCAATGTCCCAACCTACGTATCCGACTTCTTTTACTATTTGTGCTGCATTTTTAACAAGGGTTATAATATCATCCCACATAGGAATATTAAATCCAACAATTGCTTCGTTTGTGTACGGATGGTGTGTGTATTTAATGCCGTTTTTATCTGCAGCAGGGAGGGTAATACTTCCGTCCTCGATATTAACGATTGCTGCCATGCCGCCGCTGTTTAAATTGTCTACAAACTTACCATTGTTGCCGATTCTCCAAAATGCAAAGACAGGGGTAACCTCTTTGCCGTCGTTTATTGTAACTACACGTATTGTGTTGATTGCAAGTGGATAAATTTTTGAAATTTTGCTGTTCTGAACAACAATTTCCTCAATTATTCCGTGCGGCTTTTTGATTAACTCGTCGTAAATGACGTTTAAATCCTTGCCATCAAACAGTATCTTTTCAATACCTCTGCCGCAGGTGCCGTCTTTGGGTTTGTAAATAAAACCTTCTTTACTGTCGGCAAACTTTAAAAAATCATCTTTGGACAAGTTTTCAGTGAACATCCACTCTCGGTTAATATATTTTTCAAAAACAGTGTTGAATTCGTTTTTATTATCAAATATGTGCCATTTGTCAGGTGAGTTAAATTTTTTTACAAGCGCATTGTTAACTCCGCGTGTAACGTATGTTTTACGCTGTTTTCTTGTAAGTGTATAAAACTCAAACAAATCATAATCAAGCGGACCAGCACCATATTTTATACCGCAATACAGCATATCAAAGAAAATGTATATTCTTGATTTGCCCGATTTTTTTGCAACGCGCGAAATATCGCGGCTTACGCGCAAAAAATCCATCTTTAAAACTCGTTTTATAGCGTATGAAATTGACATATTTTATTCTCCAGATTTTAATAATATAATTATATTTTGATATGAGTCTATTGTCAAGTTTTTAAAATTGTATTATAATATCATTAATAAAAATAAGGACGAAATATGGATAATAAAAAACAAAGAATAAAATCATTAATATTTTTGGCTGTATGCATTGTGTTTATGCTTACAGTAACGTGGCTTGTGGGAAAGCCTCTTGTTAAATTTTCGTCAGACCCCGAAAAATTCCGCGATTGGATTGATGGCTTTGGAATATGGGGACAGCTTGTGTTTGTTACGATGTCGGTTGTGCAGATCATTTTTGCAATAATCCCCGGCGAACCGCTTGAAATTGCGGCAGGCTACGCCTTTGGTGCGGTAGAAGGCACAATTCTTTGCGTTATATCAAGCCTTATCGGCGGCATAATTGTTTTTTCTTTCGTCAAAAGATTTGGCAAAAAATTTGTTGAGTTCTTTTATCCCGTTGAAAAACTTAACGAACTAAAATACCTAAAAGACACAAAAAAATTAAATTTGATTACTTTTTTTATTTTTATAATCCCAGGCACACCAAAAGATTTGTTCGTTTATTTTTTAGGTCTTACAAAAATTGATATTTCGGCATTTTTGCTAACCGTATCAATTGGCAGACTTCCGTCAATAATAACATCAACAGTTGGAGGCAACGCTCTCGGTATGCAAAACTATCTTTTTGCAATAATAACCTTTGCCGCTACAACGATAATCAGCTTCGTAGGATATATTGCATATCAGCTTATTTCGAAACATTTTAAAAACAGAAAATAAAAAAACTATTGATTTTTTAAAAATATGTGATACAATAAATTAGCACTCTGTAATAAAGAGTGCTAATTTTACAATGCAGGTGAACAAAATGGCAAAAAAACAGTTTAAAACAGAATCAAAAAAGCTTCTTGATATGATGATAAACTCTATTTATACGCATAAAGAGATTTTTTTGCGTGAACTTTTGTCAAATGCAAGTGATGCTATTGATAAGCTTTATTATTTATCACTTACAGACAGTAATGTCGGTATATCAAAAGATAATTTCAAGATTACTATTTCTGCCGATAAAGACAACCGTGTTTTAATAATTGAAGATAACGGTATCGGCATGACTAAAGACGAACTCGAAAACAACCTTGGTACAATTGCCAAAAGCGGTTCTTTTGACTTTAAAGAAACAGCTGAGAAAAAAGAGGATGTAGATATTATCGGTCAGTTTGGCGTTGGATTTTATTCGGCATTTATGGTAAGTGATGAGATTTCGGTTTTATCAAAGTCATATAATTCTGATGAGGCTTATGAATGGCGTTCATCAGGTGTTGACGGCTATACCGTAAGTGAAGCGTCAAAAGACAGCGCAGGCACAGTAATTACTCTTCATATTAAAGAAGATACAGAAAATGAAAATTATTCCGAATTTCTTGATTCGTACCGTATTCGTGCTCTCGTTAAAAAGTATTCCGATTATCTTCGCTATCCGATTATGATGGATGTAGAAAAACGTGTTGATAAAGAAGGGGAAGAGGGTGGCTTTGATATTGTTACCGAAACTCAGACTCTTAACAGTATGGTACCTCTTTGGAAAAAGAGTGCATCTGACTGTACCGATGAACAGTATAACGGGTTTTATAAAGAAAAATTCTATGATTTCGACGAGCCGCTCAAGGTTATTCACTCACGCTTTGAAGGTACAACTTCCTGTGATGTTTTGATGTTTATTCCAAAGCATGCACCTTTTGACTATTATACAAAGGATTTTGAAAAAGGTCTTCAGCTTTATTCAAGCGGTGTTCTCATAATGGACAAATGCTCTGACCTGTTGCCGGATTATTTTAGTTTTGTTCGCGGTGTTGCTGACAGCGCTGATTTATCTCTAAATATTTCCAGGGAAACGTTACAGCATGATGCACAGCTCAAGGCAATTGCAAAGTCGGTTGAGCGTAAAATAAAATCTGAACTTCTAAAAATGCTTCAGAACGAGCGTGAAAAATACGAAGAATTTTATAAAGCATTCGGTGTTCAACTTACTTACGGCCTTTATTCCGATTACGGTATGCATAAAGACGTATTGCAGGACCTTATAATGTTTATCTCTTCAAATGATAAAAAATACGTTTCTCTTAAAGAATATGTTTCAAATATGAAAGAGGGACAAAGTTCGATTTATTACGCATCGGGTGAAAGCGTTGATAAAATCGATATGCTTCCTCAGGTAGAAGCGGTTAAGGATAAGGGATATGAGGTGCTGTATCTCACTGAGGACATTGACGAGTTCGCCCTTCGTATTCTTAACAAATACGACGAAAAAGATTTTGTCAACGTATGTGATAACAAACTTGACCTTCTTTCAGATGACGAGAAAAAAGAGCTTGACAGCCGTAACGAAAATGCAAAAGCAATGCTTGATGCAATGAAAGAAGCACTTGGCGACAGTGTTCAGTCGGTAAGATTTACAAAAAATCTTAAAAATCATCCTGTTTGTCTTTCAACAGAGGGCGGTCTATCGCTTGAAATGGAAAAAACTCTTAACAAAATGCCCGGTGCCGAAGCAGAAGGTGTGAAAGCTCAAACTGTTCTTGAAATCAATGCAAACCACGCAATCTGTCAAAAACTCACCGAAATTTTTGACAGTGATAAGGACAAACTTGCAACTTATGCAAAGGTTCTTTATGCACAGGCGCGGCTTATCGGCGGAATGTCTGTAGAAAATCCCACCGAACTTTCAAGTATGATTTGCGATTTATTAATATAATAAAAAAGCAGTAGTCAATCGACTACTGCTTTTAAAATTTTTAGTTTTTTTCTTTAAGTAAATCGCGGATTTCTTCAAGCAAAACAACATCGTCGGGTTTGGGAGGAGGCGGTGCCTCTTCTTCTGCTTCTTCTTTTTTACGTGACATAAGAGCTACGAGCTTGATAACGACAAACATTGAGAAAGCAATTATCAAAAAGTCAACAACCGACTGAATAAACATTCCGTACTTGATTGAAGCTTCGGCAACTGTTTCAACACCGTCTTCAATAACAGCAGGAGAAATAACGTACTTAAGATCAGTAAAGTTAACTCCGCCTAAAATTGCTCCGATTGCGGGCATTATCATATCATTAACAAGAGAAGAAATTATCTTGTTAAAAGCAGTACCCATTACAACAGCAACGGCCATGTCAATAACATTACCGCGCATTGCAAACTTTTTAAAATCAGCAATAAAACCTTTGCTCTTACCAACGAGTTTTGCACTCTGGTCTTTAATTTTGCCCATGATATAAGTTCCTTTCGTATTTTTTACTATTGTACAGTAAAAAATCATAATTTGTCAATAGCTGTCACAACAACTGTATTGTCAATTACTTTGAAACTTACGTCAAACACGTCGTATTTCATTGTATATATGCGCTCATCATTCTGATATGACGGTCTTGGGTCGTCTTTAAGACACCCAATCAACGCTTTTTGTTTTTCTTTTGGAATAATATTCAGGATATCCTTTGGTAAAGTAACATCAAGAGAATGATTTTGATATTCATTAGCATATCCGCCTTTTGCATCTGTGTGACAGTCAGTGTATGGGATATAGGGTTTAATATCGTATATTGGTGTACCGTCAAGTAGATCAACACCTGATACAATCAAAGCGTCATTATCAATTTTTAATAATTTTACAGAAGACAAACCGATGTTGTTTGGTCTGAATGGAGAACGCGTTGCAAATACACCAACTCTTTTGTTTCCCCCTAGGCGCGGCGGACGGACAGTAGGTGACCATTCGCTTCTGTGTGCCAAAGAAAAATCAAAAATAATCCAGATATATGAAAACTCCTCAAGTCCTCTGAGTGCGTCTTTGTTTCGATACTCAGATAAAAACTCAATTCTTCCTATGGCTTCCGGTACACGTCCGCTTTGTCTCGGTATACCGAATTTTTCTTTAAAATCTGTTTTGATGTATGCAATAGGCTTAACCATTAATAAATCCTTTTATTTTTCTAAAAATTTTTTAATTGCACTTGATTTTAATATAAAGAATGCACCGATTACTGTTGTAATTAGTTCGGGAAGCATAAATGATCCGTTGTAACAGAATGAATAAAGCGGAACGCTTTCCCATTCGCACCATATATCAAATATAATAATACCTGATATAAAGTGACATACAAACCGTGCAAATAACGCTGTGCAAATCGCAAAAATATTTGCATATAAACCTTTTTTTGCAAAAAGGCCCGAAAGAGCGAGAAGTGTAAACGGCACGATATAATCAAGAAATATTGTGCCAACAAGTGCCTTGGGCGTAAGACCCCAGCTTACAACAGCAGCAATTGATAAAGCGAGCTGTCCGAGTGAGTATACAAACGAACAGGCAAATCCCCATTTCAAACCGTACACAATAGCAACAAGGCAAATCGGCAGCATTGATAAGAGTGTTATTGAACCGCCAAGCGGCATTTCCCAAATCTTAACAAGACTGAGTACGGTTGCGAGTGCTATCATTATTGCTGAGACTGTAAGTTTTTTTGTGTCAATTTTAGTTTTCATAATTGACTCCTCCTTTTAAAATAAAAATCTCCGCAAAAATGATGCGGAGACAAAGTAAGAGCCAAAATATTTTCCTACGTCGGCATTATCCGCATCAGGTCACAGGTCGGAACAGAATAATGGTTCCCTCTCAGCCCGAGTCATCGAGCTCCCTTGATTTTGCTTTTTCATTCTAAATCAAAAAACTTTATTTGTCAATCTATTTTTTAAATATTCTAATACAAAATAAAAAACCGTCGAAATTAATCAACGGTTTTTTTGGAGCGGGTGACGAGGCTCGAACTCGCTACCTCAACCTTGGCAAGGTTGCGCTCTACCAGATGAGCTACACCCGCGTTTTTTTAACGCCTATATATAATAGCAAACAAAGATTGCTTTGTCAATACTTTTTTTAAAAATAAAATACGGCTTTTGCCGTATTTTATTTTTTGTTATGAAATTGTTCTTTTTCTGCATTGTTCCATATATTCTTTCGGGGGCATACCGACTCTGCTTTTAAATATTCGAGAAAAACAATATATGTTAGTATAACCAACAGCAGTACACACCTGAGATACGTTCATATCTTCTTCTTCAAAAAGACGCTTAGCTTTGTACATTCTATAATCAATGATATAATTCTGCGTACTTTTATTTTTGTATGTTTTAAAAAGTCTGGAAAGATAACTTCTTTCGATACCGAGTAAATTTGCAATATTTTCAACACTTATATTTTTATTATAGTTTTGCTTTATATATTCAACCGCTCGTGTCATATACACATTTTTGGTAGGGATTTTTTTAACCATATAATGTTCATCAATGCTGTTAAGAAAATCATAGAACATCATTAATATAGCATATTCCGAACGATATGTTTTTGAACATTCAACTATTAAATCGTTAGCACAATCAATGATTTTATTGTTTGTACCAAAATTTAGTATATTGCTGTTTTCGCGGGTATGTATGTTAGCAATTACAGGTGATATCCCTTTTCCGCCTATTTGGATTTGAATAAGAGAAAATGGTTCAATGCTGTCTGCTTTGAACTTTGCACTTTCACCTAAGTTTAATACAACTCCGTGACCTTTGGTTATTGTAACACGCTTGTCAGGATAGTTGACGGTACCCTTACCATCTCTTACAATAATGAAAGAGTAAGATTTTGTTGATGAAATTATATCACTTTGCGAAGGGTCGTATTCTATAATTGAGCATTTTTCAAGAACAACATCCGGAAATTCGTGTTCTGAAAAGTTATATACTGCTTTTAATTTATTTTTAATCATATATTTCTCCAAAAAATAATAAGGTGGAAATTCCACCTTATTATACATCATAATGTTAAAAAAATCAACATAAAATCAAAACCGAATTCTGGTTTTTAATTTTTTGCGACGTCTTCTCTTGTTTTGGGATATCATTAAAATAACATAAATAATTAAAAATACAATTAAAATAATACAAATGATTCTGACCCAAATGTTTTCAAAGAACTTTTGAATTAAGTATAAATAGTATAACACAGTTGAACGTTCGACATCATCGCCTGCAATAAGGTTTGTTGTACCGTAAACAACACCGTCTTTTTTTAGTGTGATTGTTCCAAGAACATCTCCTTGCTTAATAGGAGCAAGGATTTCTTCTTGTGTTGTTATTTCGCGTTCAAGTGTGGATATGTCAAGATTATTTGCTATAACAGCATAAATATTTTCCTGTGGGATTAAAACAAGGTGATCGCCTTTTGCCGAAAGTCCAACTTCAACTTCTGTAATAATTTCTGAGTTTCCAAGAACTTTTGAATTTGTGTAGTTATCAAAAGCCCAATTGTATAAAGAACGTGATTCGCTAAAAATAGGGTTTCCGCCTGTACTTTTTGGGGCATTCATAGCAACAAGCAAAAATGAACTGTCACCTTTTTGTGCAATAGAAATAAGATTATATCCGGCTGCGGTAGTGGTACCTGTTTTTCCTGCTTTACAATACTTATAATAAATTCCGCTGTTTTGTCTTAACAGGCTGTTAGTTGTAATAAGAGTAGGTCTGTCAACCGTTTTGTTTGTGGGCGGAATTTTATATGAAGGTGTTGAAAGATATTTTACTATGTGTTCGTTTTCAAAAGCAGCTTTGGCAATCAAAGACATATCTTTAGCTGTTGTATAGTGCCCTTCATCATGCAATCCGTGTGTGTTTATAAAATGCGTATTGGTTGCACCGAGCGAAACAGCTTTTTCGTTCATTTTGTCAACGAAAGCTTGTATTGAACCACATAAATGAATAGCAAGAGCATTTGCTGCCTCATTTGCACTTGATATGGCAACGGCATATAATAAGTCTTCTATAACAAACTGTTCACCGTCTTCAATACCGATGTTTGAACTGCCGATAACAAGGTCATCATAACAATTTTTGGTAGCAGTTACAATCTGCGTATAATCAGTTATCATATCCGTTGCAACAAGCAATGTTACAAGTTTTGTAAGTGAAGCAGGATATGCTTTTTCGTTTTCTGATTTACTGTAAATACTTGCATTGGTGTCAAGATTTAAAAGAACAATTCTTTGAGCAGTTACATCAGGGATTGGATCAAGTTCAGTTTCATCGGCAAAAGCAAACACCGACAAAGATGATAATAATATAATAATTACGGTTAAAAAGATTAAAATTCTTTTTTTCATCAAAATTTTCCTTTATAAATGTTTTATCTACAGTATAATAAATTTTTTTACAAATGTAAAGTATGGTTTAAAAAATTAATAATCTATTGATATTTTTGCTTTAATACGCTACAATAGTATAATACAAATAAAACGGAGGCAGTTATGAGAATTGTTGTAAAGGTTGGAACATCTACATTGGCATATTCAACCGGTCATCTTAATATCAGACACATGGAAAGTTTATGTAAGGTACTGAGTGATATTAAAAACGCCGGTTATGAAATTATTGTTGTATCATCGGGTGCTGTCGGTATGGGGATGGGAAAACTCTCATTAGGTGCTCGTCCAAAAGATCTTGCTTTAAAACAAGCGGCGGCAGCAGTGGGACAGTGTGAACTGATGTATACTTATGATAAACTTTTCTCTGAATATAATCATACAGTGGCACAACTTTTACTTACTGCCGATGATATTAATGATAAAGACCGCAATCAGAATTTTGTCAATACAATACTTAAGCTGTTGGAAATGGGCGTAATTCCTATCATAAACGAGAATGATACCGTAGCAGTTAACGAACTCGTTATTGGCGATAACGATACACTTGGTGCAATTGTTGCAAAAAATATTGATGCTGATTTGCTCATTTTACTTTCGGATATAGACGGTCTTTTTACATCAGATCCTCATAAAGACAACGACGCAAAACTTATTCCTGTTATCGAACAAATTACACCTGAAATAGAGCAACTTGCAGGCGGTGCAGGCAGTTCGGTTGGAACAGGTGGGATGGTCACAAAGATTTCTGCGGCTAAAATCGCAACAACAGCAGGTTGTGATATGATAATTGCTAATGGACAAGATCCAAATCTTTTATATGATATAATTGACGGTAAAAATATTGGGACAAGATTTTTAGGAGCAAAAAAATGACAACATTTGAAATTATTAAGGCTGTAAAATGTGCTTCACGGTTTGTGTCGGGTGCATCAACAGAGCAAAAAAATAACGCACTTTTATCGATTGCAAAATCAATTGAAGATAATGAGAAGAGTATTTTAAAAGCAAATGCAGAAGATATGGAAGCGTCCAAAGGTGTAATATCGGATGTAATGCTTGACAGACTTATGCTTAGTTCTGACAGAATCAAGTCAATGGCTGATGGAATCCGTCATGTTGTGTCGCTTGATGATCCTGTTGGTAAAATACTTAGTACTCACACCCGAGATGACGGCCTTGAGATAAATAAGGTTTCGTCAGCAATTGGTGTGATTGCAATAATATACGAAAGCAGACCAAATGTAACATCAGATGCGGCAGCCCTTGCGCTAAAAAGCGGTAATGCTTGTGTTCTTCGCTGCGGTAAAGAAGCGCATAAAAGCGCTGCGGCAATAACTGATGCAATTGGAATTGGTCTTGAAAAAGCAGGTTTTCCTCGTGATGCTGTAAAACTTGTAGAAGATACTTCACGAGAAAGTGCACGTGAACTTATGTGTGCAAACGGCTATGTTGATCTTCTTATTCCTCGCGGCGGTCCGGGACTTATCAGAGCATGTGTAGAAAATGCAACTGTTCCGTGTATTGAAACAGGTACAGGAATTTGTCATATTTATGTTGATAAATATGCCGATTTAGATATGGCATTAAAAATTGTAAATAATGCAAAAACAAGTCGCCCTTCAGTTTGTAATGCTGCTGAAGTGTGTCTTGTTCATAAAGATATTGCAAAAGATTTTATTCCTATGCTTGAGGCAGAATTGGTTGAAAACCGTAAAGATTCAGGTGCAATTCCTGTTGCATTTAAGATGGATAAATTAGCACTCGAATTTTCTAAATACGGTGTAATTGCAGATGAAAATGATTTTGATACAGAATTTCTTGATTATAAAATGGCAGTTAAAGTCGTTAACGATTTAAACGAAGCAGTAAGCCACATTTCAGCGCACTCAACAGGTCATAGCGAAGCAATTATATCAAATGACGCACAAAGTGTTGACTATTTTACAAAAACTGTTGACAGTTCAGCGGTTTATGTGAATGCCTCAACGAGATTTACCGATGGCGGTGAATTTGGTCTTGGTTGTGAAATGGGTATTTCTACTCAAAAACTTCACGCAAGAGGTCCTATGGGGCTTTGTGAACTTACAACATATAAGTATATTGTAAAAGGTAACGGAAACATCCGTTAGAAAGGATATATAATGAAATACTCTGTAGGATTTATCGGCGCAGGAAATATGGGTGGAGCACTGATTGAAGCAGTAAAACGCGCCGATAACATTAATATAGCAATCTTTGACAAAGATGAAACAAAGGCACAGCAAAAAGCAAAAAGTGTTGGCGGAGATTATGTTGATATAAAAACTCTTGCATCACAAAGTGAATTTGTTTTTTTGGGTGTAAAACCTAATATTATTGGTATTGTTGCAAATGAAATTAAAGATTATTTAACCGAAAAAACAGTTGTTGTTTCAATGGCAGCAGGAGTTGACATTAAGACACTGTCTTCTGTTCTTGACACACAGCGTGTAATTCGTATTATGCCGAACACTCCTGTTGCGGTAGGCGAGGGAATGATTCTTTATTCTTTGGGAGAAACCGTAACGGAGCAAAATATTAATGATTTTCTAAAACTTTTATCAAATGCAGGTCAAATCGATTTTATTGAAGAAAAATTCATTGATGCTGCTGCGGCACTTTCCGGATGCGGTCCTGCGTTTGTATATATGTTTGCCGAGGCGTTGGCTGACGGTGCCGTAAAATGCGGTTTGTCGCGTGATAAAGCATTGTTATATGCTAAGCAGACAATAATCGGAAGCGGTAAAATGATGCTTATGTCTCAAAAACATCCTGAACAGTTAAAGGATGAGGTTTGTTCACCTGGTGGTACAACAATTGAAGGTGTTTTGTCTCTCGAAAACGGTGCCTTTAGACACACAACATCATCTGCTGTAATATCTGCATATGAAAAGACAGCAAAACTTAAATAATAAAAAGCAGAATCAAAATAGATTCTGCTTTTATTATTTGGGTTCCCAACAAGCTGTGGCTTTGGTGGGGGATTATTTATCTTTTTAAAATTTCAACAAGAACATCAACCATTTTTTCCATTGATTGAATTGATATGAATTCGTGTATGCTGTGGAAGTTTGCACCACCTGTTGGAAGATTAGGGCAGGGAAGACCCATAAATGAAAGTCTTGCACCATCTGTGCCTCCACGTATCGGAACAGTTACAGGTAATAATCCAACGCGTTCCATCGCTGCTTTTGCACTGTCAATTATATGCATATGCGGTACAATCTGTTCTTTCATATTATAATAACTGTCTTTCATTTCAAGTATCACGGTATTTTCGCCGTAAATTGTATTAAGATAATCTACAGTTTTTTCTAAAAACGCTTTTTTGTTTTCAAACTTGATTTTATCGTGATCTCGGATTATCAAGTTAATTGATGCTTTTGATTCATTACCATCAATGTCGCAAACATGGAAAAAGCCTTCATATCCCTCAGTTGTTGCAGGAGTTTGTTCAGCAGGTAAGAGAGATATAAACCTGTTTGCAATTAAAATGGCATTTTTCATTTTGTTTTTGGCAGCACCCGGATGAATATTAATACCGTTAATAAATACCTTGGCACCTGCGGCGTCAAAATTTTCGTATTCGATTTCAGCAAGTTCACCGCCATCAACCGTATACGCCCATTTAGCACCGAATTTTTCAACATCAAAGTGGTCAGCACCACAACCAATTTCTTCATCAGGAGTAATACAAACAGCAATTTTACCATGATTTATTTCAGGATGATTTATAATATATTCACAGGCAGTAAATATTTCAGCAACACCCGCTTTATCATCTGCACCCAAAAGTGTTGTACCATCAGTAACAATCAAGTCCTGACCAATATATTTTTCTATAAAAGGAAATTTTTTAATCTCAATGCTTTCATTATCATTAAGTTTAATATCTCCACCTTGATAATTTATTATTTGTGGTTTTACATCTTTGCCTGAAACATCTGGGCATGTATCCATATGTGCAATAAGACCAATGGTATCACTGTTTTCATAGCCTTTTGATGCAGGAATCCAGCCATAAACATATCCAAGTTCATCTATATGAGCATTTTGCAAACCAAGCTCATTTAATTCATCAGCAAGGAACTTTCCTAAAACTTTTTGACAATCAGAAGAGGGGATAGTGGTTGAATTTTCATCCGATGTTGTTTCAAATGAAACATATTTTAAAAATCTTTCACTAACGTTCATAGCATTTTACCATCCGTTTTTATTTTATCATACCATACAATTACAATTTAATAAAGAAAAAAATAAAAAAACTTCTGCGGATTTTTCCGCAGAAGTTTTTTGTATGATTTGCAAAATTATTTTGCAACGTTTTCAGCGTACATGAAGTACTTAAATCCGAGCGGAACAGTGAAGAATCCTTCAATGTTCTTGCTGCACATAAAGATATCTGTGTAGTAGTAGATCGGGCAGATAGCACCTGTTGACATAAGGATGTCTTCAGCTTTGTGCATAAGCTCAAATCTCTTAGCAGCATCTGTTGTTGATTTAACAGCAGAGATTGCAGCATCGTATGACTCAGCCCAGGTAAGACCTGTTTTGCCATCGAATTCGTAGTTTGCATATTTAGCGTGATCGCCACGACCAAACTGTGAGTCGTTGTTACCGCTGTCTGTAATCCACATATCAAGGAATGAGATAGGATCGTTGTAGTCGCCAAGCCAACCGTTACGAGCTACAGAGTAGTTACCCTCTTTACGAGTGTTAAGGAATGTAGCCCATTCTTGCTGTTCAACAGTAAATGTGAAGCCGTACTGACCCCATACTTGCTGGAGATACTCAGCAATAGCCTGATGGCCTGAGTCTGTGTTAAGGATGTATGACATTGTCGGGAAGCCCGAAACTTTGCCGTCTTTCATTGTGAATTTGCCTGATGATGTAGCAACTTCTTCAAGAAGTTTTACAGCCTCTGCACAGTTGTTCTGGTAGTCTGCAGCATCGATGCTGTAGTAACCTTTACCATCTCTGTTAGGACCATTCTTTTTGATGTATTCTGTGCCGTCCGGCTCAGTAAGACCCATAGCAACAAAACCTGCTGCAGGAACCTGACCAGCCTGGCCAATCTCTTCAGCGATGTAATTTCTGTCAATTACAAGACCAAGAGCTTTTCTGATTTTAACTTTTTCGTCTTCAGTGAAGTCTTTAAGAGCTTCATCGTTAACGTTGAATGAAATGTAGTAAGTACCGAGCTGACCTTCTACAAAGAACTGATCTGCATACTCTGTTTTAAGTGTTGCGATTTCTTCGTTGGGAACGCTGTCAGCAAAGAGATATGAACCGTTTTTGTAGTTTGCGAGGATTGAAGTAGCATCTTCGTTGAATGCAAATACAAGTTTGTCAGTTTTAACTTTGTCAGCATTGTAGTAGTGCTCATTCTTTTCCATAACGAGCTGTGACTGTGAGAACTCAGTGATTTTGTAAGCACCGTTGCCGATGTATGTGTCAACTTTTGTTGCCCAAGCATCGCCGTTAGCTTCGATGATGTCTTTTCTTACAGGCATATATGCAGGGAATGCACAAAGCTCATAGAAATAAGGAACATCATTTGTGAGAACAACCTGAAGTGTTTTCTCATCAATAGCCTTTACGTTGAGTGATTTAACACCGTCAGCATATTTGGGAGCGCCGTTTTCGTCAGTTGCGATAACTTCGTTTCCTTCTGCATCAGTTGTCATTTCGTACATGCCCTGAACATCATTGAAACCATCAATAACGTCAAACATGTATGAATAGTCAGCACCTGTCATAGGGTCAGCTGCTCTGTTCCAAGCGTATACAAAGTCAGCAGCTGTAAGAGCTGTGCCGTCGCTCCATTTGAGGTCATCGCGAAGTGTGAATGTGTAAGATGTTTTGCCATCTTCGAGCTGAACACCTGTGGGGAGTTCTTTTGCACATTCAGCGATAAGCTCTGTATTGCCTTCTGCATCCTGTGAATAACCAACAAGACCTACGAAAGCATGAATGATGTAGGTACCACCGTCAACTGCACTATTAAGAGCAGGATCGATAGTATCCGGTAATGCGCCAACGTTAAGTGTCATAGCTGAACTGTCGGCGGTTGACTGGCAAGCGCTGAGAGAAACAACGCTTGTGAGAATCATTGCTACGATAAGCAATATGCTCAATGTCTTTTTCATGGGTTTCTCCTCCTAAAAAATATTAATTAACCTGCTTTGCAGGCAAATTACAAATTAAACGTGATGACAAGCAACAAAATGATCGGGTCTTAATTCTTTTAATTCAGGCATAGACTCTGCACATTTTTCTGTTGCTCTTGGACATCTTGTTCTGAAGGGACATCCGCTTGGCATATGGAGAGGACTAGGTACGTCACCCTCAAGATGTATTCTCTGGTTAGCTCTTGCTGTAACGGGATCCGGAACAGGTACAGCAGATAACAAAGAAATTGTATAAGGATGGATAGGTGAGTGATAGAGTTCGTTTGCGGGTCCCACCTCAATTAACTTACCAAGGTACATAACAGCAATTCTTGTTGAAATGTGTTTTACTACCAAAAGGTCATGAGCGATAAATAAATATGTCAGACCAAGTTTTTTCTGAAGGTCTTCAAACATATTTACAACCTGTGCTTGAATTGAAACGTCAAGAGCAGAAACAGGTCCGTCACAAACAATAAATTTAGGATCAACCGCAAGAGCTCTTGCAATACCGATTCTTTGACGCTGACCGCCTGAAAATTCGTGAGCATAACGTGTTGCGTGTTCACTAGAAAGACCAACAAGATCCATAAGATACTTGATTTTTTCTGCTCTTTCTTTTTTGTTATCATATAGTTTGTGAACATCAAGCGGTTCGCCGATAATATCACTAACTGTCATTCTTGGGTCGAGTGAAGAATAGGGGTCCTGGAAAACCATCTGAGCTTGTTTTCTAAACTCATTGATTTTACGTTTGCCTTCAATTTTTTGTCCATCAAACCAGATTTCACCGGAAGTGGGTTTGTAAAGCTGAAGGATTGTACGTCCGACTGTTGTTTTACCGCAACCTGATTCACCAACAAGACCGAGTGTTTCGCCTTCCTTAATACTAAAGGTAACATCATCAACGGCTTTAAGTTTTAAACTGCCTAAAAATCCGTTAGGAATGTCAAAATACTGTTTAAGATTTTTTACCTCGAGAAGATTTTTATTATTGCTCATTGTTATACATCTCCTCTACTTGTTCTTTTGTTAATTTTCCTTCATTAAGTGCTTTTTGAACGTTGCACCAGCAACTTGCAATATGTGAATCATTAATAAGCAATTCTTTTGCTTTGTATTTTAAACATACTTTCATTGCGTTTTCACAGCGAGGTGAGAAGGGGCAACCGTCAGGCATGTTTAAAAGGTCAACAGGTGTACCGCCGATTGGTTCAAGTCTTTCGCCGTTATCGTTTACAGAAGGGATAGAGCGCAATAGTCCGCGTGTGTATTCATGAGAAGGATTATAGAAAATCTCATCTGCTGTTCCGCGCTCACAAACTTCACCGGCATACATAACAATAACTTCATCACACATTTCAGCAACAACTCCAAGGTCATGTGTAATAAGAATGATAGACATACCGAGCTGCTTTTGAAGATCTTTCATAAGGTCAAGTATCTGTGCCTGGATTGTAACGTCAAGAGCTGTTGTAGGCTCATCGGCAATAAGAATATCCGGTTCACAGGCAAGCGCCATAGCAATCATAACTCTCTGACGCATACCACCCGAAAACTCGTGTGGGTACTGTTTAATACGTTTTTCAGGTTCATTAACACCAACAAGCTTTAACATTTCAACTGCACGTTCTTTAGCCTGTTTTCTGTCTCTGTTTGTGTGAAGCATAATTGCTTCAATAAGCTGATTTCCTATTGTAAAAACAGGATTAAGGCTTGTCATCGGATCCTGGAAAATAATACTTATTTTGTTTCCACGGATTTTTTGCATTGTTTCTTTTGATGCGCCAACAAGTTCCTGACCGTCAAGAAGAATGCTACCTTCAACAATTTTTCCGGGGTTTGCAAGTATCTGCATTATTGAGTAAGCGGTGACACTCTTACCAGAACCTGATTCGCCAACAATACCGAGAACTTTACCTTTTTCGAGTTTAAATGAAACTCCGTTTACAGCTTTCACTTCACCTGCGGGAGTAAAAAACGATGTATGGAGGTTTTCAACTTTTAATACTTCTTGCATATTCTAAAACCTCCTACTTTTTAAGCTTGGGGTCAAATGCATCGCGAAGACCATCGCCCAAAAGATTAAGTGATAAAACAATAAGACAAATTGCAACAGCAGGAATTACAAGTCTGTAAGCATATGTGTAAATTCCGTCAAGTGCATCAGATGCAAGTGAACCGAGACTGGGCATAGGAATAGAAACGCCGAGACCCATAAATGAGAGAAAGCTTTCGGTGAAGATAGCTGAAGGAATTTGAAGTGCTGTTGAAATTATAATAACACTGATACAGTTAGGTATCATATGTTTAATAATGATATGAGATGACTTTGCACCGATTGAATGTGCGTTTAAAACATAGTCCATTTGCTTTATTGAAAGAATCTGACCGCGAATTAATCGTGCCATACTTACCCAATAAAGAAGTGCAAATACAATAAAGATACTTATCATACCTGTGCCGAGTTTTGAAAGCCACGTTCCATCGATAATCGGGGAGAGCGTTTGCTTCAAAACAACCGAGAACAGAATTATCATAAGCAAATCCGGCAGAGAATAGATAATATCAACAAGTCTCATCATAACCAAATCCACTTTTCCGCCGAAATAACCGGATATTGAACCGTATATAACACCGATAATCAAAACAATAATACTTGCGAACAGACCAACAATAAGAGAAATTCTGGTTCCGTAGATTACACGGATAGCATAGTCACGACCTTTAGAGTCAGTACCGAAAATGTGCGGAAAAACTTTTTCACCGTTTTCGATTTTTTGGAGTTCTGTTTTACCATATTCAAATGGTTTCAAGTTATTATACGATGCGTCGGTTTCTTGGTTGGCAACAACGCCGAGCTGCTGATCATAACTGTAAGGATAAAAAGAGGGAACGATTGTGACAATAAGAACAATAAGAGCAATTATTACAAGACAAGTCATTGCAATCTTGTTTCTTGAAAGTCTTCTCATACCGTCTTTAAAGAATGTTGTGCTTTCGCGCATACGTTGCTGAAGCGCTTTTTCGTCATCTGTTGCCTTTTCGAAAGAAGATAAGTCGAGTTGAAGACTTAAAGGATTCTTTTTGGGCATTTTTTCATTAGTCTTTTTCATTTATATACCCCTCCTTTAAGTTAAATCAACACGTGGGTCAAATATTTTATAAGCAATATCTGATAAAAGTGTCATAATAACCATGATTACAGCAAGGAAAATAGTTGTACCCATAATCATAGGATAATCACGGTTTATAATACTTGAATAGAAATATTTGCCAAGACCGGGTGCCGCAAAGATTTTTTCAACAACAATACTACCTGTGAGGATGAATGCAATCATCGGACCAACATAAGTGATTACAGGAGTAACAGCATTCTTTAATGAATGTTTAAAAATAACCTTAGCAGGTGATACGCCTTTTGCTCTTGCTGTTCTGATATAGTCCTGTCCTAAAACGTCGAGCATACTTGAACGTGTAAGACGTGTTATATAGGACATTGGATAAAGAGAAAGGGCAATAATAGGAAGTATTAAACCTGCACCGCTGCTTCCATTGGCAGGAAGTATCGGGAATTTAATACAAAATACCAACAGAAGAATGGTTGCAATAACAAAAGATGGCATCGCAACACAGGCGGTAGATGTTACCATAATAATTTTATCAATAATTTTGTTGTGGAACACAGCTGCTATAGAGCCAAGAATAAGACCAACAACAATGGCAAGGGATGCAGCAGAAAGACCGAGTTTTGAACTGAATGCAAAACCTTCTCTTATAATCTCAATTACATCTCGGCCTCTGTTTTTAATAGAGGGACCGAAATCGAGCTTTAAGATATCAGTCAGATATGTTGTGTATTGTTCCATAATAGGCTTATCCAAGCCATACTTAGCCTCGAGGGCTGCGGTTACTGCGGCGCTTGGTGCCTTTTCACTTAAAAAGGGGCCGCCGGGGATTGCTTTCATAACAAAAAATGTAATTGTTATGACCAGGAATACTGTAAAAAGTGCAAGTAATACACGTTTTACAATATAGACTGCCAGTTTACTGTCCAAAAAGATTCACTCCTTAATAATTAAAAGCCCTGCATAAAAACAAGGCTTTTAAATTATGAACGTAAAAGCCTTGCAGATAATAGGACACAAAATTTACTATATTAGTATACTAAATTATTATAAACTTGTCAATAGTTTGCAAGGCAATTTGTTGTTTGTAGAGAGATAAATGTGCGCTTTAGTAAAACAAAAATTACAAGATTATCAAATCTTTTTTGCTTTTTGTTAAATTGATGCAGCCATC
This sequence comes from Eubacteriales bacterium, assembly GCA_045612565.1. GTDB lineage: Bacteria > Bacillota > Clostridia > Oscillospirales > QAKW01 > RGIG9041. Next base: position 39,721 of record JAZKZG010000021.1, read on the forward strand.
TTTGGTAGCAACAACCATATCTTCGATTCTTACACCGCAGAAGTTTTCAACATAAATACCGGGTTCAACAGTCATAATAGTGCCTTCCTGAAGTATGGTTTCATCACGCATATTAAAATTGGGGCATTCGTGTATTTCAATACCGACACTGTGTCCGAGACCGTGACCGAAGCATCCCTCATAACCCTCATTATAAATAATATCACGTGCAATTTTGTCTATATCTTTACATACAACTCCTGCTTTTACAGCGTCAAGTGCAGCAAGTTGTGCTTTCAATACGGTGTCGTAAATTTTCTTTTGTTCATCAGAAACATAGCCTACAGCAACAGTTCTTGTCATATCAGAGCGATATCCATTATAAACAGAACCGAAGTCCATTGTTATAAAATCGCCTTTTTCGATCTTTTTATCTGAAGGAACACCATGAGGCATAGAAGATTTTTTACCCGAAACAACAATTGTGTCAAAAGCTACTTCATCACTTCCGATTTTGCGCATATAGTATTCCATATCTAACATTACGTCGCGCTCTGTTCTGCCTGCTTCAATTCTTTCTAGAATGTATGAAAAAGTCTTATCAGTGAATTCTTGTGCATTTTTAATAAAGTTAATTTCTTCTTCGGTTTTTACACTTCTTAATTTTTCGATATATTTGTTCAATTCATCGCAATTTGAAACTTCGATGCCTATAAATGTGTTTTTATAAGCTTCAAATTGACTGATGCTTAGGCTGAAAGTTTCAACATAAAGTTTTTTGATGCCATTGCAAACAAGAATTTCATTTATTTCACTGTCAACTCGCTGTGAAAGAAGAACTTTACTGCTTTTTACAACTCTTTTTGCTTTTTCGATATATCTGAAATCAATTAACAAATATGAACTTGTTTTTGTGATTATAACGGTTCCTGCTGATGATTTTAAACCTGTAAAATAAAATCTGTTGCAGTCGCTTGTAATAAGCATTGCCTCGTTTAAATCAAGTTTGTTTTGAATTTTTTTGATTCTTTCGGTAATCATATTCTTTCTCCTATAATGTTTTTAAAACTTGGCATAGATAGTTGTATGTTCTTTCAACCGATTCAATATATAATTTTTCTTCGGTTGTGTGTATACTCTCCATATTCGGACCAAACGAAACTGCGTCAAGTCCATCTATTTTATCACAAAACAATCCGCATTCAAGTCCTGCATGAATTGCCTCAATAATAGGCGATTTGCCATACATTTCTTTATAAACTTTCACCATTGTATCACGAAGATATGAATCTTTTTTAAATTCCCATGCAGGATAATGAGAATTAGTGCTGAATTTTGCACCGAAAGATTCTGCAGTCTTTTCAAGTTTGGTGAGTAACTGAAGTTTCTCGTCATTTACAGAACTTCTAACAGCAAATGATGTGTAAAGCGAATTATCTTTACATATCATTATCCCAAGATTTAAAGAAGTTTGAACAAGCCCTTCGATGTCTTGGCTCATCGAAACAATTCCATTGATAACTTCTGATAAATATTTAGCGATATTTTTGCTACTTCTAGTGTCAAAAGCAGTTTCAGGAGATTTATAATCGGTTACGGTGATTTTTAAATCTGGATCGGTATCTACCGTATTTTTATCAACAAAATCATTTGCGGCATTTTTAATATCACCGTTTGTTATAATGATACATTCAGTATATCGTGGGATAGCGTTATCTTTAAGACCTCCGTGAATGTCATAGATATTATAATCAAAATTCAGTGAGGATAGGAATTTTCCCATTAGAATATTGGAATTTAATCTTCCTTTGTCAATTTCAACACCAGAATGACCGCCGATAAGACCGTCTAAAACAACTTTGTAACATTTGCCGTTAACAGTTTGAGTAGTGAGCGGTATTGCTATATCTGCTCTTGCACCGCCTGCACAACTTACGGTAAGAATACCTTCGTTTTCAGAATCGATATTTATAAGTGTTTTAGCGGACAAAACGGAGGTGTCAAGACCAATGGCCCCGTCCATTCCTGTTTCTTCATCTGTTGTGAATACAGCTTCAATTGGCGGATGAGTTGTATCTTTGTCTTCAAGTATTGCAAGAGCCATAGCAATTGCAATACCGTCATCGCCACCGAGTGTTGTGCCTTTAGCATAAACAACATCGTTGTTAACCGCCACATTAATTCCGTCAGTTTCGAAATCAAAATCAAGACCCTCTTCTTTTTCGCATACCATATCAAGATGTCCTTGGATTATTACAGGCGGATGATTATCATAACCTTTGGATGCATTTTTTTTGATTATTACGTTATTGTATTCATCTTGTATAAAATCAAGATTGTTCTTTTTAGCGAAATTCACACAATAATCACTTATTTTTTTTGTGTTTCCTGAGCCGTGCGGAATAGAACAAATTTCTTCAAAATAGTAAAATACACGTTCAGGTTCTAAACCTTCTAATATTCGCATTAAATCACCTCATTGAAAGATATTATACAAGAAAAAATCGTGCAAGTCAATTAAGACCGGCACGATTTTTATATTAATAATTTTCTTCTTTGATTTCAAAATAGGCTTGCGGATGTTTACACACAGGACATACTGCAGGAGCTTCAAGACCGACAACGATATGTCCACAGTTGCGACACTCCCAGATTACAACGCCGCTTTTTTTGAATACTTCCATTGTTTCAACATTGCTAAGGAGTTTTCTGTATCTTTCTTCGTGTGCTTTTTCTATTGCTGCAACGCCTCTGAATTGTTCTGCGAGATCAGTAAACCCTTCTTCTTCGGCCTCTTTTGCCATTCTGTCATACATATCAGTCCACTCGTATTTTTCACCTTCTGCTGCTTTGAGAAGGTTTTCTTCTACGTTACCAATTTCGTTTAGCGCTTTTGCCCAAAGTTTTGCATGCTCTTTTTCGTTTTCAGCAGTCTTTAAAAACAATGCAGCAATCTGTTCGTACCCTGCTTTTTTGGCTACAGAAGCATAGTAGGTGTATTTATTTCTTGCCATTGATTCACCGGCAAATGCTTCCCAAAGGTTTTTTTCGGTTTTTGTTCCTTCGTATTTGTTTTTCATTGTTGGTGTCTCCTAAAATAAGATTCAAATTTATTTTACCCCAATATTCTGAAAATTTCAATATAATTTTTATTGACTAAAAAAATTTATAATGATATTATGAATTCATAAAATTGTGGAGAAAATTTATGAACAAAAAGCCTGTTGAGCAAACTAAAAATGGATTTAGCATAAGTATCGATAATGCTTTAATTAAAATTCTTTTCGGCAAAGAAAAATCCAGCTCAGAGAAAATTGTAGAAATGACATTGCACGGTCATTCCCATGCTGAAATTTTTACATGTAAAAGTGGTGAGATTACTCTTGAATTTCCTCAAGCAACGGTTACTTTATACCAAAATGACGGAGTTATAATTCCTCCATCTATGCTGCATAACAGAATTAATCGCGATAAAGAAATTGATACTAATGCGTTTGGCGTTGTATGCTCTGAAATAAATTGTCAAGTAGAATATGATCTTTATTCGTTTATTTCAAAATATATAAATGGTAAAAATATTGTTTTATTCAGAAACAAGCCGGAATTTTGCGCTATTGTTGACAAAATACTAAATAACAACAATCAAACAAATAAATTTATTTTATCAATATCTTTTGTTACGGAATTTTGTAAATTATTCTCGCCGGAAGATTTCACAATTGAAAATTTAAAAGTCAAAACAGAAACAAATGTTAAAAATATAGATCGACTTGTTAAACTTGATTTTTTAATTAATACAAAGTTTATGACTGGTCTTAACAACAAGCAGGTTGCCTCTGAGTTGTTTATAAGTGAACGTCAACTTGCACGGCTTGTTCGTGAACACTATGGTTCAACACTTCACGCGCTTATTGTTAATAAACGAGTAGAAGCTGCAGCAACCCTACTTGAAAAAACAGATTATTCTGTTGAAAGTATTTCATTACTTGTCGGATTTAAAAGTAAAACCGCGTTTTATAATGATTTTTATAAAATATATGGGTACACCCCAACCGAATACAGACAAAAAATGTAAAATCACCTTCTAAAAGGTGATTTTTTATTTAAAAATGTGCAAAGTCTACTTTCTCAATTATGGTTTTATCTTGAGGAATAAGTTTTTCATCAATATGGATTATAACGTTTTCTCTTTCAAGTTTTTTCTGCAAATGGGCAACATTAATGTCGGTGATTGAAAGATTTGCATCAATTGCCTGGCTTACGGCGGCGCCTGCTGCCTGCCCTGTAAGTATTGCTGGAGGAAT